>CALWQE010000087.1 GCA_944383605.1 uncultured Lachnospiraceae bacterium
TGTGTAACCGTATAAAGAGATAAGGCGAACACATTGCGATAAATCCTTTATTTTCAAGGCTTTTGGAGGATTTTATTAAAACACTGTAACCTCTGTTGAGAGGTCATAATTTACTGATATTCAAATCGTACATTTATTTACCTGTGACGAACTTAAACTTTTTTCTTGCATAAAACATGCAACCCCCTTGTAATAGATTCGTTAAATCCATTATACCGGACAGGGTTCAGGTTGCCATGTATGGCCCGCACAATTTTCCTTCGTCAGCGGCCCGCGATTTTTGTTAATTCAATCTCTGTTCAATCTCCCGTTTTTTTCTACAATACAAAAACATAGTGGGATAGAATGTAAAGGAGTGCTGGTTTATGAAGCTGAGTATGTGGATGATCGCCAACCGCCTGTCTTCTCTGGACATGATCCTGGACATCAAAAATGATGCCCCTGTCGTCCTCAAAAGTGCCCGGCGGGTTTACGCGACAAACTGTGTTCATGTCTATCAGGAAGGGGACGACCTTGTCTGCAACGGAGAAGGGGATATCATCCGCGTCCACAACATGGATGTGACCCAGGGCGTGGAAATCATCCAGAGCGTATTCGATTATTTCCAGGAATGGGCAGACCAGATGATTCAGCTGATCCGCAGACGGGACTACCAGGGCGTGATCGATCTGGCATGGCAGGTTTTCCAGAATCCCATGATGATCCTGGACGCCAACAGCCGGGTGCTGGCTCTGACCCGGCAGTATCCCGCAGACTCCCTGGATGAGGAATGGGACTATCTGTGGCAGTACGGCTATACCTCTCTGAACGCCATGCAGCAGATGCGCGGCAGCTCCACCAGTGTAGATCTGAGCAGCCACGGCGCCCAGTCTTTTTCTTTTTCCCGAAACCGGATGATGGAATACGGCGGCATCTCCTACTGTATGTACTGCAATGATATTGTATGCGGACGGCTGACCGTACTGGAAAAGGAAAGAGCCGTCAATCCGGGAGACTGGCAGCTTCTGGAAATCATCGCCGCCATGCTGGAGCCCAGCCTGGGACAGATCTATTATGAAAGCTTTCTGAATAATACCAACGTATTTTATAACATTCTTTTCGGCAACCCGTATGATGAAAAGCAGCTGGAAATCCAGCTGGAGTACCAGGGATGGAATGCCGATGACTGCTATTATCTTGCTCTGGCCGAAGTGACCAGTCCGGAGGAAGGGCGGGGCGACCCGGATAAGAGCCTGGATCTGGTGATGCAGGTGATTATTATGCCGCTTCCTGCGGAAAAGTCCTCCATCCCCAGGAAAAATATTATGACTTTTTTTATTACGCCATCCAGTATATCATTGAATCCGGTTCACTGATCCACTCTGTACATGCCTGTATGCCGGCGGCCATCCAGCTGTGGGAGCAGAGCCAGCTAAACGGGGACGAGCTGTTCCATACACTGAAAGTATTTCTGGACAGCGAACGCTCCGTATCCCGGGCCAGCACCGCCCTTTTTACGCACCGGAATACCGTCCTCTACCGGATTCGTAAAATTCAGGAAATTCTGGAATACAGCCTGGACGATCCTTATGTCCGGAAATACTGCCAGCTGTCCATCGATATCCTGGAGCTGTATCAGCGCAAGCACAGCCTGCTTTAAGCCTGCTGCCCGCCGGATTTTCATCTTTGGTGGTACGTCAGCTTCCGGGCGCATGGGGGGTTAGATCCGCGATCTCTCCCATATCCGGCAGCCATACCCCGGAAGCATCTATAAAGCTGCTCTGATCCTCCATCTGTCCCCTGATGGTGGCCGGGATTTCACCTGCCAGCTGCCCACGCACGCTCCGGGCCCGGAGCAGGCAGAACTCTGTCAGCGTATCCGCTCCCAGCAGAAAGTCTTCATAGGAACAAAAAGCTGTCGGATCCTTTTCCACCCAGGGACGGATCATCTCTACCGTCTCCTCTATAAAACGCTGAAAATAACCGCTTTCAAAATAGCCGCTGATCAGCCGGCTGAAATATTCCTGATAACGGCTGAAATATTCATTATGCTTCATCAGGTTATGGTAAAGGGGGCGGTTGAGCATCACCTCTCCTGAAGCCGGGGTAAAAATAGGATAATTGACATAAAGAGTAGAATCATTAATGGGATCCGGCATCCCCAGAGAATAGGTGCCAAAAGCCAGATTATAATCCCATGGCAGAATACTGATTTTCCCGTCCTCTTCATACAAAAAATAATTATGCCCGGTTGGGCCCAGATAGCTGTCCAGATTTACCACAAATACCTGGACGGTAAAATAGCGGAGTACCTCGTCTACATTCACCCCGTCCTCCAGATTTTCCCCTTCAGACAAAATCCGCAGCGCCTCAATCAGCCTGTTTTTATCCTCATCTGTTATGTCAAATTTCGCGTTTCGGAAAATATTGTCATAGCTTTCTGCCCGGCTGTCGGTATAGCGAAGGGCAACATCTGCGTTTTCCTCCTTGAGAGAACGGTAGTCCGGCTTATACAGCTGGCCGTAATCCGGGCCAAAATTCCTTCTGGCAAACGCCTCCTCCGGCTCTTCCACTGCCAGAAACAGCCCCCAGTCCTCGCCGTTTCCCGTAACCCAGGCGTAGCTGCACAAAGAGGCGGGCACGCCCATATAGTCCATCATATCATACACAAGCCAGGATTTCAGATAGCTGTTGTCCTGAAAGGATGAGTCCAGGGAAAATTTGTCCAGCCCATAGTAACTGCCGTAGGTATAATGGTCAAATTCCACCTTCAGGCTGTACCGGTCCAGCCCGTATTCTTCTGTCAGCCGCCGGGAATTATTTCCCTTCGCCCGCAGCCCCACATTAGAAAAGACTTCTCCGTCGATTACCAGGCTGCACAAGCTGTATACTTCCTCCGGCGCCGTTTCCAGAAAAGCCTCCCAGTCGTCAATCCTGATATCCACCGTATGTACTCTGGAAGGGTCAAAGAGCCGGCTCATATAGCCGGGCGCTGCGGAATAAGGCGTAAGCCCCAGCTGTTCGCCGTTTATGAAAAGAAGCACCGCTGTCAGAGCCAGAGCCGTTCCTAACAGACATATTTTATCGATATATTTTGATTTCAGCATCGCATCAACTCATATAATCTCCATTGTAGGATACCATGACCGTATGGGATACGCCCGGCATCCGGGCCAGCTGATTGACAAAGCTGGTATCCTCCTGTTTTAGCCGCACCTCATAATTCAGCTCGATACATCCGGGACTGACGCTCTTACTTTTCAGTGAAATCCGTTCTGTCATCTTTTCCAAAAAGCCCCATACCTCCTGCTCTGTCTGGTCGCTTTCACAGTGAACCACCAGAATATAAGGCCGTTCGAACCCCTTCCGGCTGGAAAAAACCATCAGCATCCCGCCGATCATCACGCTCCCTGCCACCGCCAGCGGAATAAACCCGGAAGCCAGCACAATTCCCGCCGCGATCGACCAAAAAAGGAAAGCGATATCCGACGGCTCCTTGATTGCAGTCCGAAACCGGACAATAGACAGAGCGCCTACCATACCCAGGGAAAGGACAATATTGCTGGTCACTGCCAGAATCAGCAGAGCGGTAATCATACAGAGGGCGATCAAAGTTACGCCAAAGCTGGCCGAGTACATCACTCCCGCATAGGTTTTCTTATAGACAAAAAAGATAAACAAACCTGTCAGAAAAGCCAGAATCAGCGCCAGCGCCATATCGAATGCCGGAATTGCCGCCGCATTTTCCAAAAAAGAAGATTTAAAAATATCCTGAAATTGTATCATATTGCAAAACCTCCTGCCGCCGCCCCTTGATTCCGTTCAATATGAATCCGGGGCCTGCCCTGATTAGTTGAATTTCCGGCAGGCCGCGTATTTCGAAAAGGCAGAGGCCTGCCTGCATGGCACCTGAACCGCCATCCTGACCAGATCCGGCAGAAACTGGGCGCATATAACTTCCAGCACTGCCAGTCCCTCAGAGATATCCATATGGCGCTGGCCGGGATTCAGAAAATCATTTTCTCTCAGTCCCGCCCGCAGGTTCCGGTCGATGGTCACTCTTACATTTCCGGGAGGATACAGGAAAGCCTCCCGGTCATAAATGACCACCGTCCTGGGAGCCAGCAGCTGCCCCTTCATCTTACTATACAGCTCTGTCAGCAGCGGATGGCTGCCGGACAGCAGAAAATCAATCTTCCCCTCCAGCAGCTGCCGCGCCTGCGGCAGCGTCAGCCTGGCGGTATATTTGCCGCACATGCCGTTGATTTTAAATTTTTTCTCCAGACGGATAAAGGAGAGATCTTCATTATAATATCGAAGCCGGAATTTTTCCCGGCGGTTCACGCCGTCTATTTTTTCCCGCAAAGCTTTATCCCAGGGCGTGTCAAAATACAGGCTGCTCACACGGTAGATCCCGTGTGAGTCAGCGTGCCGGTCATGCCGGAACAATTTTCTCAGCCGCCCTGTCAGCTCCAGATCATCCTGCCGGTTAATGGTATGCTTCAGCTCATGGCGCAGCTGAACCGCCTTCTTTTCAATCATCGTAACCGCTGTCGCCGTCTTCCCCGTCTGCGTCATAATTGCTTCCGCCATCGTCATAATTGGAATCTCCGCCGCCGTAATTGGAGTCTCCGCCATCGTCATAATTGGAATTTCCTCCGTCATAATTGGTAGTGCCGCCATCATCATAATTGGTATCCCCGCTGTAATCAGTCACGCCATCATTATTAGGGCCGTAATCTGTATCGTTGTAGTCGGTTACGCCGTCATTGTTGGGGCCATAGTCCGTGTCGTTATAGTCGGTTACGCCATCATTGTTGGGGCCATAGTCCGTGTCGTTGTAATCGGTTATGCCGTCATTGTTGGGGCCGTAGTCTGTATCGTTGTAGTCGGTTATGCCGTCATTGTTGGGGCCGTAGTCTGTATCGTTGTAGTCGGTTACGCCGTCATTGTTGGGGCCGTAGTCCGTGTCGTTGTAGTCGGTTACGCCGTCATTGTTGGGGCCGTAGTCTGTATCGTTGTAGTCGGTTACGCCATCATTGTTGGGGCCATAGTCCGTGTCGTTGTAGTCGGTTACGCCATCATTGTTGGGGCCGTAGTCTGTATCGTTATAGTCGGTTACGCCATCATTGTTGGGGCCGTAGTCCGTGTCGTTATAGTCGGTTACGCCGTCATTGTTGGGGCCATAGTCTGTATCGTTGTAGTCGGTTACGCCATCATTGTTGGGGCCGTAGTCTGTATCCACATAATCGGTCATGCCGTAGTCACTTTCGCCCATGATATTCAGCGGACTGTGCCATTCATGGCTATTCACACAATTTTTTACATCCGCCACTACTTCGTCCAGGAAAGCCTCTGAGGGAAGAGAGGAACCCGCTTCAATCTCAATGGTAATCTGCCGGCTTTCTCCTTCAATCTCCTCTACAAAGTATCCCGCCTCTCCAATCGCAGTAACCAGCTCTGTCACTACCTCGCGGGCTGCCTTGCCTTCATACCCCGTATAGTTTTCCAAAATTTTCTGTCCGTCTGCGTTGCGGGATTCTACCTTTGTGACATTTCCCTCCCCATCATAGGTAATGGCAATCTCCGGATTCACACTCAGGAACAATACGCCTCCTGCCGCCAGCTCTGTGCCTGCCGCAGTCTCCATCACTGCGGCTGCTGTGGTTTCTGCCGCGCCTGGGTTCTGTCCGCATCCTGCCAGGCAGGAAAAGGTTAATAATAATACGGCTCCCGCTGCCAGGATTCCTCTGGCTCTGTTTCTTCTGTTTCTGTTTTCTGCTGCCATTTCGTTCATTCTCATTTTTTTCATACTGATCTTCCTCCATATATATTTTTTCTGATTTGTAAGGGCTTCCTGATTGCTTTTACATTTACAGATTACGCATACCCTTTTCTAAAAGTGGGGTAGCTGTTCATTTTTTTTATTTTCTTTTTTCTTTTTTCTTGAATCCGGAAACCCTTACCTGGCTTTTTCACCTTACATCCATAGAATACGAAAACGAAAATGGAAAACCGGGGCAGCTGAAAAAATTTTATTAATCGTCATCCTCCTCTTCTTCCTCATAATCAGAACCGCCGTCTTCTTCATAATCCGACTGGCCGTCCTCCTCCGGCTCTGCTCCGTAATCTGACTGGCCATCATCCTCCGGCTCTGCTCCGTAATCCGACTGGCCATCATCCTCCGGCTCTGCTCCGTAGTCCGACTGGCCATAATCTGACTGCCCGCTGTCCGCCCCATAATCGCTGTCTCCCTCAGCCGGAGCCGTGGTTTCCGGTACTGTGGTTTCTGGGGCCGTGGTTTCCGGCGCCGCAGTTTCCGGCGCCACCGGGATAATAATTTCCTGGTTTATTGTCCGAGTGTTTTCAATCTCTATGGTAACGCTGATTTTTTCCTTCAGATAATCGTTCAGATGCTCTGTCAAAGACTTGCTGTGGCTGACAATCCACTGATCGTCCTCTGCGTCCAGCGTCAGAGTAATCTGTCCTCCCTCATAGAGATATCCCATCTCAATCGCCCGATCCATCAGCTCATCCATCACCTGATCCAGAGGCTTTTTCCGGTAACGATAGCCTTCGATCAGATCATCGCCGTCAGGGTTTATGCCATCCAGCCCCACAACCATATCTTTCTGATTGATATCAATCCTTACCTCCGGATTAATGGTCAGATAAACAGAGGCGTATGGCGCAGCGCCTCCCTGGAATAACATGGAAAATACCAGCGCCAGGCAGGCGGCGGCAGCGGCAATGGAATAAATCCAGCCTCGGGCTTTTCCTTTTTCGGAACCAGTATGTTTTTCCGGAATTTTCATTTCAATCACATCGGTAACTGTCTGGCCCACTTCATAGTGGAGATTAGCCACCTTCAAAAACCGGCCTGCTTCATCCAAAACCACCGCATAGCTCAGACTGCATTCCATTACAACATATTTCATGCCCGCATCCCTCCTTTCTGTTTCAGGACGTGCCTCAGATGCCCGCGAATCATTTCATATCCGTTGGTCTGAATCAAAAGCATAGCCAGAATATACTTTCTGTGGCGCTCCAGCGTTTTCCGCTCTACGCCGGAACCCTGTACCAGCTGGGCCATAGGCAGTTTTTTCGTCTGCAGCAGTTCGTCCAGCAGCCGGCTGTTTTCAGCCGCATACCGGATCGCCGCCTGGCAGGCCTCCAGGGTGCGCTGCTGTTTGGGAGAATGGTCTGCCACGTCAGAAAAACTGACGCCGAACTTTTTCATCACCGCCGCCAGCTCTTCGATCTCCTGCCGAGTCGCTTCCCTGGTCATCGCTTCCTCATAGCAGTCATTCCCATCTGTCAGCTCATCCATCAGGGTATGCTGATCCTCTCCCTGCTCCGCATCGAGCGATAAGTGGCCTCTGTGACGGGCTTCCTTCCGCTGATAATCAATCAGCCTGCTTCGAATCAGCAGGGACGCATAGGGTAAAAATGCTCCTTTTTCCTTTTCATACCCCAAGATCGCTTCATGGAAAGCAATCATACCGATGCTAAACTCATCATCCTGCTCCGTACAGAGCCGGGAAATACATTTCGATGTTTCAGACCGTATGTAAGGAAGATAAGCACGAATCAGCTCATCCGCTTTTTTCGCATCCTTCTTGGCCGCATAGACCTCTTTTATGATCTGATGCTCCTTTTGCATAACTTCACTCCTTCATATTACAGAATACGGACGTTTCTATAGAAAAACTGGGGCAGGAAAAAAGAATTGCCTGTCGCCAGTATAATATTTACCGTAAATTGGGAGATGAAAAAACCGGAATTTTGTCAAATTCCGGTAAAATCCAGGTAAAATCAAAAGAAACGAAAAAGAAACCCGCCCTGGGTGAAAAGGACGGGATTTCCTGAAATAAACCGGCATGATCCGTTTTACAGGAAAAAATATGCCAGCACAACAATGCCCAGAATGATTCTGTATACGCCGAATACAGAAAAATCATGGCGGCGGACATAATCCATCAGGAACCGGATCGCAGCTACAGATACCAGAAAAGCCACCACCGAACCGACGATCAGGATCATCAGCTCATTTCCGGTGATGCCGACGCCGCTTTGAATAAATTTAATCACCTTCAACAGGCTGGCGCCAAACATAATCGGGGCGGAAAGAAAAAAGGAAAATTCCGCCGCGATTGTCCTGGAAACCCCCAGCAGCATAGCGCCCAGAATGGTCGCGCCTGACCGCGAGGTTCCCGGAATCAGCGCCAGGCACTGAAACAGGCCGATGCCAAAAGCCATAGAGTAAGACAGCTGATTGAAATTTCTGACGCTGAAATCTCTCCTCCGGTTGCGCCGTTCCAGTACGATAAAAAAGACGCCGTAGAGGATCAGCATAACAGCCACTACCACGCTGTTATAAAAATGCTCGTCAAACCAGTCGTTAAACAGTACCCCCAGAATGCCGGCAGGGATACAGCCGACGATTACTTTTCCCCACAGCTTAAACGTTTCATTTTTCTGTTTGGGGGATTTCCTGCCGTAAAACGGATTCAGCCTGTCAAAAAACAGCAGGCATACCGCCAGAATCGCGCCCAGCTGGATCACTACCAAAAACATTTCATTAAATTCCTGAGATACGTTTAAGGGAAACCACTCTTCCACCAGGATCATATGTCCTGTGCTGCTGATTGGCAGCCATTCCGTAATTCCCTCTACAATTCCTAACAATATCGCTTTTAAAAGCTCTGCAATCGACATGTTGTCCTCCACCTTTATTTACTTATATTTTCAATCTGCCAGTCTATGGGCTCCAGCCCGTTTTTGACCAGGAAATCGTTGCAGGCGCTGAAATGGCCGCAGCCAAAAAATCCCCGGTAGGCAGACAGCGGACTGGGATGGGGCGCTTCCAGGATCAGATGCTTCGGATTATTCAGCATGGATTTTTTCGCCTGAGCAGGGCGGCCCCACAGCATATACACGACAGGCCGGTCGATCTGGTTAACAGCCCGGATGGCCGCGTCCGTAAATTCCTCCCAGCCGATGCCCCGGTGAGAATTTGCCATATGCGCCCGGACAGTCAGCACCGTATTCAGCAGCAGCACGCCCTGATCCGCCCATTTTTTCAGATAGCCGTTATTCGGAATATAGCATCCCAGCTCATCATGAAGCTCCTGATAAATATTGACCAGGGAAGGAGGAATGTCCACATCCGGCTTCACAGAAAAACAAAGTCCGTGGGCCTGCCCGTCATTATGGTAGGGATCCTGTCCCAGAATCACTGCCTTCACCTTGCTGTAAGGCGTAAAAGCAAAGGCATTGAAAATATCATCCGCGCTGGGAAAAATTTTTCGATGCTCATATTCATCTTTTACTGTGCGGTACAATTTCGCATAATATGATTTGCTAAATTCCGGCTTCAGCGGAACCAGCCAGTCATTGCTGATCGCTGCCATACTCTTCTCCCTCTCTTTCGCATCCTACTGATATCGGTTATTCTGAACTGCCATGGCCGATCGGATTTTCCTACAGTCTGACCGGAATCCCCCGGCTGTTCAGATAGTCTTTTACGGTTCTGATTTCCAGCTCTTTATAGTGAAACAATGACGCGGCCAGCGCCGCCTCTGCGCCCCCCTCTGTCAGCGCCTCATAAAAATGCTCCACAGTCCCGGCGCCGCCGGAGGCAATGACCGGAACCGGCACTGCATCCGCTATCGCCCTAGTCAGCGGGATATCATAGCCGGCCTTTGTGCCGTCGCAATCCATGCTGGTCAGCAGGATCTCCCCCGCGCCTAGATTGCATGCCTTCACAGCCCACTCCA
>CALWQE010000088.1 GCA_944383605.1 uncultured Lachnospiraceae bacterium
AAGGCCATGGACCGGGGGATGGAAATTGAGAAGATTCATCTGCTGGAAAAGGCGGGCGGAAAGAGTGGACACTACTTGAGGCCTTCTCCCTTTTAACAAGAGGAGATATAGTGTGAAAGAAAGTAGAGGAAAACCGTAAATTGGCACACTTGAATAAGCTGTCTAAAGCAGGCAACTTTTTGAAGTGTTATAGAGTTAGGAAATTAGGTCAGGAAGCTAATGGTTCATCAGGAGGAAGTAATCCTTCTCGCTGCAATAGTTTCTTGGCTTGCTTGATAGCTTTTGCTTTTTGTTTTTCAACAAGAGCTACAGGCATATCGATTTTGTAAAGATCGCTCGGATTCCACTGCTCACCAGTAGACAGCATCTGGTAGATAGCGGTGAGAATCATACGGGCAATAGCGATAATGGCTCTTTTCTTGCCACGGCGTTTAACCAGTGATTCATATTTCTTTTTGTAGTAAGGAGATTTGTTAGATTTTACGGCTGCATGGGCACACTGTACCAATGCAGGTTTGAGGTAGACTCCGGCACGTGTAATCCGAACAGACTTCTTCTTACCAGCAGATTCATTGCTGCCGGGTGTAAGACCAGCCCAGCAGCATAGACGCTTGGAACTTGAGAATTGAGACATATCGGTACCGATTTCGGAGATGATAGTGATTGCACTATCACGTTTTACACCCGGAATGGTACAGAGCAACTGGACAGCATTTTCAAAATCAGAATTAGAAGAAATCATATTTTCTATCATTTTATCAACATCGTTGATTTCAGCTGTGATATAATCCATATGTGCGCGGACAGGCCGCATACGATATTTTTGGGCATCAGTCATCTGATATCCTTCGACGGATTCTATAACAGCATCTTCTTTGGATTTGAGACTCCTAAGAAGTTTAGATGCGATTTCTTCGTGGTTAATGGATGTACCCGATTGTTCAAGCAGATAGTCGATAATGGATGTGGATGACTTCCCAAAGATATCGGAAACAACAGAATCTAATGCAACATTACAAACAGTAAGAGCATTCTGATATCTATTCTTTTCACTTGAACGGCAGGAAACAAGCTTGTAACGATAGCGAGTGTATTCCCTGAGAATACGGACTTTCTTGCAAGGAATATAACTGCCTTTGACAAGTCCAAGACGGAACAAATCCCCAATCCATTTAGAATCTTTGGCATCATCTTTATTGCCTTTCACCGCCTTTACCCATTTGGGATTGGCAATGACAACATTGATTTCATCTTCCAGAAGATTGAATACAGGAACCCAGTATTTACCTGTGGATTCCATACAGACATCATGACAGTCATTGTCGAGAAGCCATTGCTTGAATTCAAGAATTGAATTGTTAAAGGTGGAAAAGCGCTTCTTTTGGTAAGAAGGCTCAATGCCACCAGTGGTTTTAACAATTGTGGCAACGAGAAAAGATTTGTGAACATCGACACCACAACAGGTTTGATAAGTAACTTTCATAGTCAGACTCCTTTCGCAAATGATAAGAAGCCATTGACTGAACTGCCACACGATTAAACTAAGGTGTTTAAACAATTCTTAGTGTACGGATTCGTGATGCCACTTATTTGTGCTTGAAAAGGCAGAACTTACACTGATTGATATGCTGTCTAAAACGAAGAAAGTTATTACAACTCCTCCTCCCGTGCTTTGTAGTGTAGCTTCTTACAAGCAATTTTACAGCAAAAAGTAGAGAGTTGAAATACTTTCATTACTATTTGTGCCGCCAGCCAAAGGCGGCGGAATGGAGATTGATATGAAAGTAGTGCAGTATATCATGGGACACGCCAACATTGGCGTGACGATGGAAGTCTACAACCATATCACAGAGCGGGCAAGGATTGAAAATGAGATTGCCAAAATGGACGCTGTTCAGGTAGTGTAGGAAATCCGCCATGCACCTCACGAACAAGTTCGTTCGGTCACGGCTGTCGCCGTATAGGTTTAATCCCGAAATTGCCCTTTTGTGAGCAAGCTCCCAACGGGCATTCCGGTCTTATCCCTGCATGGCTCGTAGCTTGCATGAAAATGGTGTAAATGTGGTGTAGTAGACCAAAAAACAAGGGAATTACAAAAAGAAAAACCGGCGTGAAGCCCGTAAAATCAAGGAAAACCGGGACTTCACAATTTTTTCACAAAAAAATTAGCACTCACCTCTTGACAGTGCTAACAAAGCGTGTTATATTACACATAGAACAAAGGAAAGGGAACAGAAAAGAGATTCCGGAAGAAAACGGATACCAGATGGCTCCCGGACCGGCGTCCGAAAGAAACAACAGATGATTCCTGAAAAGGCAATCAGTAAAATAGAAAAAGGAGAGATGACTTATGATGATGCCTAGTATTTTTGGAAACGACTGGTTTGATGATTTCTTTGGATATCCTTTTAACAGCTGCAGCTTCAGTACCAATGAGATGATGAAAACAGATATCAAGGATACAGAGAACGGTTATGAAATTACGATGAGCCTGCCGGGCGTAAAGAAGGAAGATGTAAAGGCAGAGCTGAAGGACGGTTATCTCACCATTCAGGCTGCCGCGGGAACGAACAATGATGGGAAAGACGAAAACAGCAAGTATCTTCGCCGTGAGCGTTACTATGGCTCCTGCAGCCGAAGCTTTTATGTGGGCGATGAAATAACCCAGGAAGATATTAAAGCAAAATTTGAAGATGGCACCCTGAAGCTGACAGTGCCGAAGAAGGAGGCAAAACCGGCGGTGGAGGAAAAGAAATATATCTCCATTGAGGGCTGACAGGCAGAACTGGTTTTCTATTATAAAATACATGCCTGAGAAGGCATTTGACATAGATCGAATTTATTTGACATAGATGGAATACATTTGATATAGACCGCATTAAGTTGCAAAATAAGGAGGAACAGATTATGTTAAGACCTGGTTTATATAACAGCAGCAGAGATTTATTCGATGATTTCTTTAATTTCCCGTTCTTCGATGACAGAGACTTCCGGAAAATGGACAGGAAGCTGTATGGCCGGAGAGGAAAAAACCTGATGAAGACGGATGTACAGGAGACTGGAGACAGCTACAAGCTGGAGATGGATCTGCCAGGCTTTAAGAAAGAAGAGATTCAGGTATCTCTGGAGAATGGCTATCTGACTGTCAGCGCAGAGAAAGGGCTGGAGGAAGAAAAGAAAGGAAAATATATCCGTCAGGAACGTTACACCGGCGCTTGCGAAAGAACCTTCTATGTAGGCGAGGATGTGGCGAAAGAAGATATCAAAGGCGAGTTCAGGCATGGGATTCTGACGCTGGTTATTCCGAAGAAGGCTCAGAAGAAAGTGGAAGAGTCCAAATATATCACAATCGAATAAAAAATGCAGTGCATATCAATATCAGTGGCGGGCATGGCCGGGGTGGCTGTGCCCGCCGCTTTTGTGCTGCGCTTCTGTTTTTACAGATATTTTCCGGTAATGCTTTGCAAAGAGCGGCGGATTTCCTCCGGTGTTCCGGCGGCTACGATTCTGCCGCCGTCAGCGCCGCCTCCGGGGCCCATATCAATAATATAATCCGCGCTGCGTATGACGTCCAGATCGTGTTCAATTACGATCACGGTGGCGCCGCTGTCAATCAATGTCTGAAAAACCTTCAGAAGGGTCTGAACATCCAGAGGATGGAGGCCGATGGTAGGTTCGTCAAAGACGAAGACGGCGTCTGACTGGGGCTTCCCCATTTCGCTGGCCAGTTTCAGCCGCTGGGCTTCTCCGCCGGACAGGCTGGGCGTTTCTTCGCCCAGAGTCAGATAACCCAGCCCCAGATTTTCCAGAACCTCCAGCCGCTGCCGGACGACCTTCAGGTCTTCACAGGCCGCCAGCGCCCGGCGGATATCCATGTCCATCAGCTGAGGCAGCGTGTAAGCTTGTCCTTTCCGGTTCCGGTACAGAATACGGGATGCGTCCTTTCCATACCGGGAGCCGCGGCATTCCGGGCAGGTGATTTCCACATCCGGCAGAAACTGGACGTCCAGGCTGATAACGCCGGTTCCATCGCAGACAGGACACCGAAGTTTGCCGGTATTATAGGAAAAATCCCCGGCTTTATAGCCGTTCTGACGGGCGTCTGGCGTCCGGGCAAATATTTTCCGCAGCTCGTCATGGACATTGGCATAGGTGGCTACCGTGGAGCGGATATTGACGCCAATCGGGGTGGCGTCGATCAGCTTTACCTGCCGGATGCCATCGGCGCGGACAGCCGTTACATGCTCCGGCAGTTTTTTGCCGCTGATAACGGATTGAAGAGCAGGAATCAAGCTTTCCAGAATCAGAGTGGTTTTTCCGGAGCCGGAGACGCCGGTTACTGCGGTCAGCCGGCCCTTTGGAATATCCGTTTCCAGCGGCCTGACAGTATGGATCGCGCCGGTAGAGAGATGAATCCTTCCATGAAGGAACATTTCTCCGGCGCCGGCCTGGGTCCGGAGAGAAGTGGCCGGGCTTCCTGCAAGAAAAGGGCCGATTTTGGAAAGAGGGCTGCCTGCGATTTCCTTTACCGTACCCTCCGCGATGACCTGGCCCCCATCGGCGCCTGCTTCCGGGCCCATCTCAATGATCCAGTCTGCCTGGGACAGGATCTGGGTATCGTGATCTACTAAAACGACTGAATTTCCATCTCTGATCAGATCGTTCATGACGCCGGTCAGTCCGGTGATATTAGAGGGATGGAGGCCGATGGATGGTTCGTCCAGTACATAGAGGACGCCGGTGGTTCGGCTGCGAACCGCCCGGGCCAGCTGCATCCGCTGCCGCTCGCCGGTAGACAGGGTAGAGGCGGCCCTATCCAGGGTCAGATATCCCAGGCCCAGATCCAGCAGCCTGCCGGCGGCAGACTGGAAGGAAGCGCAGATACTTTCCGCCATCGGTCTCATTTCCTCCGGCAGTGATGGGGGAACCTCCGCCACCCACCGGGTCAGGGCAGACAGGGTCATTTCGCAGGCCTGAGCCAGAGAAATGCCGCGAAGCCGGGAGGCTCTGGCTTCTTGGGAAAGCCTTGTTCCGCCGCAGTCAGGGCAGACATCCTGCTTCAGAAACTTTTCTACCCGCTTCATTCCCTTTTCATCCTTTACCTTGGCCAGGGCGTTTTCCACGGTATAGACTGCATTAAAATAAGTAAAATCCAGCTCTCCCGCCTGATTGGTATTTTTCGCGTGATATAAAATATGTTTTTTCACGGCCGGGCCGTTGTAGACGATATCTTTTTCCTGATCGGTCAGCTGGCAGAAGGGGACGTCAGTGCGGACACCCATAGCCCGGCAGACGTCGGTCATCAAGGACCACATGAGGGAATTCCAGGGAGCGACCGCCCCCTCATCGATGGTGAGGGATTCATCAGGCACCAGGGTGGAGCGATCCACAGTACGGACGATGCCGGTTCCATCGCAGGTACGGCAGGCGCCCTGGCTGTTAAAAGCCAGCTCCTCCGCTGACGGCGCGTAAAAGGCGGCGCCGCATTCCGGACAGATCAGCGCCCGGCCTGCCGCTGCCGCCAGAGTGGGAGGCAGGCAATGACCGTTGGGGCAGCGGTGGCTGGCCAGCCGGGAAAACATCAGCCGCAGGCTGCTGAGAAGCTCTGTGCCGGTGCCGAAGGTGCTGCGGATGCCGGGGATGCCCGGGCGCTGGCGCAGAGCCAGAGCGGCAGGCATATACAATACTTCGTCTACCTGGGCTTTTGCCGCCTGGGTCATCCGCCGCCGTGTATAGGCGGACAGGGCTTCCAGATACCGGCGGGAGCCTTCTGCGTACAGGATGCCCAGCGCCAGGGAGGATTTTCCGGAACCGGAGACTCCGGCGATGCCTACAATCTGGTTCAGAGGAACATTTACGTCAATATTTTTCAGGTTGTGTACTTTGGCGCCGCGTATTTCAATGTGGTCGATCATGCATTCTCTCCTTTTACGATTTTGCCATCGATTCCAATGATCGCTATTTTGCAGGGGATTTCTTTCCCGCTGTTTTCCAGCGCTGTTTTCACCATCCGTTCCAGCCCGCCGCAGCAGGGGACGGTCATCCGGGCCAGGGTTATGCTGCGTATCTCATTGTTTTTAAAAATTTCCGCCAGCTTCTGAGAATAGTCTGTTCCATCCAGCTTGGGGCAGGCAATCAGCGTGACTTTGCCCCGGATAAAATCCATGTGGAAATTGCCGTAGGCGTAAGCGGTACAGTCGGCGGCAATTAAAAGATCTGACTGCTGGAAATAGGGGGCAGTCACCGGGGCCAGTTTGATCTGTACCGGCCACTGGGTCAGCTGAGAGGGAACCGGGCCAGCTTTCCCATCTGGAGCGATTGTCTCCTTTGCAGCTATTTTTCGTTTGTTTTCCATCACAGCCTGATGGTCATAGGCAGCCGCCTCCCGCTCTGTAAAAGTAATTGCGCCGGCAGGGCAGGCGGGAAGGCAGTCTCCCAGACCATCGCAGTAATCATCCCGCAGCAGGCGGGCTTTTCCGTTCACCAGGCCGATGGCGTTTTCGTGGCAGGCCTGCACGCAAAGGCCGCAGCCATTGCATTTCTCTTCGTTAATTTCAATCACTTTACGGATCATTTTGTTGTCCTCCATTCTATCATTGTGCGCGGGTATTTTCCCGATTTATCAGATGTAGGATGCCTCCCGCCTCTATAAGCGGCGAGAGAGTCCTGAAATTTCTGCTGTGCTTACAGTATAACCGCTGCGGCTGCAAATTTCCATTGTAAAACCAACATTTCTTTTCCCCATAACAGTTCGGCGATGGAGGTTTTGTAAGAAAATTGTAAGCAGATGCTGTTTCCTTACCATACTGAATCTGTTATAATGAAACTGGATTCGTATTGGTGAATTACAATCTGAGAAAAGGAAATCTGCAGACGTGGAAGAAAAGAAGAAGCCTGTGATCCAGGTAAGAAATCTGTATAAGGTATACAGAATGGGCGAAAACAGGGTTTACGCCCTGCGGGGAGTGGATTTTACCATTTACAGAGGGGAATTTTGCGCCATCATCGGCCCCTCCGGTTCGGGAAAGTCTACGCTTCTGAACATGCTGGCCGGACTGGAGAAACCGTCGAAGGGCGAGGTGGTGATTGCCGGACAGCATGTGGAAAAGATGAATGAGAACCAGCTGGTCAAGTTCAGGCGGGACAATGTAGGATTTATTTTTCAGTCCTTCCATCTGCTGCCGACGATGAATGCCCGGGAAAATGTGGCGCTGCCGCTCTGCTTCCGGGGAGTCGGAACCAAGATCAGGCTGAAGAAGGCAGACGCCATGCTGAAACTGGTGGGCCTGCCCAATCACGGAACCCACCGGCCCTTCCAGATGTCCGGCGGCCAGCAGCAGAGAGTGGGGATCGCCAGGGCGCTGATTGTGGATCCGAAGATTATTTTCGCCGATGAGCCTACCGGCAATTTGGATTCAGCCACATCGGAAGAAGTGATGAACCTGATGAAACGGATCGTCAGGGAAAAACAGCAGACGCTGGTGATGGTAACGCATGACAATTATCTGGCCAGTTTCGCCGACCGGATCTTCCACATCAAAGACGGAAAAATCGTCATGATTGAGGAAGGCCAGAAAGAAACAGTATTATCCAAAGAAAATACAGGGGGATGAAAAAATGAAAAAGTTAAAGAGACTGATTGTGACAGCGCTGGCGCTGGCGTTTGTGTGGTGTATGCCAGCAGGCGCTACCATCAGCGGCAACGAGGTGCCGGACGATATGGAGGGAATTTCCCTTCAGGTGCTGACCAAAGAGGATACGCCGGTATTTACATACGGAGAGTCCAAAAACCTGGAGCTGATTATCCGGAATACAGGTGAAAAAACCGTGGAAAACCTGTATTTCAAGCCTGCGGCGGCCAATGATTCCGCTGTTTACCCGTTTGAAATCAATAATAACCCGGTGAATATGAATATCTCCTCCCTGAGCCCGGGAGCAGAAGCGTCCGCTTCCATTCCGCTGAAAACGAGAAATGACGTCATCAGCGGCTACCGGACGATTAATTATACCATTACCTTTGACTGCGAGGTGGACGGGAAAAAGCAGGAGCTGACCTACTCGGAAAGCCTTTCCGTCAATATCAACGGCAACCCGGAAGCGGACGATCCCACCGTCCCCACGGAAGAGACAACTACGCCCTCCGACCCTTCGGAAGAAAATGATATCAAAATTTCCGTTGGCGTAAATCAGAGCACGCCGGTATGCGTCTACGGACAGCCGGTGGAGATTACGCTGACCTTTCTGAATAACGGCGGCAACACGGCCAATGGCGTGGTGGTAACGCCCATCGTGGACGCGGACAGCAATATTTTCCCTTTTGAGATCCAGCAGATGGACTATTCCCGGAAGCTGGACACCCTGCTGGGAACAGGGCTGGAAAAGGACCCCAATGCCAGAACCCGTTCTATTACCTATTCCATGGTAACACGCCGGGATGTGACCAGCGGCTATAAGAAGGTTTCCTTCCAGATCGATTACTATACGGACGCGCTGATTGACAAGAGCATTACAAAGGATATTTATGTGATGGTACAGGGCAACCCGGAGCTGGATGAGAAGGCGGAGCAGGGAGAAGCAGGAGACGGAAAAACCTCTGTGCCCCGTGTGATCGTTTCCGGCTACACCACGGCGCCGGAGGAAATTTTCGCCGGCGACAGCTTTACCATTACCCTGAGCATGAACAATACCTCTAAGCAGACTGCCGTGACCAACATGGTATTCGATATCCAGTCAGAAGAATTTGCCATCGATCAAAATTCTACGGCGGCGGCTTTTCTGCCGGTATCCGGCTCCAGCTCTATTTTCGTAGACCGGATCGGCCCCGGACAGACGCAGGATATCAGCATTGAGATGACGGCCCGGACGGATCTGTCACCCCGTCCTTATGTGCTGAATGTAAAGATGAATTATGAGGATACGGATAAAAATCCTTATGAATCTACGGCCAGTGTGTCCGTTCCGGTCAAGCAGCAGGATAAGCTGGAGATCAGCACGCCGGAGGTGATGCCGGAATCGATTGACGTAGGTTCCCAGGCCAATATTATGTTTAATATTTACAACACGGGAAAAACCACCCTCTATAATGTGATGGTGCGCTTCAGCGGCGATTCCATCGAACCTACGGAATGCTTTGTGGGCAATGTGAACGCCGGCGCGACAGGCGCGGTGGACGCTATGCTGACCGGTATCGCGGCTACCATGGATGACGGCACTCTGACGGCCGAGATCGCCTACGAGAATCAGTCGGGAGAGGCCATGTCTGTGGAGCAGGAATATACCCTGTTTGTCAATGACTATGTGCCAATGGACGATATGATGATGGATGACATGATGAATATGGAGGGTATGGAAGAAGAAAGCAGCAATACGCCGGTAATCATCGCGGTTATTGTCATCCTGGTGCTGGCGGCGGCAGCAGCGGCGGTGATCATCCGGAAGCGGAAAAAGAAAGCTCAGGAATTGTCTGAGAGTGAGGGGTTAGATGAAATTTCATGATTTGCTGAAAATGAGCCTGTCCAGCCTCTGGCGGCGGAAGCTGCGGACGATCCTGACCATACTGGGAGTTATCATCGGCACAGCGGCTATCGTGGTGATGATGTCCCTGGGTATCGGTTCCAATAAGATGCTGATGGAGCAGATCGCCAGCTCCGGCGGCCTGACAACGATCAATGTATATGGCGGCAGCAGCGGTATGGTGATCAGCTCCGACGGCAGCGTTACCCAGGAATCAGAACCCAAACAGCTGACGGAGGAGGTAATGGAGGAGATCGGACAGATCCCTCATGTAACGGTATCTTCGGGTATCCTGAATCTGTCGATTATGGTTCGCCAGGGGGCTTATCAGTCTAATCTGTATATTCAGGGAATGACAGGAGAAGCGCTGCGGGCTATGGATATCCCTCTGGGAGAAGGGCGCCTGCCGGAGGAAAATGGCACAGAGCTGGAGCTGCTGCTGGGGAATCAGGTAATCTGTGATTTTTACAGCGTCAGCGGCGGCAGAAGCTATTATGAAACCGGCGAGCTGCCGGATGTGGATCTGATGGGACAGCCGCTGTTCGCTACTTTGGATATGGACGCTTACTATGAGGCCCAGTCTGGAAATGGCCAGATGCCGAAAAAATATCTGGTAAATGTCAGCGGCATTGTGGCTGGCAGCCTGGATGAATATAATGAATACAGCTGGAATACCTACGCGGATCTGGATACAATGAAAACGGTACTGAAGCGTGTATTTAAAAATAAGGTCATTCCCGGCCAGCCGACTATGGCCAATGGAAAGCCGTATAATTATCTGATTTTCAATAACGGCTATGTACGGGTGGACGATATGGACCATGTGGCAGAGGTGCAGAAGACGATTTCAGATATGGGCTTTGAGACCTACAGCAATTCCGAGTATGTCCAGACGATGCAGCAGCAGTCAGCTCAGACCCAGGCGGTACTGGGCGGCATCGGCGCCGTATCTCTGTTCGTGGCCGCCATCGGCATCGCCAATACGATGATGATGTCTATCTATGAGCGGACGAAGGAGATCGGCGTGATTAAGGTGCTGGGCTGCAGCCTGTCCAATATCCGCTCCATGTTCCTTCTGGAGGCGGCCTTTATCGGCTTTATCGGCGGCATCCTGGGACTGGGGATCAGCTATGGCATATCGGCCCTGATTAATTATGTCGTTTCCTCCAGCGGCCAGGCGGCTTATATTTCTTATATCCCGCTGTGGCTGTCGGCGGCGGCTCTGGGCTTTTCCACGCTGATCGGCATCCTGGCCGGCCTGATGCCGGCGCTGCGGGCGATGCGGCTGAGCGCTCTGGAGGCGATCCGGACTCAGTAAACTCGTTTGTATCTCGCGTCACAATCTGCGGGTACAGCTTGATGAAATATAAAGAGGGAAGTTTCCCGCTTTCTGCTGGGCAGTCCAACAGGAAGCGGGAGACTTCCCTCTATTATGTCAGCTGTGGAATGATGTTTGTATTTGCGTTTTATCAGTTCCCGGATTCCTCCGCCAGAGAACGCTCGTAGCGGGCGATCACCTGCTCCATTGCAGCTTTTCCCGGGCCTCCGATGGTCAGCCGCTTTTCCACGCATGTTTTCAGGTCGATTGCCTGGTAGATATCCTCCTGAAAGACCGGGCTGATGGCCTGAAATTCTTCCAGCGTCATATCCTCCAGCGCCATATCCCGCTGGATACAGAACAGTACCAGCTGGCCTACGATGGCATGGGCGTCCCGGAAAGGCACGCCGTGGTTTACCAGGTAGTCAGCGGCGTCAGTGGCGTTGGTAAAGCCCTTCGCGGCGCTTTCCCGCATCCGTTCCTTCTGGAACTTCATGGCGGCCAGCATACCGGTGAACAGGGTGATACAGCCTTTTGCCGTGTCGATGGCGTCAAAGGTCAGCTCCTTATCCTCCTGCATGTCCTTGTTATAAGCCAGAGGCAGCCCTTTCATCGTGGTCAGCAGGGACATGAGAGCGCCGTATACCCGTCCGGTTTTTCCGCGCACCAGCTCGGCGATATCCGGATTTTTCTTCTGGGGCATAATGCTGCTGCCGGTGCTGTAAGCGTCGTCCAGCTCCACAAACTGGTATTCATTGCTGTTCCAGATAATCACTTCCTCAGAAAAACGGCTCAGATGCATCATTACAATGGACAGCGCGCCTAGCAGCTCGATCAGGTAATCCCGGTCAGAGACCGCGTCCATGCTGTTCAGGGCCGGGCCGTCAAAGCCCAGCAGGCGGGCGGTATCATCCCGATCCAGAGGATAGGTAGTGCCTGCCAGGGCCCCCGCGCCCAATGGACAGGTATTCATCCGGCGGGCGATGTCCGCCAGGCGGCTGCGGTCTCTGGAAAACATCTCATAGTAAGCGCCCATATGGTGGGCCAGAGTAACCGGCTGCGCCTTCTGCATATGTGTAAAGCCGGGCATATAGGTTTCCGTATTTTCCTTCATAATAGAAAGAATGGTTTCCAGCAGCTTTCTCAGAAGGGCGGACAGCTCCCCGATCTCATCCCGGGTGTACAGCTTCATATCCAGCGCCACCTGGTCGTTGCGGCTTCTGCCGGTGTGCAGCTTCTTTCCGGCGTCTCCCACCCGTTCGATCAGGGTCGCCTCCACAAAGCTGTGGATATCCTCGCAGCTTTCATCAATGGCTAAAGCGCCGCTGTCCAGATCAGCCAGGATAGACTCCAGGCCGGATATGATCTGTTCCTTTTCTTCTTCTGTCAGGATGCCCTGTTTCGCCAGCATGGTCACATGGGCGATGCTTCCCCGGATATCCTGGCGGTAAAAACGCCGGTCAAATGAAATAGAAGCGTTAAAATCATTTACCAGACGGTCTGTTTCTTTTGTGAACCGTCCTCCCCATAATTTCATAATTGATGATCCTCCTGTGTATCTTTTTCTGTGTATTGTGTCCCGTCTTTTGCGGCTTCTTCCGCCGCTTTCCCTTCCGGGCGCTCTGTCCCGGCGCAGGCTTCGTATTCCCTGCCGGGACTGCCGCCGGGAACGCCTTCTGATTCTTCAGCCACAGAGGCTGTGCGGCTCAGAGACAGCTCCCGTTTTTTCCGGCCCCGGGCGATGGCTTCTTTTTTCTCCTGAAGAGCTTCCTGCCGGGCAGGATCCGGCGTCAGGAATCTGCCGGCCAGCAGCATCAGACAGATCAGGACAATGGTGCCGGAAGTGACCATCAGCCCCAGGCTCTGTCCCGGCGCATGATATTCCAGATGAATCTCATGGGTTCCCGCCGTCAGTGGAACGCTGATCAGGGCATCGGCAAAAATCTCGATTTCCGTTTCTGTTCCGTCCACAGTCAGGCTCCAGCCATTGTCATAAGGGATAGACAGAAACAGCAGGCCGTCCTCCTGGGCATTGACCGTACCGGTCAGGGAGGTATCGGAATAAGAGGTTACTTCCAGCCCCTGCTGGCTGAGCAGCTGCACCATGGTATTCAGATTGTCATAGCGGAATATATAAGCGGATGCCATAAAGGCGGTATCCTGCTCCGAGGTCAGGACGACAGAATCCTCCGGGCTGCACCAGCCCAGATCCAGCAGATAGCCCCGATCCACATTGCTGAAGCTCAGGCTCCGGTCTCCGATGGAAGCATGGACGTCCTCCACCTGGCTGGTTTCTACCATGACGAAGATATGGCCTTCCTCCTCCGGCCAGATCTGGAAGGTGCTGCCGGAGGATTCCGCAGAGGCGATGGGATCCAGCATATTTCCTGCCTCTGTGGTCAGCATGGAGAAAGCGTTCTGGGCGGCCACAGGATTGGTATTGGCCGGCTGCCATGTCTCATTCATATCAGAGGGAACCATAAATCCCACCGGCATCGTCCAGGTATTCTGATAGAGATAGGCCCCATTGATCTGGTTGTACAGCATCAGTCCCTCTCCCTCTGTCAGCGGCTCCGGCGAAAGGATATACTGAATATTCAGGATGGCGCTGAGAAAAGGGGTTATGCCGGTGGTGGCGTAGGCATTCATGGAGCCTTCCATTCCCATGGCCGTATAGAAATCTGTCATCCCTGCATTTGCGGTGGAGGAAAAGATGGAGGCAGATGGATATCCTGCCCAGGCGCCGTCATTTTTGGAATGCCGGCTGTATTTTTCAAAGCGGTAAAAGCCGGGATTTTCCTCCTGGGCCTGCTCTGCCAGCTGGCGGTATTCCTCGGTATACCGGACATAGGCGGTTCGGGATGTGGTGCTGATGCTGGTGGCCGCTGTATTGGCCGCCGTTTCGATGACGGCCAGGGCCAGCATCAGAACGACAGCCATGGCCCGGTTGATCCGCCGGTTCTGATAAAGCCAGACAAACAGCATATACAGCCCCAGCAGAATCAAAGCGATATAATATACATAAAAAGGGATTTCTTCTTCGCTGATCAGCTTCTGGGCCAGAATCACGAAGAGAAATGCACCGCCGAAGGCCGCGGACAGCCGCCTGCGCCAGCCGGGCGCCATATCCCTGACACCTTCATAGCACATGGACAGAAGGACTGCGATGTACAGGAAGGACTGGCGGCAGGGCAGGCTGTTGGGATAGTGGAAGCCATGCCAGATATAATTGGGGATATTGGTGGCAAAGGAAAAGAGCATAAATGCCAGCAGAGCCATTTTCGCTCCCTTTTCCTTCCACGGGATATTCCGGTTGGCCAGATACAGAGGCAGGGCCGCAAAGACGGCGGTGCCGCAGTAGATATTGGGCCAGTGATCCAGGCCGATTTCCGTTTCCACCAGCGCCATGTGCCGGGCCAGCATGTCAAAAATAGAGAAGTAGGTATTCCACTCTGTGGGAAAGTTCATTTCGCCGGAGGCGGTCAGGCTCAGGGCCATCACCTCCGGGATCACCAGGCAGGCGGCCAGCCCTCCTGCCAGCAGAGAAAACAGGCAGAAGTTGACGAAGATCCTGGCATAGGAATATTTTTTTTCCCCCTCAGAGGGCAGAGAAACCACCAGGACAATAAAATAGAGGACACAGAACATACAGACCATAATGGAAATATAATAATTGGTCAGGATGCACAGCCCTAAGCTGAAGCAGTAGAGCCAGCAGCTGTTTTCCCTTACCAGCTGCTCCAGTCCCAGCAGGATCAGGGGGGCCAGCATAATGCAGTCCACCCACATGATATTCCAGTTATAGGCGGCGAAATAGCCGGACAGCGCATAAAAGATGCTGAAAAAGGTGATAAAATAATCCTTCCGTCCGGATTTTTTATTTAAGAATACAGCAAAAAACAGCCCTGTCAGCCCTGTCTTAAATACAACCATATAGGACAGAAATTCGATGACATAAGCCGCCGGACATAAGAGAATCAGCCAGTTAAAGGGACTGGCCAGATAATACCCGTACAGGGAAAGAAAATTGGTGCCCAAACCTACGTTCCAGGTATAAGACAGGCTGCCGCCGCTGGACAGTTTTTCTTTAAAAGCCGCCAGGAAGGGGGCGTACTGGTGGTAGAGATCCACCCGCAGAAAGCTGTTTTCGCCAAAGGGGAAGATGCCGTTTCCGGCAAAGACAGCCAGCAGCACAAACACCGGCAGCGCAAAGGAGAGAATCAAAGGGAGATTGTCCTGTACACGCCGGCGGGTGAGTGGTTTTTGCATCATATTTGCAGACCTCGCTGTTCATATAAAATCAGATGGTTATTTGTTTTTGAAAATAAACAGTTTGCTGGCCACATAGTTCATCACCACTACAAAGCAGTTGGACAGGACTTTCGCCAGATCCTCGTTCATATGGAGATAGCTTACTGTTACCAGCATAAACAGCATATCGAAAGCCAGGGAAAGGAGGCGGCAGGACATGAAGGCCACGAACTCCTTTTGCACAACGGCAGACGCCCAGCTTTTGGACTGGAATACATACAGCTTGTTGACCACAAAGGCGAAAATCACCGCCACGATCCAGGCGATCACATTGGAGATCAGATACTGGATGCCGGCCAGGTTGCATACCTTGAATACTGCGATATTCAGGATAGTGGTCAGCACGCCGGCGATCAGGTAGGTGATGGTTTCCCGGTTCAGTATTTTTTTTATCAGTGTTTCAAGCATTTCTTACTCCTTTGTATCTCTCAGGTTGGATTCCTTTAAAATATAGATTGGACGTTTTTTCGATTCCATATACATATGGGCGATATATTCCCCCAGGATACCCAGGGACAGCTCGATGATGCCGCCCAGAAAGAGTACGGCGCACAGAGTCGTCACATAGCCTGGCACATCGATGCCGAAGATCAGCGTCTGGGTGAGGGTAGCCAGAATATAGATAAAGGCGCCCAGGGAAATCACAGTGCCCATAAACGCTACCAGCCGCAGGGGGACGATGGAAAAGGAGGTGATTCCGGACAGGGCGTACCGGAACAATCCCCAGAAGCTCCACTTGGTTGTGCCCACGGCCCGCTCCACATTTTCATAAGGATACCATTTGGTTTCAAATCCTACCCAGGCGAAAATGCCCTTGGAAAACCGCTCTACCTCTGACAGGCGCAGCACAGCGTCTGCCATCCGGCGGGTCATAATGCGGAAGTCTACGGCGCCGTATGCCATTTTTACATCGGTCATCTGATTGCTCAGATGGTAAAAGGTGCGGGAGAAAAAGCTGCGGACGGGGGCTTCCCCGGCCCGTGAGCTCCGTCTGGCGGCTGCGCAGTCATAGCCCTCCTCGATGCCTCGCATCATGATGGGGATCATGGCGGGAGGATGCTGCAGATCTGCGTCCATGATAATGACCAGGTCTCCCGTGGAAGCCTGCAGGCCCGCATACATGGCGGCTTCCTTTCCGAAATTTCTGGAAAAGGAAAGATATTTTACATGGCTGCTGGCAGCAGCCAGCTTTTTCATCTCCTTTAAAGTCCGGTCGTAGCTGCCGTCATCTACAAAAATATAGGTAAAAAGATAGCCCTTCATCTGCTCCAGAACCTTCTGGGTTTCCTGGTAGAACAGGGCCAGTCCCTCTTCTTCATTATAGCAGGGGACAATAATATCTACAGATGTCATATAGCTCCTTTCTTCAGGACATAGCCTTTCTCTATTGTAGTATAGTGTCACTGAATTGTAAATGAAATATTTGTTCAAAATTTTGTTCTAAAAGAGAGGGGAGCCTCATAAACATGATAGGGAGAAAACAGAATACACAATGGTCGAGGAGGAAAATACCAGTGTCAGAGAAAGTAATTGAAAACAACAGGGTGTGTGTGATCGGTGAGATTGCAGGAGAGTTTACATTCAGCCATGAGGTGTTCGGCGAAGGGTTTTATATGACGGAACTGTCGGTGAGACGGCTCAGCGATCAGGTGGATCTGATCCCTCTTCTGGTCTCAGAGCGGCTGATGGATATGACAAAGGACTACAGGGGACAGACCATACAGGCCAATGGCCAGTTCCGCTCCTACAACCGCCATGAAGGCACGAAGAACCGTCTGATTCTTTCCGTATTTGTGCGGGAGGTGGAACTGATAGACGAATTTACCGACTACACAAAGACCAATCAGATTTTTCTGGACGGCTTTGTCTGCAAAGCGCCGGTGTACCGGAAGACGCCGCTGGGCAGAGAAATTGCGGATCTGCTGGTGGCGGTGAACCGTCCCTACGGAAAATCAGATTACATACCATGTATCGCCTGGGGCAGGAATGCCAGATACGCGGTGAACTTTGAAGTGGGCGGCAGGATCCGGATCTGGGGAAGGGTTCAAAGCCGGGAATATACCAAACGGCTCAGCGAGGAGGAAAGTGAACGCAGGATCGCCTACGAGGTTTCCGTCAGCAAACTGGAGTGCGTGGAATAAAACGCTCCAGTGCGTTAAAGTGATAAACTAATTGACAATCCGGGGGGAATACAGTAAGATTAGAGACATATCCCTGACTTTACGGAAGGAGGTAGCGCGGAATGGAGCATGGGAGGATTTATGCTGTTTACGGCAGCGGGAATGGAAAGACCTCTGTCGCCCTGGGAAAGGCGGTAAAAGCGGCCAGCATCGGAAAACGGGTAATTATGATTCAGTTCCTGAAAGGGAAGGCAGAGCTGTCCCTGGATTTTCTGAAACGGCTGGAGCCGGAGATGAAGCTGTTCCGTTTTGAGAAAAAGGATATGCCCTACGATCAGCTGTCCCAGCAGGAAAAGGAAGAAGAATGCCGGAATATCCATAACAGTATGAACTTTTCCCGGAAGGTTCTCCAGACCGGGGAATGTGAACTGCTGGTGCTGGACGAGATTCTGGGACTGCTGGACAACGGGATTCTCACCGCGGAGGAATTTCAGCAGCTCTGCCGGATGGTGCCGCCGGAGATGGAGCTGATTTTAACCGGAAGGAAAATGCCGGAAGGGCTGCTGGAATATGTAGATGAAGCAGTGGAGGTCCGAACCTGTAAGCCACAGAAGGATTGACAACATTTCTGATTAATGCTATGATGAGTTCATAATGAAGTAGAGGTTGCGTATTTTATCAGTAAGCCGCAGGATGCGTCAGGAGCAGAAGAGGGCGGCGGAAAGGAAAAGACGCCGAAGGTACTGAGGGGTTCCTGTCCGCCAGTGCCTGGGGGTATGGTAAAGAACCATATCACTGTCACCGGAGTACCGGTGGAGCGCTACAGTATCATAGGAAGGTATGGAGCACAGCTGTACCGGTCTGTTGAGAGTTAGCCGCCGCCGGCGGTTGGCTCTTTTTGTTTCATAGGAAACTGCGTTTCCTATGAAACAAAAATGCTCCGCAGGATCGCACTGCGGCGGAAAACGGAACGATATTATGCCGGAAAGGTACGGCGGAAGGAGGATTTGGTTATGGCATTATTTACTGGTTCAGGAACAGCGCTGATTACACCGTTTCACGAGGATGGGAGCGTAAATTACAGCAAGCTGGAAGAATTGATTGAGGATCAGATTAAACATCATACAGACGCGCTGATTATCTGCGGTACGACAGGGGAGGCTTCTACTCTGACCCATGAGGAGCATCTGGATGTAATTGCCCACGCAGTGAAGGTGGTGGATAAGCGGGTACCAGTGATCGCGGGAACCGGTTCCAACTGTACCCAGACGGCGATCTATCTGTCCCAGGAAGCGGAAAAATCAGGAGCGGACGGTCTGCTGGTGGTTACGCCCTATTACAATAAAGCGACCCAGAAGGGACTGATCGCCCACTATACGATGATCGCGGAATCGGTCTCTCTGCCGATCATTATCTATAACGTACCCGGCAGAACCGGATGTAATATTCTCCCGGAGACGGTGGTAGAGCTGGCGCGAAACGTGGAAAATATTACAGGCATTAAAGAAGCGACCGGAAATCTGTCCCAAGTGGCCCGGCTGATGGCGCTGGCGGATGGCTGCGTGGATCTGTATTCCGGCAATGACGATCAGATTATGCCGATCCTCTCCCTGGGAGGCAAGGGCGTGATCTCCGTGGTGGCCAATGTGGCGCCTGCGCAGGTTCACGAACTCTGTTCCAGATTTTTTGAAGGAGAGATCGCTACGGCGACCCAGATGCAGCTGGATATGATTCCTCTGTTCGAGGCGCTGTTCTGTGAAGTGAACCCGATTCCCGTAAAGGAGGCTATGAATCTGAAGGGCTGGGAAGCAGGCCCGACGCGCCGGCCGCTGTCGCCGATGGAGCCTCAGAACAGAGAACGGCTGATTCAGGCCATGCGGGATTATGGATTGAAGCTGGCGATATAGGACAGGAGATGGCTTCCGCGGCGGATGTGCCGGGAAGGAGGGAAAAGATGACAAGAATTATTATGCATGGCTGTAATGGAAAGATGGGCCAGGTTATTACCCGGATCGCGGCTGAGGATCCGGAGACAGAGATTGTGGCAGGCGTTGACCTGAACGACAGTATAAAAAATGATTATCCTGTATTCCGGACAATCGGGGAATGCAGCGTGGAAGGAGACGTTATCATTGATTTCTCCAATGCCGCCGCTGCGGACGCCCTGCTGGAATACAGCCGCAGCCGCCATATCCCGGTGGTACTCTGCACGACCGGGCTGTCGGAGGCGCAGCTGGAGCTGGTCAGACAGGCCAGCCGGGAGACGGCGGTGCTGAAATCAGCCAATATGTCCATGGGAGTAAACACCATCCTGAAGCTGGTGCAGGAAGCGGCCCGGGTGCTGGCCGGCGCGGGATATGATATGGAGATTGTGGAGATGCATCACAACCAGAAGGTGGACGCGCCCAGCGGGACGGCTCTGGCGCTGGCAGACGCGCTGAACGAAGCGATGGGCGGACAGTACCATTACCGGTATGACCGTACCGGCGCGCGGGAAAAGCGTGACCCGAAAGAAATCGGCATCCAGGCAGTGCGGGGCGGCAGCATCGTAGGAGACCATCAGGTGCTGTTCTGCGGGCCGGACGAGGTGGTGGAGATCCGCCACACCGCTTACTCCCGCTCCATTTTCGCCAAAGGAGCGGTACAGGCGGCAAAATTCCTGAAGGGAAAAGAAGCCGGGCTGTATGACATGAGCGATGTAATCTCAGCGTGCTGAGCCTGGGGCTATCTGAGAGTGTAAAGGCGGCCGGATATGGGAAGGGTTCCATGTCCGGCCGCTGCGCTGTCCCGGCAGAGAAAGGCCGGGCAAAAAAGGAGGTTTGGAAATATGGGCTGTCTGGGCAATTTAATCTGGTTTTTATGCGGCGGAATATGGCAGGGGCTGGCATGGACGCTGGCCGGTATCCTGTGGACGGTGACGATTATCGGCATCCCCATAGGACGGCAGTGTTTTAAATTTGCATCTCTGGCATTTTTTCCCTTCGGAAAAGAAATACGCTACGGGGGAGGCGCCATCTCCCTTCTGGCCAATATCGTCTGGCTGCTGATAAGCGGCATCCCGCTGGCGGCGGCAGCGGCGGCAAACGGCCTGCTGCTGTGCTGCACGATCATCGGAATCCCCTTTGGGCTCCAGTGCTTCAAGATCGCGAAGCTGGCGCTGATGCCCTTTGGGGCGGAAATCGTTTAAAAAGAGAATCATAAATCAGATTATGCGGATGAAGGCTTACAGCGCTTCAACGATCTTTCTAAGAGTGTGTCCCCAGCCTGGGGACACACTCTTTTCACAGATAATTCACACTTCTCTTTCATTTTGAACACATTTGGCTCGTACATTTATAAAAGGAATCAAGTCCTTTGGGGACGGAACATATGGAAAAGGAGGTTTCACAGACGTGATAGAGGTGAAAAACCTGACGAAGCGGTATGGCAGCCATCTGGCTGTGGATCATCTGAACTTCCAGGTGGAAACCGGCCAGATCTACGGATTTCTGGGGCCAAATGGAGCCGGAAAGACAACAACGATGAATATGATGACCGGTTATCTGGGAGCGACGGAAGGGGAAGTGACGATTAACGGCCATGATATCCTGGATGAGCCAGAGGAGGCCAGACGGCAGATCGGTTATCTGCCGGAGCTGCCGCCGCTGTATCAGGAAATGACAGTAGAGGAATACATGAGATTCGCGGCGGAGCTGAAGCAGCTGCCCAGAGGACAGAGGAAGCAGCTGATGGAGGAGGCAATGGAAATCGCGGATATTATGGATGTAAAAGACCGGCTGATCCGGAACCTGTCAAAGGGATATAAGCAGAGAACCGGGCTGGCCCAGGCAGTTCTGGGCTTTCCGGAGGTCATTATCCTGGACGAGCCGACAGTTGGGCTGGATCCCAGGCAGATCATCGAGATCCGGGATGTGATTAAAGGTCTGGGAAAGAAGCATACGGTCATTCTCAGCTCTCATATTCTGTCCGAGGTGAGCGCAGTCTGCGACCATATTATGATTATCTCCCACGGCAGGCTGGTGGCCAGCGATACGCCGGAGAACCTGACCAGGATGATGGAGGGAGGCAATGAGCTTTTGCTGACGGCAAAGACTGGCAGAGAGCAGGCAAACCGTATCCTGGAACCGCTGACGGAGCTGAAATCTGTGGAAATCAGTCCGTCCGAGGAGGCAAGCTGTGTGAATATCCGGCTGCAGACGGAAAAAACTGTGGATATCCGGGAAAAATTGTTTTTTACCTTTGCTGCGGCAGGGGTGCCTCTTCTGACGATGAAAGCATCAGACCGTACGCTGGAGGATATCTTTATCGAACTGACAGAAAACGATGCCAAAGATGAGGCTGGCAGGGAACCGGAAGGCTTGGACAGCGCCGGAACAGAACAGCCGGAAAAGGAGGCGGAATAAAATGGCGGCAGTTTATAAGAGAGAGCTCCACGGATATTTTACATCCATGATAGGCTATGTGGTACTGGCCTTTATGTTATTTTTCCCGTCAGTATATTTTATTTTTCTGAATCTGTACAGCGGCTATCCGCTGTTTGGCTACGCGCTGTCCAGCATCAGCTTTATTTTTATGATTGTTATCCCGATTCTGACCATGAGGTCGCTGTCGGAGGAGCGGAGAAATAAGACGGATCAGCTGCTTTTTACTTCGCCGGTAAGCCTGTGGAAGATTATTGCGGGGAAATATCTGTCCATGGTGACGGTGATGGGGGCGGTCTGCCTGGTGCTCTGTACCTGTCCGCTGATCATCCGGATGTTCGGCGGGATTTATACTCTGTCTGATTATGTCTGCATTCTGGCCTTTTTCCTTTATGGATGCGCGTCGATTGCCATCGGCCTGTTTATTTCATCTCTGACGGAGAGCCAGATTATTGCCTGTGTGGGAACCTTCGGCGTATTGCTGATTCTCTATCTGATGCCGGGTATGACGGAGATTATCCCGGATACGGCAGGCGCTTCATTTCTGGGGTTCTGGCTTCTGATTCTGCTGGTGGCTTACTGCTTTTATCAGATTACAAAAAACTGGATGGCAGGCGTCATCGGAGCGGCGGCTGGCACTGTGATTCTGACCGCCGCCTATCTGCTGAACGCAGATGCTTTCGCGGGAGCATTCCCGGCTTTTTTAAACAGCCTGTCTCTGGCGTCACGCTTTGACAGCTTTGTGTATCAGGTGCTGGATGTGCCGGCTGTGATTTATTATATTTCCATCTCTGTTCTTTTTGTATTTCTCACGGTTCAGTCAGTGGAAAAGAGAAGATGGAGCTAGGAGGGAACGGCAATGAAAAGAGAACGAGCGGAAAAACAGAAGCAGAATAAAAAGAAAAAAATCAGCGCCGGGCTCCGCGGCAAAAGCCTGAAGAGCTATGCGAAGGAGCTGTTCCGGAGCAGGAAATTTAAGCGGGGCTCCTATACCATGCTGCTCTCGGCATTTGCCATAGGAATTGTTCTGGCAGTCAATCTGATCGCTTCCCAGCTGCCGTCAGGCCTGCGGGAAATTGATCTGAGCGCCCAGAAGGTGTATACCATCGGCGAGGAAACCCAAAAGATGCTGGAGGGACTGGAGGAAGACGTCACCATCTATCTGGTGGCCCAGGAAGGCGGGGAGGACGATACCCTGACCAGAATGCTGGAACGGTATGAGGATGGTTCTGACCACGTCCATGTGGAATATGTGGATCCGGTGGCCGCCCCTTCCTTCACTTCTCATTATGGCGAGGACAGTCTGGCCGACAACAGCCTGGTGGTGGAGAGCAGCAAGCGGTATAAAGTAATCCAGGAATCCGACATTTTTGTAGTGGACTATGATTTTTCCAGCTATTATATGACCGGCAGCTATTCTGCCAGCCAGTCCTTTGACGGAGAAGGCCAGGTGACCAGCGCCATTGAATATGTGCTGTCGGATGACCTGCCGGTGGTATACACGCTGACCGGCCACGGCGAGACAGACCTGAACAGCAGGGTGACGGATATGATCGCCAAGGGAAATATGGAGCTGCGGGAGGTCAGCCTGCTGTCAGAAGGACAGGTGCCGGATGACGCGGACGGGGTGATCATCAACGGCGCCACATCCGATCTGTCTGCGGATGAGGCTAAGATGCTCCAGACATACCTGAACGGAGGCGGAAAGCTGACAGTCCTGCTGGCTTACACCGAGGAGGATATGGCCAATCTGGAAAGCATTCTGGATAATTACGGGATGACTGTGGGAGACGGCGTGGTGATGGAGGGAGACTCCAGCTATTATTATGGCACTCCTTTGACGCTGCTGCCCTCGATTGTCAGCCATTCTGTTACAGCGGATATTTATCTGGACCATACGCCTGCCATGATGGTAAATATGGTGCCGCTGACCCAGAAGGAAGAGGTGCGCAGCTCCCTGACCCTGTCCGCCCTGATGGAAACCTCCGGCAGCGCCTTTGCCAAAAAAGTAGAAGGCGGACGGATCAGCTCCTACGAAATGGAAGAGGGGGATGTCCAGGGCGTTTATGACGGCGCTATCCTGGCGGAAGAGGATCTGGGAGACGGTGCAACGGCCAGCGTCCTGGTATTTGCCAGCTCTAATCTGTTAAATGAGGAGATCAGCCAGCAGTTTAACGTCTGCAATGAGGAACTGTTTACTGACGGACTCTCTTATCTGTGCAAGGCGGAAGGCAGTACCTCCGGCATTGAGGCCAAATCCATGGATCTGACCTATCTGTCCCCCTCCATGGCGCAGGTAAGTACGCTGGCGGGGCTGTATATTATCGTGGTTCCTGTGGGACTGCTGATAATCGGCTTTGTGGTATGGTTCAGGCGGAGAAAGAGGTGACAAAATGGCAGGAAGAAAGAAGAAAAAACAGGCGCCTCTGATCATGGGGATCGTGCTGCTGGCCTGTGTGGCAATGTACGGCGGACTGGTGCTTTACAACCGTTCCCAGGAGGAGCAGGAGACAGCAGAGCAGGAGGAAGAGCCGCTGTTTGGCCTGGAATCAGACCAGATCCGGCAGATTACCTATGAATATGACGGAGAGAAAGTTGCCTTCGTGAAAACTGCGGCTTCCGGTGCAGACGAGAGCGAGAGCGAAGAAGAGGCTGAGGCGGAAGAATCCGTCTGGACTGTCCGGGATGATCCGGACTTCCCGCTTCAGACCGCCTATCCTGCCGATATGGCAGTGAATCTGTCCGGCCTGACTTATGTACGGATGCTGGAAGCAGATACCGCTAATGAAGAACTGATGGCGGAGTACGGGCTGGACAGCCCGTCCCTGACGGTTTCCTTTGCCGATGAAGAGGGGACAGAATATACTGTTTATTTCGGCAGTGAAAATACGGCTACCGGGGATTATTACGGGCGGGTCGAAGGGATGGAAGGAATTTATACCTTTGCCTCTTCGGATGTAACCCCTTTTCAGCGCCATTTGAATGAAATGGTAACGGCGGAGGATATGCCGGTTATCACTGCGTCAGATATTGAATCCATCCAGGTGGAAGCCGGAGGGGAGAGCTGGACAGCAGAGCAGAAAACAGAGGGAGATCTGGAGCTGGATCCTACCGATACCCTCAGCTGGTTTGCGCAGCTGCCGGATGGAAGCCGGACGGCGGTCAATGATGAGGCGGCGGACAGCATCGCTTCCGCTGTAACCGGGCTGTCTTCGGCCCAGTGTGTCGCTGCAGACGGCGCCGGCCAGCTGGAGCAGTATGGCCTGGGAGATGAGGCGGCTGTGGTCACTGTCCATTACACTGTGGAGACGGAAGTGGAAAAGGAAACAGAGGAAGGTGAGGAAGAGGACAGCAGCGATGAGGAGACGGAAACGGTTATCGAGCATCACACCTTTGTTTTCCGGATCGGCAGCCAGCTGGAAGACGGCACTTATTATATGAATATAGACGGTTCCAGCCGGGTCAACGCCATTTCTCAGGAGACGGCGCAAGCCCTGCTGAATCCGGATATGGAATCCCTTCTCTCCCTGGATCAGGCACAGATCGCCAAGAACACAGTGGAGGAAATCACGGCAGAGGGGAATGGCGTCACCGCTGCGTTCCGGGTCGAGGAAGTGGAAGAGCCGGCGGATGAGGCATCCGGCGAAACGGCGGAGAGCGATGAATCCGGCGAAGCATCAGAAAGTGAATCAGAAGAAGAAACGGCGATCGTGTATCATTACTATCGGGACGGTTCAGAGATAGAGGAAGAGGAGTTTTCCGAATTTTATGATCGGATTGCCGGCTTCAGCGCAGATCGGGCCATGACAGAAGAAGAGGCTGCCCAAATCATTGGCGAGGACGGCCTGGTCAGCTCTGGCAGCCCAGAGCTGACGCTGACCTATCAGCGGAAAAACGGACTGGCAGATGTAACGGTGACTTTTGTTCCATATAATACGGATTTTTATGTTATGCAGGTAAACGGCGGATATCCGCTGCTGGTGAATAAATTAAATGTTTCAAAAATCTGGGATTATCTGGAATCATAATGTATTTCATCTCTGCGCATATTATAGTAAACGGCTGATTTCTATCAGATGGAAAGACAGCTCCCGCCTCTGCGGGCAGCGGGGACAGAAAAGCCGTTTATGAGAACCCCCTTCGGGGATGAACAAAAATTCCAGTGAAGAAGGAGAGTGCGCAGATGAAAAGAAAAAAGAAATGCGGGGCCCTGCTGGGTCTGGCTCTGGCGGTCGTATTGGCTGTTGGCGTGATAACAGCGTGCGGTAAAAAGAATGATACTCAGTCTACCGGCGGCGCCGGAACCACAGCGGAAACCACAGCCGGAACCACAGCCGCTCCCGGGACGGCGGAAGATGAGACAGAAGAAAAGGCTACCACAGAGCCGGCCCATAGTACCGAGGAAGGGACAGACGCTGACGGAGACGGTATTCTGGACAAAATGGAAGAAGGCGCGGAAGATGTGAAGGACGGTATAGACGATGTCCTGACCGGCACAGAGGAAGCGACTGTAGGGAGCCGGGAGCGGTAATTGTTCCATATGATAAACTATCATGCGCCTGGCAGCTGACGCACTGCCAAAGATGAAAATCTGGCGGGCGCATTTGGCATCCCTGAATGAATGCCGCCTATTCGGCGGCAGACTTTCAGGGTAAAACAGGCGGACAGAAGAGACGAACTGACGGACAGGCTGGCCGGGTATCCGGCGGCCCCGGCAGTCCGTCTTTTTTTGTTTCACAGGATTCTTTTTTACTGCCCGGAAAATCTCGCCGGGATAAAGTGACAGTTCAGCCAATCAGAATGATAAACTTTACACACTTCTGCCGCCATGCTATAATCCTGGCAAAGGAGTTGACATTTATGGGAAGAAAGGAAAAAAATATCAGAGGACAGTCTGGCAGAGAAACAGTGATATATCATAAAAAAAGAACTGTGCTGCTGCTTCTGACCGCCGCTTTGGCCTGCTCCGTCTGGGGCTGTTCCGGCCAAAAGGAGGAAGGCGGCCATACGGAAACCACAGAAGAAGCTGCAATGGAACCGGCAGGAGAAAGCGCCGGGGAAACACAATCTCCTGCCTCTTCTGCTGCAGAAACGTCAGGAGAAGAATCCGCCGGCCAGACGGAACCAGCCATGGAGACAGAACCAGCCATGGAGACGGAAACAGCCATGGAACCGGAAAGCAGCAGGCCGGCAGAAACCGGCTTTTCCTATGCGGATTTGTCCGGCCTGCAATTTACTTATTCCAGCGGCGCGGGCGGATGGGCTACGCTGCTGTATATCCGCGCAGACGGCAGCTTTTCCGGCGAATATTATGACAGCGAGATGAGCTCTGTCGGCCCGGGCTATCCCAATGGAACAGAATACCAGTGCCATTTCACCGGCCAGCTGGAGGAACCGGTTCCGGTGAACAGCTATACCTTGGCTGCCGCTGTCAGTGAGCTGAATTATGAAGAAAAACCGGGACAGGAAGAGATCC
>CALWQE010000089.1 GCA_944383605.1 uncultured Lachnospiraceae bacterium
GACAGAGCCAGATCCTCTTTCGCCACGCCCTGATTCAGCAGAGGCTGGATACCGGTTTTAGCATAGACGCCGCACCGCCCAGAACTCTCATACACACACCGCCCCTTCCTGGCCAAAGCGTCCAGCTCCCCCGCCGGTACTTTCAAGATGGACGCCACCTCATCGATAAAAGCGCCTGTGCCCCCTGCGCAGCTTCCATTCATCCGCATGTCCGCCACATTCAGCATCCCGGTTTTTTCATCCTTTCGGAAAAAAATCATTTTTGCGTCCTGCCCTCCCAGCTCGATGGCAGTATGTACATTTTCATACATCCGGCGCAGCGCCACAGAATTGGCCACCACCTCCTGTATATAGGGCATATCCAGATATTCCGCCAGCTTCTTCGCCCCGGAACCGGTCAGGACGAACCGGATTTCTGTCTCTGGCAGAACCTGATTCAGCTGCTCCAGCGCCCTTGCCACACTGGGAATCTGGGCCGCGTGATGACGCTGGTAATCGGAATAAAGTATTTCTTTGGTCTCTTCATCCAGCGCGACGATTTTGGTTGTAGTAGATCCTATGTCTACGCTTACTGATAATTTTTTTCTATTCATATTTAACACTCTTTCATTTTCTTTTCCGCCGCTGGGAATTGCATTCCCTGCCAAATTAAGAATCCTGCAGCGCAGGATTCTCCGCCTGCGGCAAGTCGCGGCAGCGACATGTTCCTCATTGCCGCAGTGCGATCCTCGCGGAGCGTTTTATTTGGCAGGGAATTGCATTTCCTGCCAAATAAAAAAGCGCAAACCTCCCTCGATTTACGCTTCACCCCGGCTGCCCCAACCAGCCTTATACTATTTTATTGATTTTATGTCCACCTGTCAATGCGAAAAATGTGAAAAAAATGTTACCTTTGTATGTCCAATCAGAAAAATATGTCCAGATTTTCTGCTGAAATGCCGCAATTATAACTGGAAGTCTATCTTCTTATCGATTATAATAGAGATATGTACATTGATTTGTACCAGCAGTCCATAAACAGAAAGGAGAAGGAGTTCAATGAAAAAACTTGGATTTGGCCTTATGCGCCTCCCGCTTCTGGATCCTGATGACGAGCAGAGCGTGGATATTGAAACCGTCAAAAAAATGGCAGACGCTTTTCTGGCCGCGGGATTTACATATTTTGACACAGCAGCAGGCTACCACAACGGGCAGAGCGAAATTGCCTTCCGGGAAGCCGTCACGAAGCGGTATCCCCGGGACGCCTACACTATTACAGACAAGCTGACGATGTTTATGGTGGAAAAGGAAGAAGACATACCCGGCTTTTTTGCCGGGCAGCTGGAACGCCTGGGCCTGGATTATGTAGATTATTACTGGCTCCACGGCCTGCAGGCGGAATCCTATCCCAAAGCAGAGGCATTCCACGCCTTTGACTTTGTGAAAAAACTGAAGGAGGAAGGGAAAACCAGGCATATCGGATTTTCCTTCCACGGAGACGCCAAGCTTCTGGAAGAAATCCTGACCAAGCACCCGGAACTGGAATATGTCCAGCTGCAGCTGAACTATCTGGACTGGGAGGATGAGCGGGTACAGTCCCGGCTCTGCTATGAAGTGGCCGCTAAATATGGCAAACCGGTTGTGGTAATGGAGCCGGTAAAGGGCGGCTGCCTGGCCAGCATCCCCGAAGCGGGGGAAAAGCTTTTCCACGATTATCATCCGGATCAGTCTGTCGCATCCTGGGCTGTCCGGTTCGCGGCAAGCCATGAAAATGTTATGGTCGTCCTCTCCGGCATGAGTGATGAGGCCCAGATGGCTGACAATATCAGCTATATGTCAGACTTCCAGCCTGTCAGCCCGGAGGAAGAAGCCATCCTTTGGCAGGTAAAGGATATTATTCAGAGCTCTATCGCCATTCCCTGCACCGCCTGCCGTTACTGTGTGGAAGGCTGCCCGAAGCATATCGCCATCCCGGATTATTTCGGTTTTTACAATGACCTGAAGCGGTTTGGCCCTTCCCAGATGCGGAATGTCCGCCGGCGCTTCAAGCAGCTGATCGAGCGGAATGGAAAGCCTTCCGATTGCGTGAAATGTGGAAAGTGTGAGGAACGCTGTCCTCAGCATCTGACCATTCGGGATTATCTGGAGGATGTGGCAGGGGTGCTGGAGTCCTGATTCCCGCTGACTGTATACGCAGGTAAAATATCATTACATTCAAGCCCCGCCGATTGGGTATAGACTAAACCAAGACCACTGGTTAAGCCGGTGGTCTTGGCTGCCCTTGTATTTTCCGATCAGTTCATATATTCCGTAAGATATTCCTCCAATTTATCCATATACTGTGCATACATTTTATTGTCATTTTGCAGCCCATGCCCAGAGTGGGGAAATTCCAAACAGTCATACGGCACATTGTTTTCTTCCAGCGCCACAGTGAGGGGCTTTACGCTCAGATAAGGACAGACCTTATCATGGACGCCATAGGCCAGCAGCGCGGGAGCCGACCATTTCAAAAACCATTTTTACCGGAACCGGAGAAGTGTCTGCGTCCCTGTAAGCATAGACCAGAGCCAGCGTGCCGCCCAATAACAGGTTCATGGCCGCTCTGACAGCCAGACGCCGCAGCACGA
>CALWQE010000090.1 GCA_944383605.1 uncultured Lachnospiraceae bacterium
GGGTTGGCCGCCATTGGAAACGCTGCCCGCCATGGCTTTCTGGTGCGGGAGGGCGACGCTTTGGAGCGGCTGGCCGGGGTGGCGAGAATTACCTTTGATAAAACAGGGACGCTGACATACGGCACGCCGGCGGTGGCAGCGGCAGAAAGCTTCCTGGAGGGACTGTCAAGGGAGCAGGTCTATGTTTTAGCTGCCAGCGCCGAGCTGCGGTCAGAGCATCCTCTGGGAAAGGCGGTGGTGCGCTGCTGTAAAAAGGATTGTCTGAAGACGATTCCTGCTCCGGAGCAGTTCCAGATGCTGCCGGGCAGAGGCGTAACAGCCCAGACGGCAGGGCGAAGCATTGCCGCAGGCAATGAGGCGCTGCTGGCAGAGCTTCATATCCATGCAGGAGAGAAAGAAAAAGCCAGGGCACAGGCATGGCGGGAAAAAGGGTGTACCATTATTTATCTGGCTGTGGATGGGCAGCTGGCCGGTTATCTGGCCCTGGCTGATACATTGCGGCCTGATGCGGCGGATATGATCCGAAAAATCAGAAAAACCGGGGTGGAGCCGGTTCTTCTGACCGGCGACCATGAAAACGCCGCCCGTTATATCGCCGGACAGTTGAATATCAGCGAGGTACATGCCGCCTGCCTGCCGGAAGATAAGCTGAATATCATAGACAGCTATCAGAAGGAAAAACAGCAGGTATGTATGATTGGGGACGGAATCAATGACGCTCCCGCCCTGAAAAAAGCTTTTGCAGGCATCGCCATGGGAGGCGTGGGGAGCGATATCGCCGTGGATGCGGCGGATATCGCTCTGGTCAATGATGAAATTAAGGAGCTGCCTCATCTGCTGTGGCTGTCCAGGAAAATGATGGTGACGATCAAATGGAATCTGACCTTCTCCATGGCGCTGAATTTTGCCGCCATTGTTCTGGCAATTACCGGAATCCTGAATCCGGTGGTGGGCGCTCTGGTACATAACGCAGGCTCCGTCTTTGTCATTATCCACTCTGCGCTGCTGTTAAAGTGGAAGAAAAAGGAAGCTGCGGCTGCCTGACTGGAGAAAGGCGGGCTCAGGAGCTTTTTCCGCCCAGCCTTTTCCCGATTATCTCCATCTGCCGGGCAGTAGGCTCCCAGTCCAGCCAGATTTCGACCAGCCTGTCAGGGTAGCACAGGAGCCAGGTATTCCGGGGCTGACCTTCCTGGGAGACGACCTGATAGGCTTCCCCGGCGTCCCAGGGCTCTGGATCCCGGGGCAGACACAGATCCTTATAGCCCTCCGGAATCCAGGTATCATCGGAATCATCCAGATCTTTCAGCAGCTCAGACTGACACCAGCTGTAAAGAAAGGGCGCTTTTATCACCACGATCCGGTACTCCAGAGAGGGGGAAAGGGCGTAATCCTCTGCGTCTAACCGGGGCTGCTGGCGCATGGTCAGATCAGCCAGAAGCGGGGATTCGCTGCCGGAGCGTTCCCGGATATATCCGTCATACTGCTCCTCTGTCAGCTGCTCCAGAGTCAGAGGCAGTTCGTCTGCGTAGAGGATCCTGGTCTGCCCTTCGTATTCGTAGGTTCTGGCGTCCGGTTCCAGTATACCGCTGGAGTAAGCGCGAAGAGCCAGCCAGACGATAACGGCCATCATGGCGAAGGAGAGAATAAAGCAGGAGACGAGGGTAACGGTACGGTTGATATTGCAGGATATTTTCCATTTTTTCATCTGGATCTTCATCAGGTTTACCAGCCCAATCAGCAGCGCCATATAGAGAACCATCAGAATCATAACCAGCTTCGTCAGGCTGTCGCCGGTCAGCAGGATGGAGAGAACCCACCAGAGAAAGATGAGGATGACAGCGCCCATACATAGCTGCTGCAGCCGGGTATGGCCCTTTACATCCAGAAATTCCCCATGCTCCGCCGCCTTTTTTGCTTTACGGCGCCAGCGGAAGTATCCGGCAGTTTCCAGAGCGCACAGGAACAGGAGGATCAGCCAGGCGGAGCCGGAAACCAGAGTGGAGCTGCTGGACAGCAGGCCGATGGGATCGCTGAGGATGCGGGAAACCAGAAGGAAGGTCTGCAGAAGGCCCAGAATACCCAGAATGATATAACTGGGCAGAGCATTTTTCTTTGCCGCCGCATGGATGGTCTCTACCTCCAGCGCAGGGTCTGTTTCAATCGGGACCGGATTTTCCCGGTCATTGTAAAAAATCTGTATCTGGGCGGAGGTACAGGCCAGCTTCCAGCCGGTATGGGCGCAAAAGTCGATAAAGGTTTTCTGGTCTTCGCCGGGCTCCGGATCAAACTCAGAGGCTCTGGGATAATAGGAGACGAAAAAGGTCAGCTTCTGAGGCGGGATTCTGCGGTATACCCAGCCAAAGTTTGACATATGTTCCAGAAGCCACCCCTTCTGTGCCATTTGCTCCAGATGGGCGCGGATGCCGGTGTGGTCGTAAAAAGAAAACATTTCCAGTCTGCGTTTACGGTTTTTCATTTAGATTCCACCTCCCCGAATATACTGCGGTAATCCGCCGCCTGGGCGCAGATGCGCCGGTATTCTCGTTCCAGGGCCTGCCGCCCTGCATCGGTCAGGATATAGCTGCGTCTTCGGCCCTGTACCCTGGTTTCCTGTATCATACCCGCTTCGGCAAATTGCTCCAGCAGGGTGTAAAGGGTTCCGGAGCCGATTGTGACCCGCTGCCCTGTCATGGACGGGATCCGATCCAGGATATCCATCCCGCAGCATTCCTCCTTCAGGCAGAGGAGGGTGTAAAACATCTGTTCTGTCAGCGTCTGAAATTTCATTCTAGGCAAGAACCCCACCTCCTTTTCCACTGCAATCTCGAATATCGAGATATCTTATTTTTATTATAATCTCGAATATCGAGAATATCAACAGAAAAAACGGCGATAGCGGAAGGCTATCATTGATACATTGCGTGTTCCGGCAATGGGGCTTATAATAAATCCAACGGGGGTGACGGATTTGATTAAAATTGCAATATGTGACGACGAAGAAAGAGCTGTTGCCTTGGCTGAAAAAATCGTCAAAACATGCCTGCAGGCGCAGGGCATCGGTTATGAAGTAACGACTTATCTTTGTGACCTCGCACACTGAATATGCGATTGATGCTTTTGAGCCGGTGTGGCATCATCCCCGCAAATATCTTGTTCCGCTGATTATGCTGCTGGCTGCAGCCCTTGCTTCCTTGCCGGCGTCCGCCAAATAGGTTTCGCCTGCTTTTTCAATGGGAAAGGCTCAGGGCTGGCAGTTGGAGCAGGGTTCATAGCCCTGTTCGATTAAGGATTCCCGCGTTCCGTGATAGTCCTCCCGGTTTTTCTGGCTCATCCGGCTGACGCCGGAGCAGGAGGGAAGGTGGAATTTTTTCGAGCTGGTATTCAGCACATAGTCCATCTCAATACCGGATGAAGCTTCCCGGCCTTCCTGCGCCAGCCAGTTTTCTCCGGTGGCATAGTCGATTGCAATGCCGGGCTGTACGTTGTAGCAATATACGTTAAATTCGATGCCTTCGCCATCGTCCTCCACTGACAGGGCCTCCATCTGGACGCCATCAGCTACCAGATTGTCATCCTGGAACAGCGGGGTGACGCGGTAAAGCACATGGTTGCCGGTTTCCTTGATATAGTCGGCCACCATATTTTCAAAAGGAAGCATCCCCTCGGTATTC
>CALWQE010000091.1 GCA_944383605.1 uncultured Lachnospiraceae bacterium
TTTCCGCCAGCGAGACCGCCCGGCCGATCAGATTTTCCAGCAGCGGCACGCCGCCGAACAGCTCCTGAGCCGTCTCCATGGCATCCTCCACAGCGTCCCGGAGCGTATCTCCCCGCCGACAGCCCCCATACACGCCCACATTTACGATATGCGCCAGAACCGCCGCCGGAATGTAGCCTAGCGGATGTCCGTGGGTCAGGGCGGCAGCCCGGGCCGCCGCCAGATCGATCTGTTTCCGATCCGAAAGCCACCCTCCCAGCCCCAGCGGCGCCACCCGCATGATCCCGCCGCATCCTTTGCTGTGATTCAGCGGTTCCTCCACAGATCCCATTTTTCTGGATCGCAGCGCCGACAGACAGGTCGTCCCCGGCGCTCTCCTGCGGTGCAGTTCCGGCACATCCAGCAGCCATGAAATACTCTTTTTTCTCAGCATTTTCCCTGTCTGCGTAAAATACCAGTCCTGATAGGCCCGTCCGATACAGGAAACCGGGTCACGGCTGATCCCTCCGGTACATGCCTGTGTCTCTCCCCAGAGAAGGCCATTTGCGGTAAACAGTGTCATCTGGGTGTCATCGGATATGAGCGCCAGTCCGGTCTCCCAGTCCGTCTCATAGTCCCTGATGCCCTCTTCCCCATACCTGGATCTGATCTCCCGGTCCGACAGGAATTCCACCGGGTATCCTAGAGCGTCCCCGACGGCCCCTCCCAGCAGACAGCCTCGGATTTTATTCAGATTTCTTTCTCTTTCCATTTGCTTTTCCAATATCTGTTCTCCCCTTTCTTCCGGATATCGCCAATGTGCCTGCTGATCCCATTATAAACCATCATGCGCACAGCATCTGAAACAGGATTCCGGCGATTCCTCCGCAGACCATAATCACACCGGCAATCCGTCTGGATATGATATAGAATTTCGTCGGCTCCCCGTCCTCTACGGTGAGGAAATGCTCAATCTCCCAAAAAGCTCCGGTTTCTGAAACATCATCATACCGCCGATCACGCAGATCAGGCCCGCAATTAATAATGTCATACAATATCCTCCATGGCGTCATACAAAGTCCTGGGAATATTATACAATAACACACAGCGGAAATCAATGTCGCGCATTGCAGGAACATTCGCAAGAACAGCACGACTGTGATAATCACAGTCGCTTTTTAACTGTAGTGCACTAATCTTTTTACAGTACCTGCGGGAGATGCTGGAGGATAAATGAACCAGCTCACAAAAGCCGGGCCGGGAAACCTTTTCAGTCTCCCGGCCCGGCATGTTATCTCTGCGATCTCAGCTCCAATATCCGGTTTTATTCAGCCAGCCCTTCCACGAAGCTGGCGTTGATCATATCGCCGCAGTCGAAATCATTGCTCTCCAGCACGCCCAGATCGTACATAAAATCCCTCACTGTATTTTGGGTGTATCCCCAGTAGCTGTAGTCCTCAGCCTCTGTGAAAGCCTCGATCACCTCTTCCTTTGTGGGAATCAGCAGACCCTCCATCTGTGCCGCAAAATCTTCCGCACTGACGCCCAGATGCTCGCCCATGGCGGCATTGGCCTCATCGGTATTCTCCCGCCAGTAATCTACTGCATCAAAGAAGCTCATGACCACGCCGGTCACCGCGTCAGGATTCTCCTCGCATAAGGATCTGGACGCTGCCAGCACATCAGTAATCAGATCCGGCGCGTCTGCCGATGAAAAGAGGGCGTTTCCGCCAGCCTCAATGGCCTGAGAAAAATAGGGATCCCAGATACAGGCCGCATCGCACTGTCCGGCGATAAAGGCACTGCCCGCCTCCTGAATCGACATATCTACAATATTAATATCATCCTCACTCATGCCATGCTCATCCAGCAGTGTCAGCAGGAACATGTGATCCACACTGTACAGCTGAGTCGCCACTGTCTTTCCTGCCAGATCCTCTATACTCTGGATGTCAGAGGTCGCCACCAGTCCCTCAGATCCGTTAGATTTATCTGTCATCAAAACAATGGAAAATTCATCGCTCTGAGAGAAAGGAGAGATGGTCTCAGAGGACGCAAAAGTACAGAAATCAATCTGACCGCCGATAAAGGCGTTGGTGCTCTCTGTGGTAGACGAGAAATCCTGGATGGTTATATCCACGCCGTTCGCCTCGAAAAAGCCCTGATCCTGAGCCAGGTAAAAGAACATATTGGTAGGCCATGAGGTAGTGCCCAGCGTCACCTCTGTCAGCCCGTCTTCTCCTTCTGCGCCAGAGCTGCCGGAGCAGCCCGCCAGGGATGCCGCCATCGCCAGTGTCAGTAACATGCACAAAATCTTCTTTTTCATCATATTCCTCCTCGTATCCAGTGCGCCTTAGTTCTGATCCATCAAGTACATCAGATCCTGCGCGATTGTCGCTGCCGCCAGGGCAGTAATTTCACTGTGGTCATATGCCGGAAGCACCTCTACCAGATCCGCCGCCACCACGTTGATCCCCCGCAGAGCGTAAAGCAGCTTCCTGACCTGAGCCGCAGAGGGGCCTCCTACCACCGGCGTACCGGTGCCCGGCGCTGCAGACGGATCCAGGGCATCGATGTCAAAGGTGAGATACACCGGCATATCGCCGATAATACCCTTGATCTTTTCCGCCAGCTCCTCCATATCCATAAACACAGCCTCCTGAGCATAAATAATATGATAGCCGCACTGATTCATATCTGTACGGATAAACACCTGGGCCGAATGGGAAGGATCGATGCAGCCCTCCTCCTAAAGGTCATAGGCAAAATTGGCATGGGATACATTCCCATCTGTGGTGGGGGCGCTGTCCTGATGGGAATCAAAATGGAGCAGAGCCAGCTTCCCATATTGCTCTCTGGCTGCCCGGATCATTCCGTAGGGAATAGTGTGATCTCCGCCCAGAGTCAGCAGCCTGCAGCCTGCCTGGAGGATCTGCTTTGCGTGGGCATAGGTTTCCTCCAGCATCACCTTCGTGGTATCTGCTCCCACATAATAGCCTACATCCCCATAATCAATAATGGTTCTCTTCTCGCTGAGCTTGTAATCCCAAGGATAAGAGAAACAGCTGGCCAGCTGGCTCATATTTCGGATGGCCCTGGGGCCCAGCCTGGCCCCAGGCCTATTGGTCACGCCGCTGTCAAAGGGAACGCCCATCACTGCCATATCCACACCCTCCAGCTCTCTGGTCACCGGGTACCGGTTAAAGCTGGAAATCCCGGCATAATGCAAATGCTCCCGCATTTCATATTGCATAACAACTTCCTCCCTTGTCATTTATCATATTCGTCTGAGAAACTGCAGCCCATTACAGATCCCGCATACAGGAAAAGGCGCCGGGAATCTCTTCTCAGCGCCTTTGCCATTCTTATACATCCGTTTTCTGTATGACCTGTCGTTTTTATGGATATTATTATCCTGTTTTCTTCTGGCCTTTTCAATGTCTCCGCTGCACAAAGAAATTCGTCCGCACAGCACTGCCTTCCATGGCAGGAGTCCCCCTGTTTTCTCACCCAGTCCGAAGCTTTGTCATCACTTCAGGAAGAAATTTCCTGGATATCTCGAAATTTTATTCAATAAACCTTTCCCCGTCCAGCAGCACGCTGGCCAAAATCTCCGCCAGCGGCTCCATCGCGTTGATCTCTTCCTGAAAGGTATTGGTTTCCGCCCCCACCTCGATCAGCACTGATTTGGGACGCATATGTAAGTTATACCGGTAGCTTTTCAGATAATTTTTTCTGGCCAGCCCCGGATACAGGGCATCCGCCGCGGTTTTCAGCTGAAAGCTAAACGCCAGATTCTCTGACAGGTAAGGATTCTCCAGATAATCGATGGGCCCGTCTGCCGACCGGGAAATTCCGTTAAAAAACATGATCTGAGCCGTCTGTTTTCCATTAATTTCTGTCACCAGATGCTGTCCGGCGGCAGCGTCCCGGTGGAGATCAATGACCACTTCAATGGAAGGATACTGCTCTAAAATCTCCGTGATTTTCTGCAGTCCCTGAGAATAGGCCTGCTGATAGGGAAAAAGTGTGGTATCATGAATCACGTTCAGCCCGTAGCGGTTTTGCAGAATATCCGCCAGGGTATTTCCCACGCCCACAATCAGCGTATTCGGGTCTGATTCATCAGAATCCGCAAAATATTCGCTGGCATGAGTATGGTAAATCAGGATCTGGGGCTGGTCAGGGGTGGATGTCATCCTGGCGTCATAGGCCAGCATCGCCTCTGCGTCCAGAAGGCTGGCGTCCGCCGATGTACTGGGATGAATAAAATACAGCTGATCGGCCAGAAACTGATAATCCTGCAGCTGTTCCATGGAATAGGCAACTCGGGGCGCCGCGGCCTCCTGGGCCTCGGTCTGAGGCTCAGCTTCCGTCTCCGTCTCTGCGGCTGTTTCTCCTTCCGTCTCAGCCTGCGTGCTTTCCTCCGTTTCTTTCTGATGTCCCTCCTGAAGCTCCTCATAATCCTCAGCCTGATAAGGCTGCCGGTCCAGTTCCGCCCGGATTCGGTCATAGGCCGGATCCTCCCCTTCTGCCGTCTGCTGCTCCTGTCTGTCCCGGACATAAGAAAACAGAGGGGACTGAAAGGAAAGCAGACTGTCTGCCACCTCTCTGACCCCTTCCCTTTCACGGCCATTTCCCAATATATACGAAATCTCCGGATACTGAACCTTCATGGCTGCGTCCGCATTCAGCGCCATACAGGCGCAGATTGCCGCGCAGCACAGCCATTCCGTGGCTCTTTTCCCCATATCGCCGCCACATCCTTTTCTGCGTCCTGACGGAACGCCTGTTTTTTGCACCTAAAAGAGCTTATGCAAAAAAGGCCATATTCATTCCCTCTGATATGGTAAAACTCAGCCGCTTCACCACCGCGTCAATATCCTTCGGCGTGACAAACATCGGCCCCAGCCGGGGCAGCAGCAGCTCCTGGATCAGCTGATACTGCTCCTGGGACTCCATAGCCCGGATAGTCTCGGAAAGCCCACGCGTCTCCTGATTGCCCTCCAGCGCTGCCGCCAGAATATCAATCGTATCGTAGACAATGGCCGCCGCGCTGACTACGGTAGGCACGCCCACCGCGATAACCGGCACGCCCAGCGTCTCGGCATTCAGCCGGTTTCTGTGGTTGCCCACCCCTGATCCCGGCTGTATCCCGGTATCGCTCAGCTGGATGGTCGTCCCCAGCCGCCTGACGCTGCGGGCCGCCAGGGCGTCGATGGCTATCACCACATCCGGCCCGGTCTCACGGACGATCCCCTTTATAATTTCTGCGCTTTCCATCCCGGTCTGGGCCATTACACCGGGGACGATCCCGCTGACCATCTTTCCCTGTTTCTCTATGTGCCTGGTAATCCACAGATTATCTACTACTCTGGGCCCCAGGGAATCTGATGTCACAGAATGATTTCCCAGTCCTGCCACCAGCAGGCTGTTCCACCCTTCCGGCAGCAGCTCCCGAAGCTTACCGGCAAAAATCTCAGAAATATCCCTGTGGTATCCTTCGTCCTCCTTCGCCATCCTGGCCGACTCCAGGGTCAGATAGGTGCCCTCCGGCTTTCCCATCGCCCGGGCTCCCGTCCCGTCCAGTATCCTGACCCTGGTGACGCAAACATCCGGCCCTTCCTCACAGGCGTCCATTTTCACGCCTGTTACCTCTCCCTCCTCCGGCTGGATACGTTCCCGCTCCTCCAGCGCCAGATCCGTTCTGATCGCTCGTCTGTCCATAAAGCCTCCTGTTGTTTTTTTTACTATTTTTTTCGTTTTCTCACGGATTATGTATTGACAGACCGGAAATCATCCGCTACAATATTTAGGTATGTTTACATTAGAAATGTCCGTCCGTGTCCGGATTTCAGCTTTAATGCAAACCAATACTACGATTATAAAATAATTGGAGGTGTACAGATTGGCTAACATCAAATCTGCTAAGAAGAGAATCCTGGTAAGCGAGACAAAGGCTGCCAGAAATAAAGCGATCAGATCTGGCGTGAAAACCGCGATGAAAAAAGTAGACGCTGCCATTGCTGCCGGTGACACGGCTGCTGCACAGGCACAGCTGACAGCTGCTATTTCCACTATCGCAAAGGCAGAAACCAAGGGCGTTTACCATAAGAACAATGCTGCCAGAAAGGTTTCCCGCTTAACAAAAGCTGTCAACGGTATGGCGTAATATAAATCGGCAAACAAATTTCATTAACCCAAAAAAAGAACCCGTTAGGTGTGAACGGGTTCTTTTTTTGTTTCACAGGCTCTCCTTTTCCAGACCCACGATCAGCGTCTCCAGCGCCAGTACATCGCTCATTTTCCCTGTTTTTACACTGTAGTCCGCTTCCACACATGCCGCTACAGCCTGCTCCAGCTCTTCCTCCCGGTAACGGGACGCCTGAGACAGCAGCCTGCCCGCCGCAAACACCGGTACCTTCAGCCTGCTGCTGATTTCCTCCCTGCCTGCTCCCTCCCTGGCCAGCTCCTTCGTCTGCAGCAGCTGATGATACTGGCGGGCGATCAGAAAGAGGATCCGCATCGGCGGTTCCCGCAAGGCTTTCAGGTCAAAGTAAAGAGCCATGGCCCTTTTCCTGTCCTTTGCCGCCAGAGCCGCTGTCATATCAAAGATTTTCCCCTCTATCTGGGGGGCGCATACTGCGTCCACATCCTCCGCTGTCAGTATCTTCCGGTCGCCCAGATAGGAAATCACTTTATCCAGCTCCGTTCGGATCCGGTTCATATCCGTCCCTGCTGCCGAGAGGAAACGATCCATCACAGCCTCCGTCAGCCGGATTCCCTCTTTGGAAAGCAGCTGCAGCACCCATTTTTTCAGTTCCCGTTCCGTCTGGGTTTTCAGTTCAGCGGGATATCCCAGCTCCTTTACCTTTTTATACATCCGGCTCCGTTTGTCCACCTCAGACTCTGCAAAAATCAGATGCGTCGTCTCCGGCATCTGCCCCAGATAATCGGGCAGCCTGCCCGCATCCTTTTTAAACAGGCCGCTGTCCTCCACAATAATCAGACGGCGCTCCGAAAAGAAAGGCATCGTATCCGCCAGGGAGATCAGCTGATCGATATCCACTTCCTTCCCTGTAAAAATCCCCAGATTCATCGTATCATCGCCGATGATCGCCTCCCGCAGGCGGTTTTTATAGCTTTTCACCAGAAAAGCCTCCTCGCCGAACAGAAGATAGACGGGTTTAAACGTTCCATTTTTGATATCCTGATTCAGTGTTTTCATCGTTATGCATCCGCCCGATTTTTCAGCGCCAATCGGCTTCTGCCAGCTCCTTCCCTGCCTGCTCTACTGCCTCTGCTGTCTCGCGGATCTGTTCCTCCGGCGCCCACATATCGATACACGCCCGCCAGCTCTGCCATCGGCTCAACTGGCGTATCTGTTTCAATTAGCTGACCAGGCATTGTACGCAGCAGCTCCAGGGCGCTGCGCAGGTCATTCACTTGACATTCCATCTGATCTCTCCCTTTTTGCTGTTTTTTTTATTTTACCCTCTTTTCCTTTGCCGGTCAATTCCATTTCCGGCTCCGATTGATTCCGCCTGGGCGCTCCGAAGCCCCTTCCCGGACATGCGGCCCGGGAAAGGCTCATGGGCTCCGCAGCCAGATTTCTCCGTCCTGCAGCCGGATAATCACCGCTCCCTGCTCTGCTGTCGTCACCTGCCGGCATCCAGCCGCCTCCAGACGCTCCACCACCGCCTGATGGGGATGGCCGTAAGCATTGTTCCGCCCGCAGGAAATCACCGCCAGCTCAGGAGAGACCGCCTTCAGAAAATCCGCGCCGCTGGAGCCGGAAGAGCCATGATGGGCTACCTTCAGGATCTGGCAGTCCATCAGTTCCTGCCTGCCTCCGGCTGCTTCCAGAATCGCCTGTTCGCCGGCCATCTCCACATCTCCGGTCAGCAGCACGCTCACACCGTCATACTCCAGCTTCAGCACCATCGACCCGTCGTTATCTGTCAGCAGCGGATATCCGGCAGCCGGGTGGAGACAGGTCAGAGAAAATCCATCCCCGGACAGCACTTCCCCCGGTTCTGTGAACAGCACCCTGGTTCCATTGGCGGCAGCCAGCTCTGCCAGCGCCTGAATCTGTTCATGGTTCCGGAAGGGAAGAGGAATCCAGAGGCGGCGGACAGGGAATCCTGCGGCCAGAGCCTCTTCCAGCCCAGACATATGATCCTTGTCCGGATGGGAAAGAAACCAGTCATCGATTCCGTCAGCGCCGGACTGGCGCACAGCCGGAATCAGCCGGTTCTCTCCCGCCATCCAGCCATCGCTGCTTCCCCCGTCAATCATGATCGTATGGCCTCCCTCCTCCCGGATATAAACGCCGTCTCCCTGGCCCACATCCAGAAAAAAGATTTCCACTCCCCGCTCCGGCTGTCTGGCCAGCAGCCCTGCAGACAGATAGAGAAACAGCGTCAGCCCGGGCAGGTACCATCTGCTCATGGGCCACAGCCATTTCCTGACCAAAAAGCAAAAAAGCAGCAGCCCGCAGCAAAAAAGCAGCAGCAGTCCGCTCTTTGGCCTGCCTGTCACCCACAGGGCGCCCGGCAGAGCCAGCGCATGACGGCAAAGCCAGCGCCACAGCCAGAAAATACCTCTGACCGGCAGCAGGCACCATCTTCCTCCCTCCATCCAGAAAAAGCTGACAGCCAACCCCAGAAACCCCAGAGACATCACCGCTGAAGACTGGGGGATGACCACCAGGTTCAGCAGGATTCCGTAACAGGGAAACTGAAAAAAATGCCATAATGTGGAGGGCAGCAAGGCCAGCTGAACCCACAGAGAATAAACCAGCGTGCTCCGGAGCCTTGCAGCCATTCCAGACGATTTCCGGGCCGGTTTCTCCTGCTCTTTTCGCTTCTCCCTGGCTGCCCTCTCTGCCGCCGAAGCTGCGGCGATACCGCCTACCGCGCAGAAAGACAGCTGAAAACCTGGCTGGGCCAGCAGCAGAGGCCGTTCCCACAGCACCGCCGCGCAGGCTGCGGCCAGATTGATGGGCATATCGCTGGTTCTGCCGGCCAGACCCGCCGCCAGAGAGAGAAGGAACATAACGTAAGAGCGGATCACAGAAGCGCTGTCCCCTACCGCCAGCACAAAAAAGCCCAGAACTGCGCCGGAAACCAGGGCGCAGAGCCACGGCCCGCCCCCAGCCCGTTTCAGCAGCTGGTACAGTCCCCAGCCGATAAAAGAAATATGAAGGCCGCTGACCGCGTAAATATGGCTGATCCCGTTATTCTGGAACAGGGCTTCGTCCTCCTCGGACAGCCCATCCTTTTCTCCGGTCAGAATCGCCGACAGCAGGCCGCTGTCCTCTCCCGCCGCCGCTTCCAGCTGTCTCAGGGCAGCCTGCTTTGCCTGACCGGCCAGATTCGCCGCAGCCCTTCTTTCCGCTGGAATCCACTCCCACTCTTCCAGAAAAATTCTTCCCTCCAGCCCCAGCGATTTATAATATTTTCTGGCGTCAAATTGTCCCGGATTGGAAGCGCTGTCAAAAAGGCGGAATGTCCCCTTCCCCCTGATCACATCTCCCAGACGGATAGATTCCGCCGTCTGGGCGTCTATATTGTCAATGGAAATCACCGCGCCGGTCAGAGTTCCGGCCTGTCCGGCCGGATCCGGCTCATTTTGATCGTACCGCACAGAAATGCCTCTGCCGCAGCATTGAAATGTATCGTCTCTTTTTTCAATCTGATCTACCTGGAACGCCGCTGAAAGCCAGATTCCCTCTTCTGCTTCCAGCGCCCGAACAGCCGCCGGGCTCCAGGCAGACGCCTGCTCCATCCGGATCACCCCCGCCAGAAAAAGCAGCGGAGCCAGGAAAAGCAGCTTTTTGCGGGAAAGCGCAGCCATCACCGATACCAGCGCCAATCCCACCCCGGCCAGAACCGGGCTGAAAAAACTACAGGCCTCTCCAGACACAAAGGCTCCTGACAGCAGCAGGAAAGGCCGTTTTTTCAATCTTTATTCCTCCATTTTTTCAACAGTCATTGTGTTTTCTCATTACTCCATCCCGCCCACATAGTCCAGATTTCTCTCAAAGACAGTGGTAAAGGAAATATTTTCCCGGAACTTTACATCCGCAGAGCCATTGATGGTGATCTGCACCTTATTAATGCCAGACAGCTCTGACAGGGAATTGACCACCGAATAGATGGGGATGTAATCCTGCACATCCAGCGCATCGGTAAGAAAGGTGGAGTCAAAATTTACATAGCAGACGCCGTCCTTCACCGCTGTCCCAAGCAATGTCAGGTTCTCCGGCAGTGTGGGATAGGCATTTTCCGACTCCGGCCCCTGGATCAGCTGATTGATTACCAGCTTTTCCACCGGCATGTCGCTGTTATACAGCACCGTCCGCTCGGTCTCGTAGAGGAGATCCCCTGCCTCGTTGGCAAAATACAAAATCAGGGTAATCGGCTGCATGGAGTCCAGATCCTCATTCAGGCTGTCCATAAAGGTATCCGCCTGCATGATGCCCACCGGCACCCCCTTCGCATCCATCAGCGGCTGGTCATTGACGAAAAAGCTAATGTAGCTGATCTCCGGAATCTGGCACAGGGTCTTCACCACCGCCGACCGCAGCAGGATTTCCGTAATGCTGTCCATACTCTGATAAGTATTGTCAAAATGCAGCGTCAGAAACTCTCCCTCCAGCTCATACTGATTCATCATCAGCGATTCCGGAAAAACCGATTGGACATTAATTTCCTCCGGCTGCCCGCGCATCTGGCCCAGCAGCTCCCGCACCAGGGTAGAAGGGTCGCTTCCTGAGACGGTATAGCTTTCCGGCACCAGTTTTGTCTCATCCTGATTTTTATAATAAACGGTATAAACGCCATCCTCCTGCTGGGGCTGTTCCTCCGGCTGCCCGCCCTGGCAGGCGCACAGCATCAGGGAGAAAAATGCCGCCAGCAGGATGCACAGCGCTTTTTTTCTCATTTTTTTTCCGCTCATGATCCACATTCCTCCCGCGTTTCTTTCCCCCATCAGGCTATATAGATCAGCGGGATCCGGACGGTAAAGGTACTGCCCTCCCCCTCTTTGCTGTACAGCTTGATCGCCCCATGGTGGAGCTGAATCACAGAGTAAGTAATAGCCAGGCCCAGCCCTGTGCCGCCGGTTTCTCTGGAACGCGCCTTATCCACCCGGTAAAACCGCTCAAACACCTTGCCCTGGGCTTCCTCCGGGATACCCAGCCCGGAATCCTGCACCTTGATATAGAAGAAATTGTGGTCTGCGTTCAGGGAGACCCGCACCCAGCCGTCGTCTATATTATACTTAATGGCATTTTCCACTAAGTTAGTCACCGCCAGAGTCAGCTTTACCTCGTCGATCTCCGCTACCACAGGGCGGAAGCTCTCCAGCACCAGCTCAATATTCCGCTTCTGGGCCAGGGGACTGAGCCGCTTCAGCACCAGCTCCAGCATCTCATTAATGCTGATCTGCCCCACCTTCAGCTCTGTGCTGGATTTATCCAGACGGACCAGAGTCAGCAGATCCTCTATGATCGTGCTTTCCCGGTCAATTTCATCTGAAATATCGCCCATAAATTCCCGGTACAGCTCTACCGGCGCTTCTTCCATGGACATCAGAGAATCTGCCAGCACGCGAATCGACGCCAGCGGCGTTTTCAGCTCATGAGATACATTGGACACAAATTCCTGACGGCTCTCATCCAGCGTCTTCAGCCTGGTCAGCGTCTGGTTGTAGGCGCCGCAGATCCGCTCCGTCTCTACGCAGTCCTTTACTTCTACCAGATCCATATCGCCAAAAGCCGCCTTATTAATTGCCTCCGTCACCTTTTTCAGGGGACGCACCAGCAGCGATGACAGGAAAAACGCCAGGAAAGCGGCACAGATCAGCATCACCAGGTCGATAACGCCGGCCATTTCATAGTAGGAATCCACCATGTTTTCGATCACCCGGGTAGAGGATGTCATAATGACTGCGCCGTTCACCTGGGCCAGCCCGGCATCATAGATAGGCAGAATAATCTGGATCCGCTGAGCCCGTTTTGAATACACAGAGCTGGCTTCTCCCTGGAAGCACCGCAGCACTCCTTCGGATACATTGTATTTTCCTTCATCAATGGCATAGGTATCCTTGATAATCTCAAAGGTTCTGTCCACAATCATGATTCTGCCGTCATAAATATCCGACAGCAGGCTCAGTTCACTGTTGACGCTCACCACATTCTGATCGTCCAGATAGCCGGCCTTGGCCAGCTGCTTGGAAAGCGTATTCAGCTGGTACTGCAGCTCCTGGGTCCGCGACTCGATCTGGTCGCTCAGGCTGCCCCGCAGCAGCAGCTGTCCCGCCAGATGGGCCGGCAGAAAGCTGCAGAATACCAGCAGGCAGAAAATCCAGAGGCGCATACTTTTCAGCGCCCCTGCCTTTTCCCTAACCTTTGAAATAATAGCCTACACCCCATTTCGTATGAACATACTGCGGATCGCTGGGATTGGCCTCGATTTTTTCGCGCAGCCTTCTGACATGGACGTCCACGGTGCGCACATCTCCGGGGTATTCATAACCCCACACAATGCTCAGCAGCTTTTCCCTGCTGTACACCTTTCCCGGATTGGTGAGGAGGAGCTCCAGCAGGTCAAACTCCTTCGCCGTCAGGTTACTCTCCCGGTCGTTGATAAAAACCCGCCTGCTCTCTCCGTCCAGGGTCAGAGCGCCGCAGACTACCTTTTTCTGTTCCTTTTCCCGTTCCTCTTTGTTCTTGCCGCTTCTGCGCATTACCGCCTTGATCCTGGCCTTTACCTCCAGAATATTAAAAGGCTTCGTGATATAATCATCAGCCCCATACTCCAGGCCCAGAATCTTATCCATATCATCGCTCTTGGCCGTCACCATAATAATGGGCATATCAGAAAACTCCCGGATCATGCTGCATACCTCATAGCCGTTATGTACCGGCAGCATCACATCCAGCAGCACCACGTCATAGGCTGTCTCCCGGGCCAGCTTCAGCGCCTCTTCGCCGTCATAGGCGCAGTCCACCTCCATGCCGTCCTGTTCCAGGCTGAATTTAATCCCTTTTACAATTAATTTTTCATCATCTACCACTAATACTTTTTTCGCCATTCTGACTCCCTGTTCTTTTTATCTATTGGGATACTGTAATGTAAGCTTTGATTTTTGCGAAAGCGCCCTCCTTAATGCCGGGCACATGCATGATCTCCTCCACAGAAGAAAACCGCCCTGCCTGTTCCCTGTATTCTATGACCGCCCTGGCCTTTGCCTCTCCGATGCCCGGAAGGGTCATCAGCTCCTCCAGGCCGGCTGTATTCAAATCTACCAGGCCGCCGGATTCTTCTTGCGTCCCGGTTCCCGCCGAGGCGCCGAAAGGCTGTTCCTCTACATCCTCCAGAAAAGGGACGACTACCTTTCCGCCGTCTTCTACTGCGGCGGCCATATTCAGATAATCTGCCGCCCCAGCCTCCAAAACGCCTCCGGCAGCTTCCACCGCCTCCCAGACGCGGCTTCCCTCTGCCAGCTCATAAACGCCGGGAGCCTCTACCGCGCCGCATACATGGACAGTCACCCATGCCGCCTCGGACGCAGCCTCTGTCTCCGGCGCCGTTTCTGCTTCTTCCGTCTGATTCCCGGTCTCTTCTGCCTGCGCCTGCCCCTGCGCCGCCAGGATCAGCTCGCCCCGATCCCGGCCGCATCCGGCCAGCATAAAAGCAGACAGATACAGGATTATAATGGTGATCGCTTTTCGCTTTTTTTCCGGCATATTTTTCTCCTCCGCCTTTTCAGACTGCCAGAGAAAACCTGATTACCCTG
>CALWQE010000092.1 GCA_944383605.1 uncultured Lachnospiraceae bacterium
CGGAAGATGCCCGGAAGTATGACCAGTGGGCGACGCTGGCATTGTCCGCCGGAGCCCAGCAGTTTATGTGGTATAGGGAATTGGTGAAGGATCCGGAATTTCTGGAAAGAGCCCATGCCCTGTACCATGAGTACCGGCATATTTTTGAGGAGATGGTTTCAGAGGGAGGAACCATTGACCAGTATTATGATTATCTGTATGAATCGGGAATCGCCAATGATGGGAGATGGAATACAGACGGCGCCTTTGTCCGGGAGGTGCAGGAGGTATTAAAACCGTGGCTGCAAAACCGGCTGACATGGATGGATCGGCAGTTCCAGTCGCTTCAGAGCCTGTCCGCTTCCCTGAACCCGCAGGAGGGAAGCAGCGGCGCAGAAGCAGCGCAATGAATGTCAATCTTTGCGGTAAATAGCTCTTTTCAATTTGATAATTATTTTGTATAATAAAGCAGATATAAAAAGGAAAGATGGTAATCAGAATGAAGTGGAAACAGAAACGTTTCATGGGGGAGCGGCGCTTCACCAGCAGCGAAGGAGTGGATGTTCACTTAAATTACTATCTGACAGAAAAAGAGAATTTCTCCCCGGAGGGAGAGATTCTGTATGGAATACGCGTGGAAAAAGGAACAGCAGAAAAAATGGAGGAGGCGGAGCAGACACCGCCTCTGTCCGCTTCCAGAGAGGAAGCGGAGGAGCTGATCGCCCGTCTGATGGACGGGCTGGTCACTCCGGTATCGCTGCTGTACATGGTAGATGATCTGATGGGCCGCGGCGTCTGACAGGCCGCGGCCCGGTTCAGGAGGTACAGATGACAGAAGCTTATCGGACGGTATACCAGCCGGGAACAGGAGAAATCGAGGAGAAAAAGTCCCGTTTTATCGCTTCCATTGCAGCAGCAGAGTCGGAAGAGGAGGCGATGGCCTTTGTTGAATCAGTGCGGAAGCGGTACTGGGACGCCCGGCATAACTGCTGGGCCTTTGTGACAGGGCCGGATCACGGGCTGATGCGGTGCAGCGATGATGGAGAGCCCCAGGGGACTGCAGGCCGGCCCATGCTGGACGTGCTGACGGGAGAAAAGCTTTTTTATGTCTGCGCGGTGGTGACACGGTATTTCGGCGGAACTTTGCTGGGTACCGGCGGACTGGTCCGGGCTTATTCCAGGGCGGTGCAGGAGGGACTGAAAAACAGCCTGGTCATCGAAAAAAAATCAGGAAAGAAGCTGCGGGTCTGCTGTGACTATAATACAGTGGGAAAGCTTCAGTACCAGGCGGCTCAGAACGGCCTGGCTGTCCTGGAGACGCAGTATACAGACAGTGTGGAGATGGTTCTGCTGGTTCCGGCGGCAGATGTGGAACGGGTCAGCCGGCTGCTGACCGAGGCTACCAGCGCCAGAGCGGCGATTCATGTTGAGGAGCCGGTCTGGTTCGCCGTCTCAGGCGGGGAGATCCTGCTGTTTGACCACTGATGATTGATACAAAAGAAAGGGGACTGACAGAAAATGAATTATCAGGACGCGGTTGACTATATAGAACATATTCCGAAATACGCGGATTCGCCGGTGCCGGCCCATACCTTTGCGCTGATGGAAAGACTGGGAAATCCCCAGGATACCTTTCCCGTATTTCATGTGGCGGGGACAAATGGCAAGGGCTCTGTCTGCGCCTATCTGACCAGTGTGCTGACTGCGAGAGGCTATCGGGTGGGCACCTTTACTTCGCCCCATCTGGTTCGGATCAATGAGCGGATCCAGATTAACAAAGAGCCGGTTTCCGACCAGGTGTTCCTGGATGCATTTCTTCGGGTGAAGGATGTGAGCGAGGAACTGGGAGGCACCAATTATTTTGAATTTCTTTTTGCCATGGCCATGCTGATTTATCAGGACGCCCATGTGGATTATGCGGTTCTGGAAGTGGGCCTGGGCGGAAAGAAAGACGCTACCAATGTGATCAGGAAGCCGCTGGTCAGCGTCATTACCTCTATCAGCCTGGATCACACAGAGGTGCTGGGCGACACCATCGCGGCGATTGCGGCGGAAAAGGCCGGTATCATCAAAGCGGGATGCCCGGTTGTATTTGACGCGGGACAGACGGAGGCAACGGCAGTATTTGAGCAGGAAGCGGCCCGGCTGGAGGCGCCGGCTTATGGCGTAGGACATGAAAATTATCAGATTTTAAGACGGACGGAAGAGGGGATTACCTTCCGGCCTCTGACCGGTTTTCTGGCAGGAAAAGAGATACAGGTTCCGTTTATCGCGGATTACCAGGCGGCTAATGCGCTGGTGGCGCTGACGGCTCTGCGGGTGGCCGGCTTCCTGAAGACAGAGGCTTTGGTTGACGCTGCCGTCTGGGCGGTCAGAAATACCCGGTGGCCGGGCAGAATGCAGAAGATCCGGCCGGGCGTGTATCTGGACGGCGCGCATAACAGCGATGGGATCCTGAATTTTGCCATGACTGTATCTGAGATGCCCTGCGAGGGAAAAAAATATCTGCTGTTTACGGCAGTGAAGGAAAAGAATCTGGATCAGATGGCGGAATTTCTGGCGCTGCAGACAGATTTCAGCGGCATTATCGTAACGGAGCTGGATCATAACAGCCGGGCGGTACCGGCCGAAGTACTGGCGGAAAAATTCCGCCGGGTGTACGGCGGACAGATTTGGGTCTGCCCGGATCTGAAAGAAGCCTGGCAGAAAGGGCTGGAGCTGAAGGGAGAAAAGGATCTGCTGTTTATCGCAGGCTCCTTATATCTGGCGGGAAGAATCATGGAGGAATGTGAATGCTGAATTTTGAAGAGGAACTGAAAAATTTTGAGCCAAGCAAGGAAATCGATGAGACGGGAGAGACGGCCCGTAACCGGAATAAAACAGACCTGGTAGACATTATGATGCAGCTTCTGAAGGAGCGGGAGGAATAGGGGGAATGCCGATGAAATGCTATCGCTGCGGCAGCGAGCTGGGGCGGCAGGATATCTGCCTGAAATGCGGCGCGCCCCTGAACACCTACAGGCTGATCGTCCGCCGGGCCAACAGCCTGTATAACAGCGGACTGGAAAAAGCCAGGGTCCGGGATCTGTCCGGGGCGATTGAGGATCTGCAGCTTTGCCTGCAGTACCATAAGCGCCATATCCAGGCCAGAAATCTGCTGGGCCTGATTTACCATGAAATCGGCGAGGACGCCGAGGCTATGGCGGAGTGGACGATCAGCGCGGACTATCAGCCGGAGGATAACCTGGCGGCGGAACTGATGAAAAAAATGATGGATTCCGGCCAGATCGAGCGGTGCAACACAGCGGTCAGAAAGTTTAACCACAGTCTGACCCTGGCCAGGGGGGCGGATCACAGCTATGATCTTTCCCTTCTTCAGCTGCAGAAGGTGCTTCGGATCAATCCCAAATTTATCCGGGCATACCAGCTGCTGGCTCTGATTTATATTCACAACGAGGAATATGGAAAGGCGTACCGGGCTGTGCGGTCTGCCCTGGAGATTAACCGGTCGGATGTGATCTGTCTGCGCTACCGGAAGGAGCTGTCCAGATTTCTGGGGAAAAAGAACAGGAGCGCGGCCAAAAGGGAGGAGATCCTGAAGAAGGCCAATGAAAGCAAGGGCGTGGTGGTGCCTACATACCGGGAGAGCAGCGGTATCTTTCAGGCGGTGCTCCATGTATTCGGCGGTATTTTCCTGGGCCTGCTGGTCTGCTGGTTCCTGGTGATTCCCAGTATCCGCCAGCAGATCCAGCGGGATACCAATGAGAAGATTATGAGCTATGGGGATCAGCTGACCGGAAAGGACGCTCAGATCCAGGAGCTGGAGGCCCGGATCGAGGAGCTGGAGGAGGAAAACACCAGCGCCAATGACCGTCTGGAAAGCTATACCGGCCGCTCTGGCGTCATTGAGGCTTACGAGACGATGCTGGAGGTGCTGGAGGAATATTATAATGGAGATTATCTGGCGGCGGTGGACGCTTTCGGGAAGCTGGAGGGGAATACTGTGGAAGGAAGTACCTTCCAGGAAATTTACCAGAGGCTGAACGAACAATTTTCCTCGGGCAGCAGGGATGAGCTGTATAACCGGGGATATCAGGCATATCAGGCGAACGACTACGAGACGGCCAAGGGGTATTTCCTGGAATGCCTGGAGATCGACCCGGATTATGCGGACGCCATGTATTGGCTGGGGCTTTGTTATCATAATACTGGGGACAAGGCGACGGCAGATACCTATTATACCAGAGTGATAGAAGAATATCCTGATACCTCCTACGCCCAGAGCGCGCGGGAGCTGAGAGGATATTGAGATACTAAGGATGCGGAAGAGATGATGGTCTGCATCCTTTTTTATTTAGCGGGGATCGCACTGCGGCGGAGAGGAATATGCCGCCGGATTTTTATCATGGGGGATGCGGGCAGGCCGGGATGAAAAAATGGGAAAGGAGAAAAAAGGGATTGGCGGATCAGGAGTATGAGACGATGTATGAAATCAGGGAGCAGGAGCTGATAGTCCGTCTGCCCAGAGAGGTAGACCACCATTCCAGCCAGGGAATCCGGGAGGTGACGGAATACTGCGCCAGGGAAGGGAAAATCCGAAAAATTGTATTTGATTTTGCCCGGACAGAATTTATGGACAGCACCGGGATCGGTATTTTGCTGGGACGGTATAAATATATGAAAGCGCTGGGAGGAACGGTAGCGCTGGCCAATGTAAACGGGAGGGTGCAGAGAATTTTGAAAATCGCCGGCATCTTCCAGATTATCCCGAATCTGGAGCGGGAAGCGTAGGTCAGGCAGGCCGGGAAAGGAAAGGGGAACGATATGGAGACACAGGCAATCAGGAACAGCCGGGTACCGGAGAGAGAAACGTTGTATTTTGAGATTGAAAGCTATTCTCATAATGAACAGCTGGCCCGGGTGATAACCGCGGCTTACATGACCAGAATGAATCCAACCGTAGAGGAGACGGAGGATGTAAAAACGGCGGTGTCAGAGGCAGTGACCAACGCGATCATACACGGTTATCGGGAGAGCGGGGAGAGCGTGCGGATCTGGGTCAGCTCTCAGGGGCAGGTGCTGACTGTTACGGTAGAGGACAGCGGAACGGGCATCGCTGATGTGGAACAGGCCAGGCAGCCGCTGTTTACCACCAGCCCGGACAAAGAGCGGTCCGGCATGGGATTCACCTTTATGGAGACCTTTATGGATTCTGTGGAGGTGGAATCGGAGCTGGGACGGGGCACGCGCGTGGTAATGATGAAAAAAATCGGGACAGAGGACAGCGTATGGATGAAACAGGAAGACTGATTCAGCTGGCCCACGGCGGAGATCAGGAGGCCAGAGACCGGCTGGTTTCGGAAAATCTGGGGCTGATCTGGAGCATTGTCCGGCGTTTTAACGGCAGAGGATATGAGATGGAAGACCTGTTCCAGATCGGAAGCATTGGCCTGCTGAAAGCTATCGACAAATTTGACCTGTCTTTTGACGTAAAGTTTTCTACTTACGCAGTGCCCATGATTTCAGGAGAAATCCGCCGTTTCCTCCGGGACGACGGCATAATTAAAGTAAGCCGGGTGCTGAAAGAGACGGCCGCGAAAGCGAAGGGGATGAAAGAGCAGCTGAATATCCGCCTGGGCAGAGAACCCACTATGCAGGAAATTGCCGATGCAATGGGGATATGTGTGGAAGAACTGGCTTCTGCCATGGAATCGGGGGCGGAAGTGGAGTCGCTGCAGAAAACGATTTACCATGGAGATGGAAACAGCATTCATCTGATGGACAAGCTGGAAGAAAAATCCAATCCCGCAGAGGAGGTATTGAATAAGATTTTGCTGGGAAAGCTGCTAAAAGAGCTGGAGCCCCAGGAGCGGAAAATTATTGTGCTTCGTTATTATAAGGAACTGACGCAGACGCAGATTGCCAAAGAACTTGGCATCTCTCAGGTGCAGGTGTCCCGGCTGGAGAAAAAAATCCTGAAGGCTATGCGGGAGAAGCTGGCGGCGCCGGAAAAGGAGAGTAAGGAGAGTAAGGAGAGTAAACCTCCATGCGCCCGGCAGCCGGCGCACCGCCGAAGATGAAAATGCTCCGCAGGATTCTTTTTTATAAAAAGTATAAAAACGGAAGCAGACACACATAATAAGGTTATCAGTGCAGCTGAGGCTGCGCATTAAAATGGCAAAGGATGTGTGTGTATGGCCTGGAACAGGAAAATAATTCTGGCGGCGCTGCTTCTGGCTGCTGCTGCCGCTGTGGTGTGGATCTGTATGGCTTACGGCGGGAAAGACGGGCAGGATATGGGCTTTCTGGTGCAGGGCATCGGAAAGGAATGCTGTCATGGCTGATACCGTATATGTAAAGTTTGAAAAAAATGTGGAGGTGCACAGCCGGCAGGTGACGCTGGGGCAGGCAGGACAGATATACTGCGCTGACCCGGCGCTCCAGGAAAAGTGCAGGGCCATGAAGCTGGCGGAAATCAAAGAGGACGGCGGCAGGCAGGTCTGTTCGATCCTGGATGTGATCCGTCTGCTTCAGGCAGCCGACAGCAGCCTGAATGTGGCCAGCCTGGGCGAGCCGGATTTTATTATTCATTATCAGCCGGAAGGCAGCAGCCGGCGGCTGCGCCACTGGCTCAAAACCCTGGCGGTATGCGGTATCGTATTTATCGGGGCAGCCTTCGCGATCATGACGTTTAACAATGACGGTGATGTGCCTAAAATTTTTTCTGATCTTTATTTTCAGATGACAGGAGAGAAGGGGGCGGACGCCAATGTGCTGAATATTTCTTATTCGATTGGGCTGCCTCTGGGCATCATCATTTTTTTTAATCATTTTTCCAGGCTGGCCTTTTCCTCAGACCCTACGCCTCTGGAAGTGCAGATGCGCAGCTATGAGGATGATGTGGATACGACCGTGATTAAAAACGAGGGAAGAAAGGAATCAGGAGTAGATGTTTCTTAAAAAAGCGGCGCTGGCCGTCATCGGGCTGAGCGCCGGAGGAATGGTGGCGGCAGGGCTGTTTGCTTTTATTACCGTGATTGGCGCAGTGCCCAGGCTGGCAGGAAAAACCGGTACGATCCGCCATGCCAGGCTCTACGAGGACTGTATTGTGCTGGGGGCGGGCGCGGGAAACGCTGTGCAGCTGTTCCACCTGCCGGTAGCCGGCGGCGTGTTGGCAATGGCGATGATGGGACTGTGCGCGGGGATTTTTGTGGGCTGCCTGATTATGTCGCTGGCGGAAACGCTGGACGCTGTGCCGGTGATGGTCAGGCGGCTGCGGCTGGCAGTAGGCTTTCCCTATATCGTGCTCAGCCTGGCTCTGGGGAAATGCGCCGGTTCTCTGGCTGCAATTTTCCTGGGAACCGGAAGCTGAGGGCGGCGGCGCGTCTGCCATAGGATGGGCAGGGCGGCCGAAGGCTTGCGCCGGCCAGATCCGGCGAAGCAGAAAATGTTGAGCCGAGAAAGGAGAATTATGGAAAAAGAACAATATCAGGAGTATGTGAAACAGATCACCCCTGTTCACAATACCGGGCTGAATGTGCTGCGGGCCTTCCTGACAGGCGGCGCGATCTGTACGGCAGCCCAGGGAATCAGCCAGTTTTTTCAGTCCCAGGGCATGGAGCGGGACGCTGCTTCCGCCTGGACGCTTCTGACGCTGATCCTGGCTTCCGTCATACTGACCGGGCTGAATCTTTATCCCGGTATTGTAAAGTTCGGCGGCGCCGGCGCACTGGTGCCGATTACCGGCTTCGCCAATTCTGTGTCATCGCCTGCCATAGAATATCAGAAGGAAGGGCAGGTGTTCGGCGTTGGCTGTAAAATTTTTACCATCGCCGGGCCGGTGATTCTGTTCGGCACCCTGGCCAGCTGGGCGCTGGGTCTGGCGTACTGGCTGATGGCGAATATTTCATTTTAAACGAATCAGGAAAGTCCCCTGCTGACTGTTTTTTACAATAGGAAGCAGGGGACTTTTCTGTATATTACCGCTTCTGCATCAGAATGGGCATAAAATTCAAAATCTATCTTACAAAAATTCGAAAAAAAATCCCAATCAAAATTGTGCGTGCGATACATGGTCTTTAAACCCTGTTTCGGTATAATTAAAACAACAGAACGAAGCCGTTCGGAGGGTAGTCATTCTAAGTATTACATAAGAAGAGGGGGATGATAATGAGCAAATACCCGTTTAACGAGGCGGAGGAATTAAAGGACGTGGGCGTATATCCTGCCGTCCCCGGGCCGTATGGTATGCCCGCTTTTCCGAAGAGAAGATTTAACACGCCGATCACGGCCATGGAAAACTTCCAGAGGATTAAAGAGGGGAAAAAGCCCTTGTGGATGCTGAATATGCCGACAGACTTTAATGTGATCCAGCCGGATGTCATGCCTGACGCTTATGCCAGAAATCATGGCGGAATCGACTGGTTCGGCATTGACTGGCAGTATGAGCCGCTGACGGCGGCAGCGATGGTAAGGCCCGGCACAAGAAGGCTGTCTGACATTACAAAATGGAAGGAAGAACTGGTCTGGCCCGACCTGAAAGCGATCGACTGGGCGGCGGATTATGAAAAAAATTACGCTCCGGTCATCAGCAAGGACAGACCTACGCTGTTCGTTATTGTGAATGGCTTTTTTGAGCGTCTGGCTGATCTGACCAGCTTTGCCGATACCTTCTGCTACCTGCTGGAGGAACCGGAAGCGGTTCATGCCTTTTATGACCGGCTGGCAGATTTCCATATCGAGCTGATCGAGATCGCGCAGAAATATTACGGCGCCAACATGATCACCTTCCATGATGACATGGGTACCCAGATCAGTTCCTTTATGTCGCCGGATACCTATGCGGAGATTCTGATTCCTCATTATCAGAAAATGAACAAAGCGGCCCATGAAATGGGAGTGATGATGAATTACCATTCCTGCGGCTGCGTGGGAAATCAGATTGAGAACTTTATTGAGGCAGGCTTTGATTACTGGGAAGGCCAGGACGCCTGCAATGACAAGCTGGCGATCATGAAAAAATATGGGGATCAGCTGGGTCAGGTAAGTATTTTTATGCCCAGCCCGGAGTTGTCAGATGAGGAATTTGCCCAGACTGTTGAGAAGCAGGTACGGGAAATGGGCGAAAAGGGGAAATATATCATCTGGTTCGGCGATATGAAGCCGGGGCGGAGCGTAAATGGCGAGGAAATCATATACAAGGTATCCAGACAGATGTATGAAAATGAAGCGTAGCAGGCGCATCGGCCGCTCTGCCCGGATGCAGTGTTTATGAAGGGAGTATTCAAAAAATATATCAAGTAAAGTGAGGGGGATTTGTTTATGGGAGTAACAAGCAGTAAAAAAGAAATCTGGACCATGGGTACCTATTCGTTGCTGACGTTATCCATCATGGTTGGCTTTATGTATCTGAATACATTTGCCACCGAGGTTCTGCTGATTCCGGCTACTACGCTGGCGACCGCCTTGCTGGTTGCGAAGGTGTGCGACTTCTGTGTCAGCCTTTTTGCCGGCATGATTATTGAGAAGGTTAAGATCAGCGATAAAGGCAAAAACCAGTCCTGGCTGTATATGGGCCGCTGGGTTCTGGCGATCACCATTATGCTGGAAGTCTGTAACACAACGATGGCGCCGGTAGTGGTAAGAGTTGCGGTGCTGGCCGTATCCTACACCATCCTGAACTGTCTGATGAATGTCATCCAGACTGCTTACTATGGCGTGCTGGCGGCAGTTGCAGGCCCCAATCCGGCGAACCGGAACGCGATGACCGTTAATATGACCAGACAGATGACAGTGGTTACGCTGATCTGTTCTTCTATCCCGACACTGGTTACTGTCCTGCCCTTCGGCAGCTGGAACTATTTCGTAGTTGCGGTTGTTTTCATGCTTCCGATGCCCTGGGCGCTGGGCAATATCGCAAAAGCAGCGGATGGCAAGGACGCCCCTGTTGATAAGAACGCTACAGGCGCGAACCAGGTATCTGTCGGCGATATGGTAAACACCATGTTTAAGAATCCTCAGCTGATGGTTCTCTTCCTGGCACAGACTGTTCTGTATGTAGGCCAGTATATTTACCAGGCAAACTATACCTATTACTTTATCTATGTAGTAGGCGATTTTACCAAGCTGTCAGTGGCAAGCTTCTGCTCCGCTATCGTAGGTCTGATTGCGGCGATGATTATGCCCAAGGTTGGCGCGAAGATGGGCAAGAAGAGATCCTGTGTATTCGGAATCGGCCTGCGGCAATCTCCGTATTAGGCGAAATCAGCTGGTATTTCTATATTGCTTGTATGGCGGTTACATCCTTTGGTATTTATACCTATTCTCCTTATATTGTTACCATGTATCTGGACTGCGGCGAGTATTATCTGTGGAAGACCGGCAAGGATACCAGAGCCGTTGCGGCCGGCCTTGCGTCACCGCCCATGAAGATCGGTATGGCGTTAGGCGGAAGTATTGGCCTGTATCTGCTGGGCGCTACCGGCTATGTGGCTGGCTTTACCCCGACAGCAGAGTGGATTACAGAATTTATGGATGTAACATTCCTGATTCCTGCATGTGTATATCTGGCAGCAGCGCTTATCCTGGGCTTCGGCTATAGAATTAAAGACGCAGACGCGGCGAAATACGCGCAGGAGAACCATGAGAGAGCAATGAAGGCTGCTCAGAAATAATTGTAACTGTTAATCTTAAAAAGCGTGCGAAAACAGACGGAGAGGGATTCCCTCTCCGTCTGTTTTCGCTTCTCCGCCATCCTGGGGAATATATTCCCCAGGATGGCGGGGATTTATAAAGCAGGACATTGCAATCCAATGCTTATGCCTGCGCCAGCTCCCGAACCTTCTTCATGGCAGATTTTACTGCCGGTATGGAGAGGATAACTACGGTAATAATCATTTCCAGCACGATATAGGAATAATTGTATACGATGGGATAGACGGCTGACAGGGATTTGGGGAACTTATCCGGCATGTAGGACATCCAGAACAGGTATCCGCCGATGGTATGGCACAGTCCTCTGGCCAGAGCGCCTACGACATAGCCGATCACCAGGCCGTTTTTCATATTCCGGAAAAATCCAGCCAGTCCCAGGGCGGTGAAGGCAAAGAAGTAATCCAGGCATACCTGCAGCGGCGTCAGAATATAGGGCTCCTGAAGGAACTGGAGGATGCTGTAGGCAAAGCCGGTCAGCAGTCCGGCTTTCGGCCCGTACCAGTAGCCGACCAGACAGATAAACAGCATGCTGAACAGGGTAATGGAGCCGCCATAGGGCAGGTTCAGCAGGCGGATATAGGATGTAACATAGGCCAGGGCGATGGCCATGGCAGAGAAGGTCAGCCGTTTAATGGAAAAAGGCTTCTGCCTGCCGTTATCCCGGCTTTTTCCGAAGATGACAGCCGCCAGAATCAGCGCTGCCGCCGCCAGGACGACCAGAAGAACGGTTCCTGCTGTGGTGGGATAATAGTATCCTTCCTCAAAATAAAAAAACAGTGACATAAAAAAACCTCCTATCGGATATTTTACAGGAGGGGGCGGTGAAAATATTCTGTTTCGTTCGCTTCCTTACGCCGGTATTATCCGGTTCAAGTAGTGAGGGTTATATTCTCAGCTTTTCAGCACCCCTAGCTGTTGACGGATATCAGTATAGCAGAAGAAAAGAAAGAAAACAAGAACAATATGTTCTTTGTCAAATTTTTTGTTTTTATGTATAGTCCCTATCGTCTTCCGATGCTCCCTTACGGGGAAAGGCGGAATATCCTTAACCTGATATCCCGCCTTATCGTCATAGTTTAAAAATGTCAGAATGTGTTCCGGTGTCAATAAGAGTAAGTGTCAGAATGTCGTTTTCGATCAGATAAACTAAAAGCCAGTCTGGTTTAACATGACATTCTCGGAAGCCTTTAAATTTTCCGCTTAATTCATGATCCCAGTATTTCGCATCAAGTTGTTTGCCCTGACGAAGCATATCAACAACATCATCCAAAAGCGAAAGATCCAGGCCGCGTTTCTTCATGAGTTTGTAGCTCTTTTTATAAGCGGTGGTAAATTTTACTGTATACACTTATTCTTCGAGTGCCTTTCGCAGTTCATCCATACTGGTGTATCCCCTGACGTCAGGATCACGGGAAATGCGTCTGGCTTCATCCATTGCATCCAGTGTGCGTTGATTATAGCGGGGAATTTCAACATTGAAAGGAAGTCCGCCTCTGAGAACACACTGATGAAGGAACAGATTCACCGCGCCAGACATATCAAGACCAAGATCATTAAACAAATCTGTAGCCTGTTTTTTGATATCTGCATCAATTCTGATTTGAGTGGGTGCTGTAGCCATGCAATCACCGCCTTTCGATTATATTATATCTATTTTGATTAACAATGTCAATCAAAATGGCGATTATATGAAGGAAAATAGTAACAGTTCAGCCATGCAGAAAAAGAAAAGGCAGGCAGTATATGGCGGGCTGTACGCCGTATGCACCGACCTGTTCGATGATAAAGCTGCGGATATCCTGAAAGTGAGTGAGAGAAGCTGGATATTGGATACATCAGAAACAAAAACAAACATTTGCAGGTGTGGGCGTGAATTGCAAACAGGAGTGTTTTACGGTATACTGAAGGACAGCGGTATAGAGAAAAAGTGGTATGGATAAAGGAGAATGGAGATATGACGACAGAGGAGATCCGAAAGCAGCTGTTTGATATGGCGGATGAGAGCTATGGAGATTTTCAACGGAAGCTTTGCCCGGATGCGGGACATCCGATGCTGGGGGTGAGGCTTCCCATACTGCGGAAGCTGGCCAGGACGATCGCGGGAGGGGACTGGATGACATTTTGGACAGAGGGGCCGGAGGACTGCCAGGAAGAGATCCAGCTGAAAGGCCTGACGCTGGCCTATGCCAAAATGCCGCTGGAGAAAAAGCTTCCTCTGATCCGGGAGTTTGTGAAAAAGATCGACAGCTGGGCGGTCTGCGATGCCTTCTGCGTGACATGGAAGGTGAAAGAAAAGGAGCTTCCGGCAGTCTGGGACTTTATTCTGCCTTATACGCAGGCAGCCGGGGAATATGAAGTGCGTTTCGGCGCGGTTATGATGCTGGATTGCTTTATGCTGGAGGAATATGAGGAGCAGGTGCTCCAGGCGCTGGATCAGGTGCGGCACGAAGGGTATTATGCCCGGATGGCAGTGGCCTGGACGCTGGCTGAGATGGGAATCCGGTTTCCGGATCGAACCATGGCTTACCTGAAGGGAGAACATCATCTGGACGATTTTACCTGGCGAAAGACTTTGCAGAAGATGCGGGAATCTTATCGGGTACCGCCCCTTAGAAAGCTGGAGCTGAAAGAAATGGCCGCCATGGGCTGCCGCAGCGGCGCCGGGCCGCGCTGAAGCGGGGCGCCGCTGCGCTTCCCGGCAGACGGGGCAGGCCGCCGGAGTAGAGCGGAGCAGCCTGCCAAAAACCGATTTTCAAAACTGAATTTTGACTGTGGTTCCTTCCATGACAGCCCCTTCTGAACGGGTGACGGCATAGGAATGCTCTTTGGAAAAGCCGATCGCCTCCCCGTCGTTCAGCTGGCCGTTCTGGGCGATCAGATAGCCGATTACCTGATAGATGAACTGGTACATGGCGATCATGTCCGCGCTGCTGTCCAGAATTTCGATTTCTTCTTTTTCAAATTCCTCCAGCCCATAGGTATAGCAGCACAGAGCGCCGGAGCTGCCCTGATAAAAACCGGCGTAGACCCAGATGGTAACGGGGAAATTGTCTTCCTTCAGCGCCATGGCGGCTTCAATATAGTCGGAAGCCTTTCGGGTGACGGGATACTGGAAAAGGCCGATGGCATTTTCCTGCTTCAGCAGGCTGGCGGCTGCCATGGTGAACAGGATATGGCGCTGAAGAGGATGTCCTGCGCCGATGACGCCCAGGACGATATGGGCCTGATGGGCCTGGATCGCCTCCGCTGCCTCGGGCCAGAGATAATTATTTCCCGCTGTTTCCCAGGCCTGGGGAACCAGGGCGTCTATCAGCGAGAGGGTGATGGTTACTTCGCCCAGGCTGAAAATCAGGTTATCCGATACAGGCTCCGCCTCCACCTCGATATGCCAGTCATCGAAAAACTGCATCCGAAACAGATCCCAGTCACAGGCGCAGGAAGTCAGTAAAATGCTGCCGGAGAGGGTAGGGGGAAATGATTTCTGGTTGTCAGACATATGAAATATCATCCTTTCTCTTTTCTGGTCACTTCATTGTAATACAGAAAACAGGGAAAAGGCAAGAAATCTCTTGATATTTTTCAGGCTTTCGATTAGGATAAATGCAGACGGCCGGTATCTGGAAGCAGAGGGCAGAACCAGCATCGGCAGACCATAACGGGGAATGGAAAAATGAGAGAGATTATCATACAGACAGCGGTGTATATGCTGGCCATGTTTTTGGGCTATGGCCTGAAGCGGGCGGGCATTTTCGGGCCGGAGGATAAAAGGACGCTGACCAATATTATTTTGTATGTTACCCTTCCGGCGGCGCTGGTCAGCGGCTTTACCGGCGTGCAGGTGGATCTGTGGTTTCTGGCGGCTTTTCTGTTTGGCGTGGCAGTAAACGGAACCATGCTTCTGGCAGGCGTTTTTGCGGGGCGGAAAAAAGAGCCGGAAATGAAAGCGGTTTATACCATCAACTGCCAGGGCTTTAACATGGGGAATATCGCCATCCCCTTTTTGCAGAATTTTTTTCCGGCAGGGATTCCCTACCTGTGTATGTTTGATGTGGCGGATTCCTGTTTTACGCTGGGAGGCACCTATTCTGTGGCCTGTATCCAGCTGGGAAGGGCCAATGGCTCCCGGCTGAAGGGAGTGGCGGCAGGCCTGCTGAAATCGGTGCCCTTTGACGTATATATGATTATGACAATTTTGTCGCTGGCCGGCATTTCCCTGCCGGCAGAGGCGGGTCAGCTGGCTGACTTTCTGGGGAGAGGAAATGGGTGCATGGCTATGCTGCTGGTAGGAATTTCCCTGGAGCTGAAGGTAAACGGCCGGGAGCTCCGGGACGTAGCCCGGATTATCATCACCAGGTATATGGTGGGAGCCGCGGCCGCGGCAGTGATGTACTTTCTGATCCCGGCGCCTCTGGCGATGCGTCAGGTGCTGACGGTGGCCATGTTTGCCGGAGTGCCTAATATCGCCCTGATTTATACCAGCAGGCTGGGGGTTGATACCACTGTAGCCAGCGCCCTGAATCCGATCTCCACAATGATGGCGATTCCGGTGATGGCAGCATTTGTCATGCTGGTTAGCTGACGAAAAAATATAGGAGATTTTTAAATGGTAAAATATTTAAAAAAGGTGGATATCAAGATTTACATATTGATCGGGATTACCCTGCTGGGGGCCGGGCTCAGGCTGTATGGAAGGGCGTGGGGGCTGCCGCTTCTGCTTCATCCGGATGAATGGCAGATCGTGGACGGCGCCATGTATATGCTGGAAAACCATACCTGGCTGCCGCCGGAGGATATTTTTCAGTGGCCGGGCCATCTGATGATGTATATGAGCGCGGCGCTGTATCAGCTGTACGCCGCTGTAAAGCTTCATATGCCGGTGGAGCTGGTCTATGAACAGAATCCGGCTGTGCTTTACCTGCTCTCCCGGTATGTATCCATTTTTTTCGGTACCGTATCCATCGTACTGGTTTATCTGATCATGGAGAAAATCAGGAAAAATGCCGGTCTGATCGGCGCTTTCCTGACCGCGGTTTTCCCGCTGTTTGTCATTCATTCCCAGTATGCTTCAGCGGATATTCCCCTGACCTGCGTGATGCTGGCGGCGGCGCTGGCGGGCGTATATTATGTGGAAAAGCCTTCAGTGAAAAACCTGCTGCTGACCTGCTTTTTTACCGGCCTGTCGGTATCTGTGAAATATTCCGGGGCGGCCCTGACGCTGGGGATCGGCCTGGCTGTCACGATGGTCAGCGTCAGAGAAAAAAGCTGGAAGCTGTTTTTTGCCCATGGTTTTCTGGCGGCGGGGGCGTTTGTCCTGTTTACCTTTCTTTGTTCACCGGCGCTGTTTATCAAATATGAAGCGGTGATCGAGACGCTGTTCTGGCAGGCGGAGCATGAGCACCTCAGCGTGGAGCCCCAGGGCTTCTGGAAAAATCTCTGGTTTTATATTACCTCCTTCCTGGATTATGCCGGCCGTGAGTTTGCCCTTTTCCTGGTATTGGGCGCGGGCGTCCTGGTCAGAGAGCGTAAGAAAGAATTGATCGGAATCGGGTTTCTGCTCATTTACTGGGTTTGCCTCAGCTGCCTGGCTCTGTACTGGATCCGGTGGGGGCTGCCGATTTATACGGTGTTTCTGATGATTGGATCGGTGGGCCTTCTGCAGGCGGTTCAGTGGTGCAGGGCATTGTTTGCGCCTGGGAAAAGAGCGGCTGTCCGCCGGGCGCTGTCGGTATGCATGGCGGCTTTTTCCTTTGTGGTCGTGCTGAGCATGACGGCGCTGATGGCAGTGGAGCTGTTTACCCAGAAGCTGGCGGATACGCAGCAGGTGGCGGTAGAATATTGCGCCCAGCATCAGATTACTGCGGACAATGCGGTATCTGACGGCGTAGATTCTCTGGATACAGAAGGCGTAACCTTATTTGACCAGTTTGTGATCCGGGATGATAAGCTGATGGTGAAGGGAGAAAGCCGGAACCGGGAGTATCTGGTGATGACCAGCGATGTGTGGGGACGGTATTTTTCCGAACCGGATAAATATGCCTGGGAAGTGGAGCTGTACAACCGGATTTTTGATGAATTTGAACTGATTCAGGAATTTAGTACGATCCGGAAGGATGATGCAAAATGGGCGCTGGGCCGGCTGGCGGCGAATGTGAAGTATGCAGTCCAGATCGCCAGGCTGGGATATACCGGCGGGGGCATCCGTATCTTCCATGTGCCGGAGGACCGGTATACCGATTATGTAGAAGCAGCGACGCTGGAAAATATGAGCGGTATGGAGGAAGGGGAAAGCGTATTCCATACAGGCGGCAGTGAGGGATATGTGGTATGCGGCCCCTATACAGAGCTGATTCCAGGCTCTTATCTGGCTCAGGTTACGCTCCGGCTGGAGGACGGCCAGACAGGGGCCGGCGGGGGCAGCGTCACCGTAGACGTATCCCGGGGCGGCGGCGAACAGGTATACGGCCAGGTAACTCTGACGGCGCAGGAGCTGGCAGAGACAGGCTCCTATACTGTCCGGCTGCCCTTCACCCTGACAGAAAACGCGCCCGGCTTCGAGTTCCGGGTGTACGAGACAGAAAACATATATCTGGCCATATCTGACCTCAGCATCC
>CALWQE010000093.1 GCA_944383605.1 uncultured Lachnospiraceae bacterium
CACCGTTTTTTCCTCGGTTTTTCTGGCTCGTTCCGGGGATTGTACCGGAATCTGCCTAATTTTACCCTCCCCCCGCGCCAGGCACAGCCCCTGCAAGGGACGGTCCCCGCACTTTGGCTGGCCGTTAGGCAGGCAGACCACAGCCCCCAGCTCCATCAGCGCCTGGTTAAAATCTCCGGGGCAGTCTGCGGGCATGACGGCCTTCCAGTCCTTTTCTGTCTGTTTTTTCACCGATGGCTGCCCGATATCCGATTCATCCGCCAGCAGGCGGGCCGTCACCCGCAGCACGTTCCCGTCCACAGCCGGAACCGGTATCTGATAAGCGATGGAGGCGATCGCCCCCGCTGTATAGGGGCCGATGCCAGGCAGCTTCAGCAGCTTCTCATAGTCTGCCGGCAGCTGTCCTCCATAGCGCTCTCTGGCTTCCCTGGCCGCTTTCTGCAGATTTCTTGCTCTGCTGTAATAACCCAGCCCCTCCCACAGCTTCATCAGCTGCTCCTCCGGAGCCAGAGCCAGGGCGTCTATAGTAGGCCAGGCCCTCATAAACCGTTCGAAATAAGGCTTTACCGCCTCCACTCTGGTCTGCTGGAGCATAATCTCAGAGACCCAGACCCGGTAAGGATCCGGGCTGCGCCGCCAGGGCAGATCCCTGGCATTTTCCCGATACCAGGCCAGCAAGGGCGCAACGCCGTACCGAAGCCGTTCCTCCCGGAAAAAGGGGCTGGCGGCATCCTCCCGGATGTTCAGCCCCTGATACCACTGAGCCCTCACAGCTGAACCGGCCTGGTGGCCTCTCTCAGCCAAAGAGCCGTCTCCTGATCTACCAGAGGAGAAATTTTGTCATAAACCTCCTGATGATAATCGTTCAGCAAGCCGATCTCTTCCGCCGTCATCAGGGAGAAGTCTACCGGCTCCAGATCAATGGGAACCATCGTTACTGTCTCGAAAGCCATAAACTGCCCATACTGGTTTTTCACATCCTTCCGGCAAAACAGCAGGTTTTCCGTCCGGATACCGTATGCATTTTCCTCATAATAGCCTGGCTCGTCCGAGGTCAGCATCCCCTCCTCCAGTACGGCGCTGCCATATCCCGGCTGCATCCGCCAGCGGAAATTGTTGGGGCTTTCGTGGACGCTAAGCAGATACCCCACCCCATGACCGGTGCCGTGGTTAAAATCCAGCCCCCGCTCCCACAGTGGCTGGCGGGCCAGATAATCCAGGTTAATGCCCCGGACGCCGTAGAGGAACCGGGCTCTGGCCAGGGCGATCATTCCCTTGAGCACCAGCGTATAATGGAGCCGTTCTGCCTCTGTAACAGGCCCCATGGCTACCGTTCTGGTGATGTCTGTCGTTCCCTCCAGATAATGGCCGCCGGAATCAATCAGCAGCAGGCCGCAGGGCTCCACCGGGCAGCTGGTCTCCTCCGTAGGAGAATAGTGGCACATCGCCGCGTGCTCTCCATAAGCCACAATGGTAGAAAAGCTGTTCTCAATAAAATGCTCCTGTTCCTTCCGGCACTGATCCACATATGCCGTGACAGTCAGCTCTGTCATGGGAATTTTCCCCACATTATTTTTTACCCAGCACAGGAATTTTGCCATGGCGGCCCCGTCCTTCAGATGGGCCGTCCGTATATTTTCCATCTCTGTCAGATTTTTCACCGCCTTGCGCAGCATACAGGGATTGTCCCCTTCGATTGCCTGTCCCGGATTCAGCCTCTGATAAATGCCATAATTCATCCGGTAGGGGTCGATCAGCACCCGTCCCCTTCCCGCCAGCTCCTTTACCCCGTCCAGTATGCCGTCATAAGGATACAGCTCTGTTCCCAGGCGGCAGAACTGTTCTCTCAGTCCTTCGTCCAGCACCTTCTGATGAATATACAGCCTGGACTCCTCCATACCGATAATTGCGTAGGCCAGCGTTACCGGCGTGCAGGCGATATCATTTCCGCGCATATTAAAAAGCCAGGCGATCTCGTCCAGGGCAGTGATAATATGCCAGTCCGCACCCTTCTCTCTCATATCCCGGCGCAGCTGGGCCAGCTTTTTTTCGGCGGACATGCCGCTGTACTCCTCTCCCAGCAGAAAAGCAGGATTTTCCGGCATGGGAGGCCGGTCTGTCCACAGAGGGCCGGCCAGATCCTCTTCTGCGAAACACCGTATCTTCTTCTCCTCCAAGGCCGCCTGCAGCGCCCTGGCTTCCATTACGCTGACCACCTGGCCGTCAAAGCCCAGACAGCCGCCCGGCTCCATATTCCGGGCCAGATACTCCTCTACAGTGGGAACGCCCGGCTCCCCCATAGGCATCAGCTGGATGCCGCTGCCCTTCAGCTGACGGCCCGCCTGGATAAAATAGCGCCCGTCAGTCCACAGCCCGGCCCAGCTGCCCGTCACCAGCAGGGTGCCTGCGCTGCCAGTAAAGCCGGACATAAACGTCCTGATCTTAAAATGCTCTCCCGCATACTCTGAGCCGTGGTAATCTGCCGATGGAATCAGCCACGCGTCGATCCCCTTTTTTCTCATCTGCGCCCTCAGCGCTTCCAGTCTTTCCTGTACCATATAAACCTCCTGTTTTCTCTGATTTTTGATGCTTATATCCTGATCTGTCAGATGTGGGATGGCTCCCGCTTTTGGCCGTTCAGGCAGCCATTTGGGTAAAAACCTGATTACAGCATAGCAATTTCACAAATATATTGCAATATTTTTGCAGAATCCCATTCACAAATTTCTTTTTAAAGCCCCATCCATAATACGCTCCGCACAGTTTTAAACACCATATTCTCTTTCCGTCATAAAATATAACAGATGGGGCGCTCTCCCCATCTGCACAACCAAGTATAAAGGAGTTTTAAATATGGACTGCAACTGCAATAACAGATCTCATCCCCGTCAGGGCAGATATCCCGGACGTCAGGCCGGCCAGCGCCAGGCGGAGACGCTGCGGATACCGGTTCGCCGGGCAGAGCCCTGCGGATGCGCCGGCCAGACCGGCCCTGCACCCGTGAAGCCTCCCTGCGCCGGTTCTGAGAAGCGTCCTGCTGCGGAATGCAAAAAACAGCCTGCCGCCATGGCCTATGTCCCTTGGCAGAAATGGGGAGACACCTACCAGCTGTGCCAGGGGCTCCAGGCAGGAACCATCTTTCCGGAACTGGATAAACCGTTTTTATGCGGGAGGTGCTGCAGATGAATGAAAAACGACGGCTCATGCAGGTGATTTATGAAACCGGCTTCGCCCTGGACGACGCCGCCCTCTACCTGGATACCCATCCCTGCGACCCGGAAGCGGTACAGTTTTATGAAACCACACGGAATTTCTATCAGAAAGCAGTCAGCGACTATACCAGCCAGTTCGGCCCTCTCTCCCATGAAAGCGCCCGCTTCCCTGCCGCCGGCTGCGGATGCCGGGAAGGAAATGCGGAAGGAACCGGCTGCTGGAACTGGATACAGGAGCCCTGGCCCTGGGAAGGAGGGATGGCATAATGTGGACTTACGAAAAAAGACTGCAGTATCCTGTCAATATTTCACAGCCCAACCCGAAGCTGGCCATGGTGATCATCTCCCAGTTCGGCGGCCCTGACGGAGAACTGGCCGCCTCCCAGCGTTATCTCTCCCAGCGGTATAGTATGCCTTACCGGGACGTGGCCGGTCTGCTCACCGACATCGGAACAGAAGAGCTGGCTCACATGGAGATGATCTGCGCCATCGTCCATCAGCTGACCAGGAACCTGACACCGAAAGAAATTTCCGCCTCCGGTTTCGACAAATATTATGTAGATCACACTCTGGGCCTGTGGCCCCAGTCAGCAGGCGGCGTTCCCTTTTCCGCCACCGTATTCCAGTCAAAGGGCGACGCCATTACCGACCTGACGGAAAACCTGGCTGCGGAACAGAAAGCCCGGAGCACCTACGACAATATTCTCCGCCTGGTAAAGGATCCGGAAGTCTGCGACCCGATCCGCTTCCTGAGAGAACGGGAAATCGTACACTTTCAAAGATTTGGAGAAGGACTCAGGCTCGTCCAGGAACGGCTGGATTCCAAAAACTTTTACGCCTTTAATCCGGAATTTGACAACGCTTCCAACTGTAACGGAAAGCAGAAATAAAGCACGCAGACAAGGGCTGCCGGGAAACAAATATATTCTGTTTCCCGGCAGCCCCGGTTTATGCTTTTCCGTATGACAGTTTTTTCTGTTCAGCCTGCTTCTCAGATAAAGGTCAGCAGCACAAAATTCAGAATAAACAGGATCGTTACCACCCAAAGGATCGGATGGATCTCCTTCGCCTCTTTCCTGCAGATTTTCACCAGGCAGTAGGAAATAAAGCCAAAAGCAATACCATAGGAGATGCTGTAGCACAGCGCCATGAAAATGCTGGCGAAAAACGCAGGCACTGCCTCGGAAAATTCGGTCCAGTCCACTTCTTTAAAGGAAGAGGTCATCATAATTCCTACAACTACCAGCGCCGGAGCGGTAGCCGCGTAGGGGATTGCGCTGACGAAAGTAGCCAGAAACGCGCTGGCGGCAAAGCAGACAGCCACCACTACGCTGGTCAGGCCGGTGCGGCCGCCTGCGGCGATACCGGACGCACTCTCCACATATGTAGTGGTATTGGAGGTTCCCAGAACCGCACCGATGGAGGTTGCCGTCGCGTCAGCGAACAGAGCCTTATCCATCTTGGATTTGAAACCGGAGCCGCTTTCCATGGCCCTTTCATCCTCTTCACTGAAAATACCGCTGCGCCGCCCTGTCCCGATAAAAGTACCGATCGTGTCAAACGTATCGGAAATGCTGAAAGAAAAAATGGTAATCAGCACCAGCGGCAGCTTGGCCATATCTGTAAACAGGGAAGGAATCCCTGCCGGCGTAAAAATCGCGCAGAAGGTCGTCGGCAGCGCCGCGCATGCCTCGCCGAAGCTGACAGATTCCGCCATTGTGGTAACGCCCATCGGAATGCCGATCAGAGAAGTTGCCACAATGCTGATCAGGATAGCGCCCTTTACATTCAGTACCAGAAGGACGATGGCCAGTACCAGGCCGATTAAAAACAGCCAGAAGGCAGGCTGATTCAGGGTAGCCAGCGCCGGTACCCCTGATTCAAAAGAAATAATCCCCACATTCAGCAGGCCGATGTAAGCCACAAACAGGCCGATACCGCCGCTGATCGCGTTCTGCAGCGTAACAGGGATTGATTTGATAATGGATTTTCTCAATTTCGTAACGGTGATAACAATATTCAAAACACCGCAGATAAATACCATGGACAATGCCTGCTGCCATGTGAATCCCAGACCGAAGCATACCGTATAGACAAAAAATGCGTTCAGCCCCATACCGGGCGCCTGGGCATAAGGCACATTTGCCACCAGTCCCATCACCAGCGTACCGATAATGGAAGCGATAATTGTCGCAAGAAATACCGCGCCCCATTCCATTCCTGTCTGGCTTAACAGACCGGGATTGATAGCGATAATGTAAGCCATCGTAAAAAATGTAGTAAGGCCGGCAGCGATCTCAGTGGAAACCGTAGTACCGTTCTCCTTGAGTTTGAAAAACCTTTCCATGAAGACTTTTCTCCTTTCATGTTGTCATCAGATTCTGTCGTTTCTGTTTATAAGAAATTTACTTTCCTATTATAAATAATTCATAATTTTTTTTCAACAACAATCAGCAGAACTTTTTCTTTGTCAATCTTTATCACGTTCCCGTCAGTATCATCAAGCGCAGCGAGGGCCGTTCCGCTGTTGCCGCAGCCGCCTACCGCAGCTGCGACCCCTTTTAGGTGCGTCGTGTTTCACGGCATCCCTTTGCAAACAGAAAACCGCCGTACAGGTTTCCCTATACGGCGGCAGCACTCTCATTTATCGCACAGGTCGTTGTGCGGGCCAGCGTCAGCACCAGTACATTGAAATTTAATTTTATAATACAAATACTTGTTATCCGCATACGATAGCGTTATAATGAACTTAAATAGAACACAGAAAGGAGAGGCTTCTATGGCTCTGACAACTTTAACTGCAAGGGTAGACCAGAAAGATAAAGCTGACTTTGACAAATTTTGCTCTAATGTCGGGTTAAATACATCCACCGCAATCAATCTTTTTGTGAAAGCAGTTCTACGCGAAAAACGCATCCCGTTTGAAATCGCCCAGGCTCCCGACCCATTTTTCTCCGAAGCGAACATAGCCTATGTAAAAAAATCCGTCCAAGAGCTTCGCGAGGGCAAGGGTACCGCACACGACCTAATCGAGGTGGAGGATGAGTGAAAAAATCTGGTCTGACGATGCCTGGGAAGACTACTTTTATTTTGCATGAAAATTGAAAAATCCGTTTGTTATAAAATGCCTGATAACAGTAATCGCATTCGGCACTTATCGCTGTGTTGTTCATCCTTTAAAACCACCTTTCAAAAATAAAAAAAGGACTAAATCAATTTAGATTTAATCCTTAATAACTCCTGTGTGGGAAAAGAAAGAGTAAACTTTCTTTTCCCAATAACAGCATCATATATAAATTCTTTTATTTTCCTGCATTGTTGATCGCTGCCTGCGCTGCTGCCAGTCTTGCGATAGGCACGCGGAACGGTGAGCAGGATACATAGTTCAGCCCTGCCTTGTAGAAGAACTCTACAGAAGAAGGATCTCCGCCATGCTCGCCGCATACGCCTACTTTCAGCTCAGGACGGGTCTTCCGGCCCTTCTCGGTAGCCATCTGTACCAGCTGGCCTACGCCGGTCTGATCCAGTCTTGCGAAGGGATCGGACTCGTAAATCTTTGCCTTATAGTAAGAATCCAGGAACTTGCCTGCATCGTCACGGGAGAAGCCGAATGTCATCTGTGTCAGGTCGTTGGTGCCGAAGGAGAAGAACTCTGCTTCCTCTGCGATTGCATCGGCAGTCAGGGCAGCTCTGGGGATCTCGATCATGGTACCGATATGGTATTCCATGTCAGAGCCTTTTTCCGCTTTTACCTTTTCAGCAGTCTCTACCACGATATCCTTGACAAATTTCAGTTCCTTCTTCTCTCCTACCAGCGGAATCATGATTTCAGGAACGATCTTGATGCCTGTCTCTTCCTGTGTCTCGATTGCAGCCTCCATAACGGCTCTGGTCTGCATTTTTGCGATCTCAGGATAGGTAACAGCCAGACGGCAGCCTCTGTGGCCCATCATCGGGTTGAACTCGTGGAGTTCGTCACATTTTGCCTTTACCTGTCCGGGCGTCATGCCCATCTCCTCTGCCAGCGCCTTGATATCCTCCTCATCGGTAGGCACAAACTCATGCAGCGGCGGATCCAGGTAACGCACTGTCATGGGACGTCCCTCCAGCGCCTTGTACATTGCCTTGAAGTCTGATTTCTGGAAAGGCAGCAGCTCCATCAGGGCAGCCTCTCTCGCTTCTGCCGTATCGGACAGGATCATCTTCCGGATCTTCGGGATTCTGTCAGGCTCGAAGAACATATGCTCTGTACGGCACAGGCCGATGCCTTCTGCGCCCAGCTTCACTGCATTGATCGTATCGGCGGGGGTATCCGCGTTGGTTCTTACCTGCATGGTTCTGAACTGGTCTGCCCATGCCATGATCCGGCCGAAGTTTCCGCCTACAGACGCCTCTACTGTCTTCATGTCGCCTTTGTAGATCTTGCCCGTGGAACCGTCCAGAGAGATGAAATCTCCTTCATGGAAGGTGTGTCCGCCCAGCTCGAAATATTTCGCGTTTTCATCAATTTTAATCTCGCCGCAGCCGGATACGCAGCAGGTTCCCATACCGCGGGCTACTACGGCTGCATGGGAGGTCATACCGCCTCTTACGGTCAGGATACCTTCTGATGCGTGCATTCCCTCGATATCCTCCGGAGAGGTCTCCAGACGAACCAGAATGACTCTCTGGCCTTTTTCATGGGCAGCCTTTGCCTCTTCTGCGGTAAAATATACCTGTCCGGCAGCTGCTCCGGGAGATGCGGGAAGGGCAGAGCCGATTACCTCGCCTGCTTTCAGCGCTTCCGGATCAAAAGTAGGATGCAGCAGCTGATCCAGAGACTTCGCCTCGATTCTGCATACCGCTTCTTCCGGCGTGATCTTTCCTTCATCTACCAGGTCGCAGGCAATCTGGATCGCCGCGTGAGCGGTTCTCTTTCCGTTACGGGTCTGCAGGAAGAAGAGGCGCCCCTCCTGGATGGTAAACTCCATATCCTACATATCGCGGTAATGCTCCTCCAGCTTATTCGCAATTTCGATAAACTCTGCGTAGCACTCGGGCAGATCCTCCGCCAGCTTGGAGATCGGCTGAGGCGTCCGCACGCCGGCTACCACGTCCTCGCCCTGGGCATTGATCAGGTATTCGCCGAAAATACCCTTGGAGCCGGTAGCAGGATTACGGGTAAACGCAACGCCGGTACCGGAAGTATTGCCCATATTGCCAAATACCATCGCCTGAACGTTTACTGCAGTGCCCCAGTCGCCGGGGATGTCGTTCATACGGCGGTATACGATAGCACGCTCATTGTCCCAGGAACGGAATACGGCTTTTACCGCTTCCATCAGCTGTACTCTGGGATCCTGAGGAAATTCCTCTCCCATTGCTTCCTTATAAATAGCCTTGAATTTTCCAATAATTTCCTTCAGGTCGTCAGCTGTCAGGTCAGTGTCATACTTCACGCCTCTGGATTCCTTTTCCTCATCCAGAATCCGCTCAAAATGAGACTTGGGAATCTCCATAACCACGTCTGAGAACATCTGGATAAATCTTCTGTAGGAATCGTAAGCGAACCGGGGATTACCTGTCTTTGCAGCGAAGCCTTCCACAGCCTCATCGTTCAGGCCCAGGTTCAGGATCGTGTCCATCATACCGGGCATGGACGCTCTGGCGCCGGAACGCACAGATACCAGCAGGGGATCAGAGGTGTCGCCGAAGTTTTTGCCCTGAACGCCTTCCAGCCATTTCAGCGCGTCAAAAATCTGCTCTTTGATCTCGTCTGCAATTACCTTTCCATTGTTATAATAATCCGTACACGCTTCAGTGGTTACGGTGAACCCCTGAGGAATCGGCAGGCCCAGGTTGGTCATTTCCGCAAGGTTTGCCCCCTTGCCGCCGAGAAGGTTGCGCATGTCGGCATTTCCTTCTTTGAATAAGTAAACCCATTTTGCCATAAAGTATAGTCCTCCTAACACTTTCTCTAAAATCATATTTTTGTATTGCAACAGTCCTTGTCCATTATAGCATAAAACTTCTCCCAGTAAATAGGAAACATGTTAAAATTTTATACTTTTTTGGCGATTTTATTCATCTACATGTACGAAATTCATAAAATCATCCCACGAATCACGGTTCCCTGGCTTTCCATTTTAAAATTACTTTAAACAGATCTCCGTCCAGAACAATGTCAAAGGTTCCTCCCTGGAGCGTGGTAAAGCTTTTGGCGATGGCCAGGCCCAGGCCGGAGCCCTCTGTATTGCGGGACTGATCTCCCCGGACAAACCGCTCTGTAATCTCATCCGGCCGGAAAGTCAGCTCCTGCTCAGAGATGTTTTTCAGCGTCACCTCCACCTCCTCCCCCGTCCGCTCTGCCATAATATAGGCCCTGGAATGGGGCATACTGTATTTCAGGATATTTACGATCAGATTTTCAAAAATACGGTAGGTTTTTTCACAGTCCAGGCAAACCGGCAGCTTCTCCGGGCGGAAGGAACAGCGAAACTCGATCCGGGAGCGCTTTACCTGGTCGTCCAGCTCCAGCATGACCTGTTTAATCAGGGCTGTCAGATCCATATCCACCGGGTTGAGGACAATATTGTTGCTGCTGGCCTTGCTGATCACAAACAGATCCTCGATCAGCTGTTTCAGCCGCTGGGATTTCTGATCCAGCGTATGGATATACTCCCTGCGCTGCTCCTCGGAGGCCCCCTCCTCCTTCAGCAGGCTGATATAGGTGATAATAGAGGTCAGCGGCGTCTTCAGATCATGGGAGACATTGGTAATCAGCTCAGAGCGCATCCGCTGGCTTTTCATCTCCTCCTCCACCGCCTTTTTGAAGCCGGTCTGAATTTCCAGCAGCTCGGCGCGCATGGCGTTAAAAATCCCCAGGTTCTCCGGCAGGCTGACCTCCAGATTTCCGTCTGCCATCTCATGAACCCCCTTCAGCAGCGCGCCGTAATCTGCCCGTATCCTCTCGTAACGCCTGCGCAGCAGGAAAAACAGCACGATCGTATACAAAAACAGTCCCGGGATTCCTGCCACCCAGGCGCTGCACAATATCGCCAGCACCAGAAAATTCACTCCCAATATTCCCAGCAGCTGCCGGTCGGCTCTTTCCTTCAGGTCAATATTCCGCAGCTGGGCCAAAAACTGGCGTATTCCCTTCATCCTGCCTTTCAGAAGCCCGGCGCAGAGGGAGCGGTTCTGAATATAGGAGCCAAATCCTTCCTGAAAGATTGGATGAATCGACAGAGCCAGCAGCAGCGCTACGCCGAAATAGATTACCCAAACGCAGTAATTAAACAGATAATCAGCGAAATTTTGCAGAGTACTGGGCGCCCTTCCCAGAAACGTGGAGAGCAGCGAGCCGGAAACGGTATAATAAGCCATAGATGCCAGCGGCTGATACAATGCAGCCAGCACACAGGCGCCCGCCAGCGTCAGCTCCATGGGAAGCCTGATCCCATCCGCCAGCATCCGGTCGCTGCCGGCGAAGGGCAGCCCAATGCCCACCAGACAGACGGCCAGCAAAGCGATGGTGACGATCCCGCTGAACCCGGCCTGCCGGAACCGGTATTCTGCAGAATAGATAATGGAATCCTCGCTGTCTTTACTCATATAAAAATTGTCCCTGGCCGATGCGTAGACGATGGTCACATTGGCCGGGCCGCCGGCGCTGCGGATCCTGCCGTTTTGGGAAAGGCTGTCAAGCCCCGCCAGATAAAGGAGACGATCCTTGTCCTGGCTCTCACTGATATACCGGTTCAGATACCGTTCCTCAATTCCGCTGAAAGCAGATACCGACGGATTGCCTGCGCTGTCATATTCCAGCTTGACATAAAAAACATACCGCCGGGCCAGATCCTCCCCCTCTTCCTCACCCAGCACAGACAGATCATTGACCGAATTGCCCAGACCGATTCCCTGTCTGTCATAGATCCGGTACTCCAGCCCATAAGAAGGCACTGTCTCTGTCAGAAAATTCCGGTACATCCCTTCCAGCATCTGGTTAAACTGCCCCGCCTCATAGCTGCTCATCCCGGAGCTGTCGCCGCCTTCCCCTTCCTCCGGGTTTTCCGTCCCATCTTCCGCCGCCTCTTCTTCCCGGCCATAACTGTCCTGCCCGACGTCTGTCTCCTGAGCCGGGACAAAATACAGCTCTGCCGGCGCTGCGGTTTTTCCGCTGTAGGAATTGACATAATCCCAGTAAAGTCCCACAGAGCCTCTGTACAGCAGCCCCATAAATTCATTCATCCGGGCTTCCGTCGCCTGCATCTGACGCGCTTCCTGCTTCTCCATCCTGGACTGCACCAGCGGATACAAAGACATGACAATGACCGCGGCCATGGTCAGCGTCCCCCATACTGCGGCCCCGCTCCGAAAGCGGCTATTGTTTTTCAATTTTATAGCCAACGCCCCACACCACCTTTAAATATTTTGGTTCCTTCGGATTGACCTCTATTTTCTCTCTGATCTTCCGCACATGAACCATAATGGTATCTGTATTTACCGCCCGTTCATTCCATACCCGTTCGTAGATCTCATCGGCAGAGTATACCCTGCCGGGATTTTTGATCAGCAGAGCCAAAATGCGAAATTCCAGCGGCGTCATCCGCACAGGAACCCCGTCCACCGATACCTGAACCGTCTCCTCATTCAGCTCCAGCCCGCCCACCGTATAAACATGCTCTGAGCGTTCCTTTCCCATCAGGGCCAGATACTTGGCATAGCGCCGCAGCTGGGAATTTACTCTGGCCACCAGCTCCATCGGCGCAAAGGGTTTGGTTACATAGTCATCCGCTCCGATATTCAGCCCCGTTACCTTGTCGATTTCCTCGGATTTGGCCGTCAGCATAATAACGGGAAAATCATACTGCTCCCGCAGCTTCATGGTCATGGTAATGCCGTCCATAACCGGCATCATCACGTCCACGATAGCCAGATGAATCTCCTCCCTTTCCAGCAGCCGCAGTCCTTCCTGCCCATTATATGCCTGAAATACCTGATAGCCCTGGTTGCGCAGGTAAATCGCCACGCCCGCCCCGATCTCTTTATCATCTTCCACAATCAGTATCTTATAATGCTCCATAAGTCTCTCCTTATATTTTACAATGTCGCTGCTTACTATTTTAAAGGAGAAAACTGAAAATCATTTGATAAAAATTCTTAACATTTCCTAAAGTCAGAAATGAGAAAGATTTTGTTTTCTCATGCATGGAAAGATTTTTTAACACATCACAAAATTTAATACCCGATTGCACAGAAAAAAGCTGGACTTTTTTCCGTTTTCCCTTCATAATGGAAAAGAATCCTGTTTTTCATGATTTTTGCCTGAAAAAAGAATCAGTTTAACATAATAAGGAGGAAAAGATGAAATATATTGTCATTTTAGGAGATGGCATGGCTGATGAACCACTGGAAGGGTTAAAAGGCGGCACGCCTCTGGAGTGCGCCCGCACCCCGGTGATGGATCAGCTGGCGAAGGTATCAGAGGTGGGCATGGTTAAAACCATACCGGCGGGCATGAAACCAGGCAGCGACACTGCCAATCTTTCTGTGCTGGGCTATGACCCGAAGCAGTATTACACCGGCCGTTCTCCCCTGGAAGCGCTGAGCATTGGCGTCCCTATGAAGGATACGGACGTTGCCCTGCGCTGCAATGTGGTTACGATCTCAGAGGAAGAGACACCCATCGAGGCACATACCATTATCGACCACAGCGCCGGAGAAATTTCCACCGCTGAGGCTGACCAGCTGATTCAGGCGGTCAAAGCGGCATTCCAGGACGAAACCTATCAGTTTTATACCGGAACCAGTTACCGCCACCTGCTGATCTGGGATCATGGAAGCATAGAGGAGCTGACCGCTCCCCACGATGTGCTGGGCCAGGTGATCGGGCCCTATCTGCCGGAGGAGCCGAAGCTGCGGGAAATGATGGTAAAAAGCTATGAGATTCTGAATACCCACCCGGTAAACCTGAAGCGGGCTGCCGAGGGAAAGCGGAAGGCTAACCTTCTGTGGTTCTGGGGCGCAGGCACCCGGCCTTCTCTGGATTCTGTCTATGAAAAAACAGGAAAGAAGGGCGCCATGGTATCCGCCGTTGATCTGCTGAAGGGAATCGCCGCAGGCGCCCGGATGAAGGTGATCGAAGTGCCCGGCGCAGACGCCTCTCTCCATACCAATTATGAAGGAAAAGCTAACGCTGCTGTGGACGCCCTGCTGAAGGAGGGCTGCGATTTTGTCTATGTCCATCTGGAGGCCCCCGATGAAATGGGACATCAGGGCAGCATCCCGGATAAAATCACAGCCATTGAAAACCTGGATCAGCGGATTATCCGCATTGTAAAAGAACGGATGGATCAGTCCGGGGAAGCGTACCGGATGCTGATCCTCCCTGACCACCCCACTCCGATCTGCTGCCGCACCCATACAGCCGCTCCGGTTCCTTACATGCTGTACGACAGCGGCAAGACAGTGCAGGGCCCTGACGTATACAATGAAAAAACCGGCGCAAAAAGCGGGATTTTCCTGGATGAGGGGCCGCTGCTGATGAAGCGGCTGTTCGCATAGAAGGTTTCGCGCATAGCAGAGAGGGGATGGCTCCCGCCTTAACAGGCGGAAACCATCCCCTCTCTGTAATATTACCCTGAAAGTCCGGCGGCGCGTTGGCTGCCGGGCGCATACATTTTTACAGGTTCGTGTAACCCATTAATTTCAGATCCACTGCCCTGGCTGCCTCCCTGCCTTCCCGGATCGCCCACACCACCAGAGACTGGCCTCTGCGCATATCGCCGCAGGCAAATACCTTTTCCACACTGGTCTGATATGCATCCGGACGGGCGGCCGCATTACCCCGGCTGTCCGTCTCTATGCCGAAGGCCTGCGCCACATAAGGCTCGCAGCCCAGAAATCCGGCTGCGATCAGCACCAGATCCGCTTCCAGCTCCTCCTCGCTTCCCGCGATCGGAACCATTTCCATCCGCCCTGTTTTGGGATTCTTTTTCTGCTCCAGCCTGACGGTAATCACCTTCTTTATCTTTCCCTCTTCGTCTGCCGCAAATTCCTTTACCGTCGTCTCATACCGCCTGGGATCCCGGCCAAAAACGGCAATCGCCTCCTCCTGGCCGTAATCTGTCTTGCAGACTCTGGGCCACTCCGGCCATGGATTGGCCTCTGTCCGGGTCTCCGGCAGCTTCGGCATCATCTCCAGCTGAACCACGGAGGCGCAGCCATGGCGGATGGCAGTGCCCACACAGTCGTTGCCCGTATCCCCGCCGCCGATGACCACCACATGCTTATCCTTCGCGCTGATATATTTTCCATCGGCCAGATTAGAGTCCAGCAGGCTTTTGGTGGTTGCCTTCAGAAAATCTACCGCAAAATAAATCCCCTTCGCTTTTCTTCCCGGCGCCTTAATATCTCTGGGGCTGGACGCTCCGCAGGCCAGCACCACCGCATCGTAATCCGCCAGGATTTTCTGTGCCTTGACGTCCTTTCCCACATTGACGCCGGTGAGGAATGTAACGCCCTCTTCCTCCATCAGGCGAATCCGCCGCATGACAATCTCTTTTTCCAGCTTCATATTGGGAATGCCGTACATCAGCAGGCCGCCGGGCCGGTCGCTGCGCTCATATACCGTTACCTGATGGCCCCGGTGGTTCAGCATAACCGCCGCCGCCAGCCCGGAGGGGCCGGAACCGATCACGGCCACCTTTTTATTGGTGCGCACACCGGGCGGGCAGGCTTTTACTTTCCCCGCCGCAAACGCCGCCTCAATCACCGCCCGTTCATTGTCCCGGATCGTCACCGGATCGCCGTTGAGGCCGCAGGTACAGGCCGCCTCGCACAGCGCCGGGCATACCCGTCCGGTAAATTCCGGAAAGCAGTTTGTTTTGTTCAGCCGCCGGTAAGCCTGTTCCCAGTTCCCGGTATAAATCAGATCGTTCCACTCCGGCGCCAGATTATGGAGGGGACAGCCGGATACCATTCCATTCAGCGTCATGCCGCTCTGGCAGAAGGGCACGCCGCAGTCCATACACCTGGCTCCCTGACGCTGCCTTTCTTCCAGTGACAAAGGGGGATGGAACTCCTGAAAATTTCTGATCCGCTCCTCCGGTGAGACAGCCGGGCAATTTACACGGCCGTATTCTATAAATCCAGTTGGTTTTCCCATGTCTGCTTCCTCCTATGCTCTGCTGGCGTAAAAGGCTTCGATCGCCGCCTGCTCGCTGCTTAATCCTTTTTCCTCCATCTGTACGATGGCGTTCAGCATCCGCTTATAATCGTTTGGAATAATCTTCTTGAATTTCGGAAGATATTCCCCGAAATGCTCCAGAATCTTTTACCCCTTGGGCGAGCCGGTGGCCGCCACATGCTCCTGGATCATCTCCTTCAGCTCCAGCACGTCATATTTGCCGGACAGCTCCTCCATAGAAACCATGGTCTTATTGATCCGCTTGTACAGATCTCTGTTTTCATCCAGCACATAGGCGATGCCGCCGCTCATGCCCGCTGCGAAATTTTTTCCGGTAGGCCCCAGGATCACCACCCGGCCGCCGGTCATATACTCGCAGCCATGGTCGCCTACGCCCTCCGCCACTGCCGTAGCGCCGGAGTTGCGGACGCAGAACCGCTCTCCCGCCACGCCGTTGATATATGCTTTCCCGCTGGTAGCGCCGTACAGGGCTACGTTTCCGATAATAATATTCTCTTCCGCCGAAAATTTTGCCTCTCTGGGAGGATAGACGATCAGCTTTCCGCCGGACAGCCCTTTTCCAAAATAATCGTTGCTGTCCCCTGCCAGCTCCAGCGTCAGCCCCTTCGGGATAAATGCGCCGAAGCTCTGGCCGCCGCTTCCCTTACATTTTACCCTGTAGGTGTCCTCCTCCAGGGAATCCTGATATTTTCTGGTGATTTCCGCGCCGAAGATCGTTCCAAAAGCCCGGTTGACGCTGCCTACTTCCGTTTCAATAGTCTTCTTCTGCCTTCTGTCCAGAGCGGTTTTCATCTGTTTCAGCAGCATCCGCTCGTCCAGCGTCTTTTCCAGCTCAAAGTCATAAACCTTTTTATGGTCATAACCTGCCAGGGGCTGGCCGATGTAAGGATTGTCCAGGATCACGGACAGATCTGCCTGCCCGCCTCTGGGACAGTCCACATGCTCCCGTCTTTTCAGCAGGTCAGAGCGGCCAATCAGATCATCCACCCGGCGGATGCCCAGCCGGGCCATATATTCCCGCAGCTCCTGGGCCACAAACCGCATAAAATTCATCACATATTCCGGCTTTCCGGCGAACCGCCTGCGCAGCTCAGGGTTCTGGGTGGCGATGCCCACCGGGCAGGTGTCCAGGTTGCAGACCCGCATCATCACACAGCCCATCGTCACCAGCGGCGCGGTGGCGAAGCCAAATTCCTCCGCTCCCAGCAAAGCCGCCACCAGCACATCCCGGCCGCTCATCAGCTTTCCGTCCGTCTCCAGGATCACCTTGTCCCGCAGTCCGTTCATAATCAGCGTCTGATGGGTTTCCGCCACCCCCAGCTCCCAGGGCAGGCCCGCGTTGTAGATGGAATTTCTGGGAGCCGCGCCGGTGCCCCCGTCAAAGCCGGATACCAGGATCACCTGCGCCCCCGCTTTTGCCACGCCTGCGGCCACCGTCCCCACGCCTGCCTCAGATACCAGCTTTACGGAAATCCGGGCCTGTTCGTTGGCATTTTTCAGGTCAAAAATCAGCTGAGCCAGATCTTCGATGGAATAAATGTCATGGTGGGGCGGCGGGGAGATCAGCCCTACGCCCGCTGTGGAATGCCTGGTTTTCGCGCTCCACGGATATACTTTGCTGCCCGGCAGCTGGCCGCCCTCGCCAGGCTTCGCTCCCTGTGCCATTTTGATCTGAATCTCCTGGGCGCTGACCAGATATCTGGACGTTACGCCGAACCGGCCGGAGGCCACCTGCTTAATGGCAGAACAGCGGTTAAAGCCCTCCTTTTGATTTTCCAGCCGTTCCAGACTTTCGCCGCCCTCGCCGCTGTTGGATTTTCCGTGAAGCCGGTTCATGGCGATGGCCAGGGTTTCATGGGCTTCCTGGGAAATAGAGCCGTAGGACATGGCGCCGGTCTTAAACCGCCTGACAATGGAATCTACACTCTCCACTTCCTCCACAGGAATGCCCTGGGCCGGATAACGAAAGTCCAGCAGCCCCCGCAGATTAATGGTACCTACCTCCTCATGGATGGCTCTGGTATATTCCCTGAACATTTCATAATCGCCCCGCCTTGTGGATTCCTGAAGGAGATGGATGGTCTTGGGATTATACCTGTGCTCCTCCTTTCCGGCCCGCAGCTTGTAGCTGCCCGTACTGCTCAGCGTCAGATCCACGTCCAGCCCCAGCGGGTCAAAGGCTGCGGAATGACGGGCGTCTACATCCCGCTCCAGATCCTTCAGGCTCAGTCCTTCCACCCGGCAGACCGTATTGGTAAAATACCGGTCGATCACATCCTTGTTAATCCCTATGGCTTCAAAGATCTGAGAGCCCTGATAGGACTGGATGGTGGAAATCCCCATCTTGGACGCAATCTTTACAATGCCGTGAAGGACAGCTGCATTATAATCATCTACCGCCGCGTAATAATCTTTATCCAGCATCCTGCTTTCGATCAGGCCCCGGATCGCCTCCTGGGCCAGATAGGGGTTGACCGCCGTAGCGCCGTAGCCCAGCAGGGCGGCAAAATGGTGTACCTCGCAAGGCTCTCCGCTTTCCAGGATCAGAGCCATGCTGGTTCTCTTTTTTGTCTTTACCAGATGGTGCTGGAGGGCGGATACCGCCAGCAAGGATGGAATGGCCACCCGGTTTTCATCCATGCCCCGGTCGCTGAGAATCAGGATATTGCACCCGTTCCGGTGAGCCCGATCCGCTTCCAGGCAAAGCCTGTCCACTGCCTTTTCCAGGGATGTGTTTTTATAGTACAAAATGGAAACCTCTCCCACCTGGAAGCCTTCCACCTTCATCGCCTTGATTTTCAGCAGATCGGTGCAGGTAAGGATCGGATTATGGATACGCAAAATTTTGCAGTTGTCCGCCTTCTCCTCCAGCAGGCTTCCATCGGAGCCGATATATACGTCAGTCGCCGTTACGATTTCCTCCCGGATGGCGTCGATGGGCGGATTGGTCACCTGGGCGAAAAGCTGCTTAAAATATTGGAACAGCGGCTGATTCATCTTCGACAGGATAGCCAGAGGGCTGTCCGCTCCCATGGCGGATACCGCCTCCGCCCCGTCTCTGGCCATGGGCAGCAGCATAGTGCGGTATGTCTCATAGCTGTAGCCAAAGGCCTTCATCAGCCGGAGCCGCTCTTCCCCGCTGATATCCACAGTCTTCTGATTAGGGATCTTCATATCCTTCAGCTGAATCAGGTGGCTGTCCAGCCATTCGCCGTAAGGACGCCGGGAAGCGTATTTCCGCTTTAAATCCTCGTCATGGATCATCACTCCCGCCTTCGTATCCACCAGCAGCATCTTCCCCGGCCGGAGCCGGTCCTTTTTTACCACCCGGCTCTGGTCGATGTCCAGGGCGCCCACCTCTGAGGAAAGGATCAGCTGTCCTTCATCGGTAATATAATAGCGGGAAGGCCGCAGCCCGTTCCGGTCCAGCACCGCCCCGATGATGTCCCCGTCGCTGAACACGATGGCAGCCGGGCCGTCCCACGGCTCCATCATCGTGGCATAATACTGATAAAAATCCTTTTTCTCCTGATCCATATATTTATCATTCACCCATGGCTCCGGAATGGTAATCATCACCGCCAGGGGCAGCTCCATGCCGCTCATCATGAGAAATTCCAGGGTATTGTCAAACATGGCGGAGTCTGAGCCGGCAGAGTTTACCACAGGCAATACCTTCGGCATATCATTTTTCAGATATTCCGACTCCATGTTTTCCTCCCGGGCCAGCATTTTGTCCACGTTTCCCCGGATGGTATTGATTTCGCCGTTGTGAACGATCAGCCGGTTGGGATGGGCTCTCATCCAGCTGGGATTGGTATTCGTGCTGAACCGGGAATGTACCACCGCCAGCGCCGACTCCATATCGGGAGACTGAAGATCCAGGTAATACTGGCGCAGCTGTTTTACCAGGAACATTCCTTTATAAACGATCGTCCGGCTGGAAAGAGAAGCCACATAGGTGTTGTCATTGCTCTGTTCAAATACCCGGCGGGCCACATACAGCCTCCGGTCAAAGGGCAGCCCCTTTTCCATCCCTTCCGGCTTCCGGACAAACGCCTGCATGATACAGGGCATACAGTCCAGCGCTTTCTTCCCCAGTATGGAAGGGTTTACCGGCACTGTCCGCCAGCCCAGAAAATCCATCCCTTCCTTTTTTACAATCACCTCAAACATTTTTTTCGACTGGTTCCGGGCCAGCTCATCCTGGGGAAAGAAGAACATGCCTACGCCATATTCCCGCTCTCCGCCCAGCTCAATGCCTTCTGCCCGGGCTGCGGCGCTGAAGAAACGGTGGGAAACCTGAAGCAGGATCCCCACGCCGTCTCCGGTCTTTCCTTCCGCGTCCTTGCCCGCCCTGTGCTCCAGATTTTCCACAATCCGTATCGCGTCCTCTACTGTCTTATGGTTCTTGCGCCCGTCAATGTTTACTACGGCGCCGATGCCGCAGTTATCATGCTCAAAGCGGGGATCATAAAGCCCGGGAATCTTCCGGGACTGACTTAACGCTTTCTCTTCCATCGCTTTTTCTTCCTTTCCGCCAGATCTTTTTGTGAAGCAGGGGACTTCCCTGATTCGGGAAAACAAAAAAGCCGCAGCGAAGACAGTTCCCTTTCGGGGAATCTGCTCCGTTGCAGCTTATTGTTTTATCGTTTCTGACCTTTTCTTCCGGCTGTCACGCCAGCCCGGCGCCCTCGCCTGAGACAGGCTCCTCGCCCAGTCCGCTCATAATCGCCTCTGACAGCGCCCGGGAAGCTTCCTTCTCGTCCTCGCCGTCGCATACCAGCTCGATCTTCTCTCCGCATTTGATACCGGCTGTCATGATCTTCAAAACACTTTTGGCCGTCACCGTTTTGCCTTTGCTGCGGATATAGACCTCACACTTATACTTTACAGCTTCCTTGGACAGCAACCCTGCTGGTCTTAAATGAAGCCCGGAAGGATTTACTACCGTCAAGCTTCTGGTAATCATGTTTCTACGCCTTCTTCGATTATTTTACCAGCGCTACCGTCTCTCTGGCGATCGCCAGTTCCTCATTGGTGGGAACAACCAGCGCTTTTACCTTGGAATCATCTGTGCTGATGATCCGTTCTACGCCTCTGCAGTCATTCTTCACAGGGTCAATCTCGGTGCCCAGATAAGTCAGATAGCTCATCACATTCGCCCGGATAATCGGATCGTTCTCGCCGATGCCTGCTGTGAAGGCGATGGCGTCTACGCCGTTCATCACTGCAGTATAAGAACCAATATATTTTACCACATGATAGCAGAATACGTCAATAGCGATCTGTGCGTTCACGCTGCCCTTTTCTGCTGCCGCATGGAGATCACGGAAATCGCTGGATTCCTGGGACAGACCCTGGATACCGGATTTCTTATTCAGAACCTCAACTACCTCAGGCAGGCTCATTCCTTCCTTCTTCGCGATATACTCGATAATCGCAGGGTCGATATCGCCGCTTCTGGTACCCATAATCAGGCCCTCCAGAGGCGTAAAGCCCATGCTGGTATCTACGGATTTTCCGTTCTTTACCGCGCAGATGCTGGCGCCGTTGCCCAGATGGCATACGATCGTCTTTAAATCCTCGGGCTTTTTCCCCAGCAGCTCGGCGGTCCGCTTGGATACATAGCTGTGGGAGGTTCCATGGAAGCCGTAACGTCTGATATGGTACTTCTTATAGTATTCGTAGGGCAGGCCATACAGATAAGCCACTCTGGGCATGGTCTGATGGAACGCTGTATCGAATACGCCTACCATCGGCACATTCGGCATCAGCTCGCGGCAGGCGTTAATGCCGATCAGGTTGGCAGGATTGTGCAGAGGCGCCAGGTCGTTGCACTCTTCGATCTCTTTGATCACTTCCTCATTCAGCAGCGTAGCAGCGTTAAACTTCTCGCCGCCATGTACGATTCTGTGGCCGACAGCGCCAATCTCGCTCAGGGAAGCGATCACGCCGTGGTCTGCGTCTGTCAGCGCCTTCAGCACCAGGCTGACAGCCTCTGTATGATTGGGCATCGCTACCTCTGTCACGATCTTATCTTTTCCGGCAGGCTGATGGGTCAGACGGCCGTCAATCCCGATTCTCTCGCATAATCCCTTTGCCAGCACCTGTTCACTGTCAGAATCGATCAGCTGATATTTCAGTGAAGAACTGCCGCAGTTAATTACCAATACTTTCATAGATTTCCTCCTAAAAATTCCTGTGTTTTCACATTTTCTCAGTTATCATTATTTTATACTGTTTTCCGGTAACTGTAAAGATATTCTGTGCACTTTTCACGAAACAATATCAAAGTTCAGCCATGCAGAAAGTGAAAATACCGTCTTTCCCACGCAGGCGCGGCGCAAATATCTCCGTTGATTTGCCTGTCCGGCAGTTGTATAATAGGGATGTGCCTGACGTCAAAAAGGTTTTGGAGGTTTCCTATGAAAAATGGTCAGAATGTAAATTACCAGAAAGAGCTGGATCAGATCATCGCCCGGCTGGAGGAAAAGGGGGAGCGAAAAAAGCTCCTTCTCCACAGCTGCTGCGCCCCATGCAGCAGTTATGTGCTGGAATATCTGTCCCGGTATTTTTATATTACCGTATTTTATTATAATCCCAACATTTACCCGCCGGAAGAGTATCAGACCCGCGCAGCAGAACAGGAACGGCTCCTCCGGCAGATGCCCTGCCCTCTGCCTGCGGCGTTCCGGGAAGGGCCCTATGAACCGGAGCGTTTTTTTCAGCTGGCGAAGGGGCTGGAACAGACGCCGGAGGGCGGAGAGCGGTGCTTCCGGTGCTACAGGCTGCGGCTGCAGAAAGCGGCGGAGTACGCCGCCGGCCATCATTTCGACTATTTTACCACAACCCTCTCCATCAGCCCGCTGAAAAATGCCCGGAAGCTGAATGAAATCGGCCTGGAGCTGGCCCGGGAAACCGGGGTTCCCTATCTCGTGTCAGATTTCAAAAAGCGAAACGGATATAAACGCTCGGTAGAGCTGTCCGCGGAATACGGGCTGTACCGGCAGAACTACTGCGGCTGCGTCTATTCCAGGGCGGAAGCGGCAGCAAACGGCAGACTGTAGCATCATTGTTTCATAGGGAACGCAGTTGCCTATGAAATAAAAAATATCCCACCGAAGATCAGGCAGGCAAGCCTGAAATTCTGTGGGATATCTTTATAAAGCCAATGGGATATTTCCAATCCGTCCCCTTCCCGGATTCGGTGAAACGGGGAAGCAGGTCAGGAAAGGAAATCCCGGATCCGTTTGCTTCTGACGGGATTTCTCAGCTTTCTCAGCGCTTTCGCCTCGATCTGGCGGATCCGCTCCCGGGTTACATTAAATTCCTTCCCCACCTCTTCCAGAGTACGGGGATGGCCGTCCTCCAGGCCGAACCGCAGGACGATCACCTGGCGCTCTCTCTCCTTCAGATCTTCCAGCAGGGTGTCAATATGCTCCCTGAGCATAACAGACTCCACATTGCCTTCCGGCGTTACCGCATTGCTGTCCGCCACGAAATCTCCCAGGTTGGAGTCGTCCTCCTCGCCGATCGGGGTTTCCAGAGAAGCAGGCTCTCTGGCGATCTGCATGATCTCCATCACC
>CALWQE010000094.1 GCA_944383605.1 uncultured Lachnospiraceae bacterium
CATGGCGTCGTCATTGATTTTGCCGATCTCTGTAACCGTGTTTCAATTCATATCTGTATTTACCAGCTTTGCAACTTCAGAAGCCATATATTTCTGATGATCCTGGGAAACAGAAGATCCTGCCTCATATACAATCTGAGCTGCTTCCTCCGGATGCTCTACTGCATATTCCCAGCCCCGGATGGAAGCGTACAGAAAGGCTTTTACCGTTTCCGGATTCTGCTCCGCAAATTCCCTGGTACAGAAAATATTATCCTCCAGCATGGCCACGCCTTCATCGTTCATATCAATGTATCCTACAGAATCGCCGTATCCATATCCTCCGTCATAATCATTTTTCACCAGTCCCAGTTCGTTATAGGTCATGGCTGACGCCAGGGTACTGCTGTCATCATCAAAGGCGTCCATAGTAAAGTCCTCGCTGAGATAATCCAGGGGAAGATCGTATTTTGCCAGAAGCGCGAGGATCTCGTACTGATTTCCGATTCCCCAGTTGCTGACCTTTCCATCCTCAGCCGCTTTTTTTATGATCTCTTCATTGCTCATGACTTCACCCTGGGACGCTGAACTTTCATCGCTGGAGGATGCTGCCGAGGTGGTCTCTCCTGTCCCATCAGACGAGGAACCACATCCTGCCATCAGTGTCAGTCCCATGGCTGCCACAAGCATCATACTGATCAGTTTCACTCTTCTTCTTTTCATATCATAGTCCTCCTTTTTGGGGCATCTGTCTGCCCATACTGACAGTTTCCTGATTCTTTTCACCTTATCTATATTTCAACTCCGGTTTAATGATATTTCCGGAGGAGAATGCTCTGTACAATCATCAGCGCCACATAGGATACAACGCCCATAATACAGGCCGTCGCGATATAGGCCCATGCAGTAGAGTACTGCGATAACACGATATTTTCACGGATCTGCCTGCCGACGCCAATGATATATTCCGCGAAATACTCGCTTACAATGGCAGTCATAATACTTGCCGGTACGGAAACCTTCAGCGCCACAAAGATGTATGGTACGGAATTGGGAAGCTGCAGCTTCAGAAATGTGGTGCGTTTCTTTGCCGCGTAGGTTGCCATCAGATCCATGGAATAGGGTTTCAGTTCTGTCAGACCGCGGTAGGCGTTCAAGCCCATATTGGCGGCCGCAACCAGCATAACCACTAAGATTTTTGCAACCATACTCCGCACGCTGGCAATGTCTGAAATATCTCTGGTCCAGTTGTTCATGACCGGAGCCAGCGCCACAACCGGGATGGAAGCAAAGGCGCCGATCACACTCAGTCCGCCTTTTCCGATTTTAGGGCAGAGGGCTGCCAGCATGGCAATTCCATATCCCAGCAGACTTCCCAGTCCCAGTCCGGCCAGAGCCACAACCATAGTGGCCACTACATTCTCCCAGATCTTATCTATGTTATCGAACAGGATCGATCCGATTCTGTCCAGAAGCGGCAGGGTAAATGTATCTGTCCGGAACAGATGATGAAGCGTCTGGGTCTGCCAGAGAACCACAATGACCACTCCCAGCAGAACCGGCAGAATCACCGTTGCCGACGTCTGTATTTTTGTGTTTTCTTTTATTCGCTGATAAAGGCTTTTCGGTCTTTTTCTTTTCTGGGTCATTCTGCCTTCCTCCTTCTTATACTGATCTGGGGACATACAGATACTTTCTGACTCACTGCTGATTTCTTATACTCTCTTCTGGCTTTCCGGATTCCTCTTTTTTCCGGGGAAATCAGCGCTTCGATCCATGTCATCAGATAGGTACTTAAAATTCCCACAAAGGCGCTGAAGAAAACGATCAGCCAAAATACATAGATGGACATTGCGTGTCTTAACGACTGGGAAAGGATACATCCCAGTCCCCCGTCTCCCTGCAGGGTATCCACCAGGATCGACGCCGTGATCGCCATAGGCGCCCCGATCTTTGTCCCTGTAAAAAAGTAAGGGATCGCGGATGGGATCAGCACCTTTGTATATATGGTCCGCTGCTTTGCCGCGTAGGTATACATCAGATCGTATTTGTCCTGGTCTACTGATTTGAAGCCAGCCAGCGTGTTGGTCGCCACCGGATAAAAACTTAAAACGGCTGCGATAATCACGCGGCTGCTGTTAATATCTCCGGTAATGGCAAGAATAATCGGCGCAAGTCCCAGTACCGGGATCAGCTGGATCAGCATCAGATACGGGAAAAGCATTTTTTCCAGAAGTCCGGACAGCTTCATGACCAGGGCCAGGAAGAATCCTGCGGTAATTCCCAGCAGGAAGCCAGCCAGCGCCCGGAGAATCGTCGCCTTTGCGCTGGTCAGAACCACCATAACCGCCGTCATTCCCTGGGAAACTTTACTGGTGGAAAATACTGCCGCCAGAATCTGGTACAGATGAGGCAGAATGTTTTCCGGAGACCGGTTGTTTGCCGCCACAACCGTGGCCGCGATCTCCCAGGCCACTATGATCAGTACAATCCATAACAGCGTGGAAGCCCATTTGTGATCAAATATTTTATGTATCTTTTTCATCAGACGCTGCCTCCTTCAAATTTGCCCCGGACTTCATAGACCAGTTCCGTAAAACGGGGGGATTCTTTCATTTCCAGCGTTCTCGGTCTCGGAAGATCCACATCCACAATGGCGGACAGCCTTCCGGGATGCGGGGATAACACGCAGATCCGGTCGGACAGGAACACGGCTTCCTGGATATTATGTGTCACAAAAACGATGGTTTTATTTGTCTGCCGCCAGATCCGGAGCAGATCTTCGTGAAGTTTCTCTTTGGTAAATTCATCCAGGGCGGAAAACGGTTCATCCATCAGAAGGATTTCCGGACGGATTCCAAAAGCACGGGCAATATTCACTCTCTGCTGCATACCGCCGCTGAGCTGTCTGGGAAAGTGATCTGAAAAATTCTTCAGCCCCACCATTTCCAGCATTTCGTCTGCTCTTTTTGAACGGTCCTCTTTGGACTGGTACATGATTTCCAGCGGAAGCTCCACATTCTTCTTTACTGTCCGCCAGTCAAACAGTACCGGCTGCTGAAAGACAAATCCGAATTTCTGCTGAAGACGGATTTCCTTCGGCGTCATCCCGCTGATTCTTACCGTTCCTTCTGTAGGCTCCTGCAGATCCGCAATGGTCCGCAACAGGGTGGTCTTGCCGCATCCGGAAGGCCCGAGCAATGAAATGAACTCGCCTTTATAAATGTCAAAATTGACGCCGGTCAGTGCCTGTACATCATGCCCTGCATTATCCTGAAACGTCACACCCAGATCTCTGATCTGTATCTCAATTCCTCTTTCCTGTAATTCACTCATTCCTCGTTACCTCCTTCTTTGGGCTGCTTTCTGCCCATCCAGGTATCCTCTTGAGGGTTACCTCCTTTTTCGGGCTGTTTTCTGCCCATCCAGGTATCTTTTTTATTAAAAAAACAGGGCAGCGGAGTCTTTGTTCTGGCTCCGTTGCCCTGTTTTGTTTATGGTGCAAGTATAATTTTCTGCCCCGTTTATTTCAATATTCTCCAGCACAATCCTTTTTGTGCCGGAGCACGAAGTATTATCCGTAAATTTTTCGATATAGATGCATACAGTCCTCTTTTGAAACGGGTTTTCTCGTATTTCCCGGACTCCCCGAGGCAATGGCGTCTGCTGCCATTTTGTCTATCGCCGACAGGAATTCTGCTTCTTTTATCCCGTACTCCCGCAGAGTCGGAACCTCACAGATCCGGCACAGTTTTTCGATTTCTCTGAGGAATGCAGCTGCCGCGGCAGGGTCTTCATCATGAGCGGACGCTGCGCCCACAGCCCTTCCCAGATCTGCAAAACGTTCGCAGGCCCCGTCCAGGGCAAATCCCAGACATTCTTTTAAAAGCATGGCGTTGCTGAGACCATGGGGAACATGAAACAACGCGCCAATAGGGCGGCTCATACCGTGTACCAGCGTCACACTGGAATTATTGATGCAGATGCCTCCCTCAAGGGCCGCAAGGGACATTTCCTCCCGGGCTTTCACATCATATCCGTTCCGATATGCTGTGGGAAGGTATTTCATAATCCGCCGGACAGCGGAAACCGCAAATACGTCTGTCAGAGGAAACGCTTTTTTTGAGGTATATGCTTCCACCGCGTGGGTCAGCGCATCCAGCCCTGTGGCCGCAGTGACGCTTTTTGGCATGTCTGTGGAGAAATCAGAAGCAACCACCGCCACGTCGGGCAGCAGACAGTCTCCTTTCAGAAGCATTTTAATATCATTTTTCTGATCTGTAATAATGGTGAATTTTGTAGCTTC
>CALWQE010000095.1 GCA_944383605.1 uncultured Lachnospiraceae bacterium
CAGAGGGGATAGGGTTCGCGTCTGTCACATGGGGATCGTTTTCATATACTTCCACGCCGGATTTTTCTCCCAGCCCGAAGGCCTCGGAATACTTCCGGATATTGTTCAGGCCCAGCGTCTCGCTGTAGGTGCCGGAGGAATCCAGGGAAAGCCGGTAGCCCACCTCACAGAAAAAGTAGTTGCAGGACCGCTGCAAGGCCTCCGGGATGCCGATGGTGCCGTGGGTGCCGGGATAGGCCTGGCAGCGCAGGTTCAGCCCCAGCTCGGTAAAAATACCCTTCGTCTGGATGACCTCTCCAGGCTGCAGCACCCCCTCCTCCATACCGGCGATAGCCGTAATCATCTTAAAGATAGAGCCCGGCGCCGTCCGTGTCTGGGTCACTCTGGGATAAAGGGGCAGCGACTCATCGCTGCTGACCCGGGCGTAATAATCGCTGCTGGACATCAGCAGGTTATTGTCGTATCCCGGATAGGATACCATGGCCAGCACCTGGCCTGTATTAACGTCCGTCACCACCACAGAACCAGAGCAGGGATCCAGCGCCAGCTGGGCAGGCGTAATTTCCAGATCTGAGATTTTCTCCCGGATAAAATAATAGGCTGTCACGCTGCTGCCCTGGGCCAGGCTCTGATAATCCTCCTCGCTGTATTCCAGCACGCCCTGGTCAAACAGCGCCAGACACAGCTCCCTGCCGGTCAGGGTTTCATCGTCGATCATATACCGGTAAATCTGTTTGGTAAAGTCCGAATCCGTATCCAGGATTTCCTCCATCCGGTTCACCAGAGAGGCAAAGGTTTCCTCTGTGCTGGAATACCGGTCCTCCAGCTCCAGCTCGTTGGTATCGATCCAGCCGTTGGTCAGGGCATGCAGGAGAAATTCCCGGAAGCTGCAGGTATCCTCCTGCCATTCCTGATACATGGGATCCTCTGTGTCAATCCAGCTGCGCACCAGGATATTATGGTTTACCAGCATATTGTAGGCATAAGAGATATAAGACTGCATCTCTTCACTTTCCTGGGCGATGGGCACAGCGTTCTCGTTCATCAAAGCGGCGGAAAGCTGGCGGATCACCTCCTGCTTCCGGCCCAGATATTTCGCGTAAATTCCCTGTTCTGCCGCGCTGGCGTCTTCCTCGCTGAAGTGGGCGATTGAAAGGACATTGTTTCCAATCAGCTGATAATATACATCCTTCACCGGGATAAACATCTGGGAAGCCGGCGTATTGGGCGTAATGGTCACGTCCTCATTTACGATCTTTGTCACCAGGATGCCTGCCAGCTGCTGCTCCAGGATCCGGTAAATCGCCTCCGTCTCTTCCGCATCTATCGTCAGGTAAATATCATTGCCCGCTGTCGGCTCCGTCTCCGAGACAATCTCCAGGATATGTCCCTGGCTGTCCACATACATGGTCTGTTCGCCCTTGGTTCCCCGCAGCCAGGATTCCATCGTCGCCTCAATTCCGGTTTTCCCGATCAGGTCGCCGGTGACATAATTTCCGTCATCTCCCTGGAGCGCCTCCAGCTCTTCGCTGTCAGCCTGCCCGATATAGCCGATAATATTGGCGAAATATTCGCCTTTTTCATAAACCCGGATCGAATCCTCTTCCACCTCCACGCCCGGCAGCTCAGCGGAATGCTCCAGTACGTCCGCCACCGTTTCCATGCTCACATCCTGCGCCACCGTAGAGGGAAGATACCGCTGATAAGAATTGAGGGCCATGGCATAGCGGATATAAATCAGATCCAGGATCTCTTCCTTTGTCACCTCATAGGTGCCATCCTCCGGATCAGGGCCATAGGCGCCGATGCCGTAGCGCTCCACCAGTTCATCCACCACATCCTGGGCGGTGGAATCGGATCGGGTCTCCTCCTCATTATCCAGCTCATCAATGCTTTTCAGGCCATAGGCATCCCGCAGGAAGGCAAGCCTCCGGCTCTCTGACGTTGTGGTAAACATATAATTCCCATTTTCATCCAGGGCCATGGGCACCGAAGGCGTTACCTCTTCCCCATGGCTGACCAGAATATCCCGCAGCTCCAGCAGCATCAGATTCCGGTCATAGCCGTTGGAATAGGCCCCGGTCTCTTTCACCGTAACCGAATAGGCCAGCTTGTTGTAGGCCAGCGGCGTACCGTTCCGGTCATAGATCACGCCCCTGGAGCTGTCTACCGCCACGCTGGTCAGCGTCTGGCTGATATAATCGCTCTGGTAAGTTTCCCCTTCCACGATCTGCAGCCGGAACAGATGGATCACCAGCACAGACATCATGCTCAGAACAACCACGGAAATCACAAACAGCCGGGATGTAAAAAAATTTTTTAAAAATTCTGTGACAATCTGAAATAGCTCTTTAAACAAATTTTGTCGATCTCCTTTTTTCCAGCTCTGCCATCTTACCGTTAATCAGGGCAATCACCCGGAACAGGATCAATGCCGCCACAATGGTGGAAATCAGCTCCGGCAGTATGATATTCATCATATAAAAGGGAAGGTTCGTCCGGTTGCGCAGCAGGAAGCTGACCACAAAAATATAAAAACCCAGGCCGAGATCGCTGAGGCCGCAGGCCAGCAGCGGTACAGCCAGATTATCAAAGTAAAAATATTTCTGGCATACCCCGTTCCAGTAACCCATATACAGAAAGACAAGGGAATAATAGCCGATCCTGTGGCCGAACACGCTGTCCATCAGCAGGCCGCACAGCACGCCGGCCAGCATGCCATAGTAAGGGCCGCTGGTCAGGCCAAAGGCGCAGACTGTGATCACCAGGATATTCGGAATATAATGGATCTGGCCGATCGCCGGAAGGATGCTGTTCTGCAGCAAAAAACCGGCCGCAATCACCAGAACCATGCCGATGATACGCTTCAGCTTCATTCGGAAAACATCGCCTCCTTACTCATCTGATATCGTCTCCCGTATTTTTCAGAGCCGTAATCACCAGCACCGTCTCCAGATGCTCGAAATCCACCACCGGGATCAGCGTGCCGGACTGGGTCATATTGTTGGGATCCACCGATACTTCATCAATGTAGCCGATCAGGATACCCGGCAGATAGACGCTGCTGATATTGGATGTCACCACTTTATCGCCGGGGCCGATCTCACTCTCCCGGTCAATATACATCACCCGCAGCAGGCCGTCCTCATACAGCTCCAGATCGCCGGAAACAATAAAGTTCTCCCTGCCGGCGACAGACATGGCCGTCACATTGCTTTCATCGTCAATAATCGACATTACCCTGGCGGAATGAGGCCCTACTGCCGTAATCACTCCGACCAGCCCGCCCTGGGCGATCACTGCCATATCCTCGGCCAGCCCATCGTCGCTTCCCTTATCGATCAGAAAGGAATGGAACCACTGGCCGGAATCCTTGCCGATCACCCTGGCGCCCACCTTTTCATACTGGGAATATTCCTGATCCAGCTCATACAGTTCCCGGTAGGTTTCCAGCTCGTACCGTTCCTGCTCCGTCAGGCTGATCTCCTCCTGGAGCGCGGCGATCTGTTCCTTCAGCTGCTCATTTTCCTCCTGGGCATGCTTCAGGGTGGCCAGATCCTCCGCTTCGGAAAATATCCTGGCGCCCAGCTGGTTCAGTCCCTTCTGCATGGGCAGGATGGCCGCGCTCACCCCGTTTCCCAGAGCGTCTGTCACGCTGCTCTGGAAAAAGGAGAGGGCGATCAGCACCGCAAACAGCAGGGTCAGAAGAAAGAGCACGACCCTGGCGGGAATTTTAAAGTTAAAACCATCTTTCATTTACAGCAATCCTCGTTCCTTAAAACTGATATATTGATTATCACCGATAATAATGTGGTCGATCAGCCGGATGCCCAGCATCTCCCCTGACCGCTCTACCCGCTGCGTTACCATAATATCCTCTCTGCTGGGTTCCGGATTCCCGCTGGGATGGTTGTGGAGCAGAACAATGTAAACGGCATGGTATCGCAGCGCCTCAATAAAAATCTCCCTGGGAGAGACCAGGGAAGCGTTTACCGTACCTCTGGTCAGCAGCTTGTCTTTCAGCAGGCGGTTTTTCGTATTAAAAAACACCGCGATCATTTCCTCCTGCTCCAGATGGCGCATCCGCTCCATATAATAGGCCGCGATGGAGCCGGGGGAGTTCAGGATAATTTTTTTCTCCCGGCTGCTCTGGGCGATCCGCTTGGACAGCTCGCCGATACAGAGAACCTGCACTGCTTTCACCTTGCCGATTCCCTTCAGGGAACACAGCTCCGGCACAGACAGATGGAGGATGGAGGCCAGCCCCTCCCCCTCCCGGCTCAGCCCCAGTATCTTCCGGGCCAGCTCCAGAGAATTTTCGCCATGGGCCCCTGTCCGGATGATCACGGACAGCAGCTCTGCGTCAGACAGGGCCTCCGGGCCCCGTTCCAGGCATCTTTCGTAGGGACGTTCCTGCAAAGGCAGTTCTTTCATACTGTAATGAGACATAGGCACACCTCTGACAGACTCCCCGGACACTACGACAGCCTACAGCAGCCGGTAAATCAGAATGGCAATCACCACACCCAGGATGCCGGCGATGCTGATGCGGATCGTCAGCCCGAAGGTGATAGACAGCACGCCCAGATCCAGAATCAGCGGATTCGTCAGTCCAAAGCTCTGGCCGTAATCCAGCCAGCTCAGGGCGCCGGCCCTCCCGGCCAGCGACCCGATGAAACCGCCCAGGACAACGCCGCACAGCAGCAGGATCAGCAGGGCCGCGGTACTGCGGGACTTTTTCATAACACAGACAATCTCCTTATTCTTTACATAAACCCAAATTTAGATTATTCTAACACACTATTCCGTCCATGTACATATTTGCGGTAAAATTTACAAAGAATTAAGTTTCCGGCAGAGTTACCAGTCCTTTTTCTGACATTTTCTGCAGCGCTGTCAGGATGCCGAATTTCCCGTGATACCAGGTCAGTCCGCCCTGGAAGAAAACCGTATAGGGCGGGCGCAGGGGGCCGTCCGCGCTCAATTCGATGGAAGACCCCTGGACAAATGCCCCGGCCGCCATAATGACGTCAGAGTCATAGCCCGGCATCGCCCACGGCTCCGGGCGCACATAGCTGTCTACCGGAGCCGCCGCCTGAATCCCTTCGCAAAACGCAATCAGCCTCTCCGGGGACTGCAGCTCCACCGCCTGGATAATATCATGGCGGGACACAGTGCCGTCAGGCAGCACCGGAAAGCCCAGCTCCTCAAAAATACACGCGGCAAAAATCGCCGCCTTCAGCGCCCCGGCTACCACCACCGGCGCCAGGAAAAAGCCCTGGTAAAAGGTCTGGTTGATCCCCAGGCTGGCGCCCACCTCCTTTCCCAGTCCGGGAGAGGTGAGCCGGTAGGCGCACCGGTCGATCAGCTCCTTCCTGCCGGCGATATATCCGCCGATCGGCGCCAGGCCGCCGCCGAGATTTTTAATCAGAGAGCCTACGATCATATCCGCTCCCACGTCAGTCGGCTCGATGGTCTCCACAAATTCTCCATAGCAATTGTCCACCATGCAGATGAGATCCGGCTTAATCTCCTTCATGAAGCGGATCAGCTCCCCGATCCTGGCCACCGACAGCGTGGGTCTGGAAGCATATCCCTTGTAACGCTGAATCGTAGCCATACGGGTGTTAGGGCCGATAGCCGCCCGGATCCCGTCATAATCAAAGGAACCGTCCGGCAGCAGATCCACCTGCCGGTAGGAAATGCCAAATTCCTTCAAAGACCCGGCAGATTCCCGGATGCCAATCACTTCCTCCAGCGTATCATAGGGCTTTCCCACCGGGGAAAGAAGCTCATCGCCGGGACGCAGGATGGCAGAGAGGGCCACATGGAGGGCATGGGTGCCGCAGGTCAGCTGGGCCCGCACCAGGGCGTCTTCACAGTGAAAGGTTCTGGCATAAACCTGTTCCAGCGTATCCCGCCCGTCGTCATTGTATCCGTAGCCGGAGGAGGGAGCGAAGTGGCCCGCGTTTACCCGGCAGTCCTGCATCGCCTTCAGCACCTTCATCTGATTATATTCCGCCCGTTCGTCGATCTCCCGGAACCGGTCCCTCAGCTTTTCCTCTGTCTTTTTTCCGATCGCGATAACCGCCGGGCTCAGTCCCATCCGGCCGTATATCTGTGTCAGCTCCTCACCCATTTTCTATCATTCCTTTCTGTCTTAACGCTTTAACCATAAAATCCAGAATATCCGCCTCATCCCGGAACCGGTCTTTATCCACCCAGATCACATCCCGCTCCCTGCGGAACCAGGTCAGCTGTCGCTTGGCGTAATGGCGGGTGTCCCGCTTCAGGGTTTCCACTGCTTCTTCCAGCGTTTTTTCTCCTGACAGATAATCCAGGATCTCCTTATATCCCAGCCCCTGCATCGAGGTCATCCCCCGCCGGCAGCCCTTTTCCATCAGCCCTCTCACCTCGTCCACCAGCCCGTCAGCCAGCATCTGGTCGATCCGCCGGTCAATCCGTCCATACAGCCGGGCCCGGTCCATGGTCAGTACAAAATAAGCCAGCTGGTAGGGAGAGGCTTTCTGCCGCTCCTGCTCATTGTGCAGGGAAAACTTTTCCCCGGTCTGACGGATATATTCCAGCGCCCGGATCACCCGTTTCCGGTTGTTGGGATGATTCTGGGCGGCGTACTCCGGGTCTGCTTCCTCCAGCAGCCGGTAAAGATAGCCGTTTCCCTTCTCATCAGCCAGCCGCTCCAGCTCTTCCCGGAAGCCGCCGTCCTCAGCGGAATCGGTAAAATCAATGGCATAGGCCAGCGCCTGGATATAAAAGCCGGTGCCGCCTGCAATCAGGGGAATATGGCCCGCCTCATAGATCTGCTCCATCGCCTCCCTGGCCAGCTCCTGAAACCGAACCACATGGAAGGGCTCTGTCGGCTCCAGTACATCGATCAGGTAATGGGGCACTCCTTCCATCTCCTCCCGGCTTACTTTCGCCGAGCCAATGTCCATTCCTTTGTATACCTGCATGGAATCGGCGCTGATGATTTCCGCCCCGATTTTTTTTGCCAGCCGGACCGACAGCGCCGTTTTTCCCACTGCGGTAGGGCCGGTCAGAATGACCAGAGGCCTTTTTTTCTCTTCTGTCATGATATCACCCGCTTAAATTTTTTCTCCAGCTCATACCGGGTCATCCGGATAATCACCGGCCGCCCGTGGGGACAGGTATAGGGATTTTCCAGCTCCAGCAGCTGGGCCAGCAGCGCCTCCATCTCCCTTTTGCTGATAGCCTGGTTGCCTTTGACGGCGCTTTTGCAGGAGCGCAGGGCGATCTGGCTGAAAATCAGCTCAGATTCCCGGCTTCCTTTCATCTCTCCCAGCCCGTCAATGATTTCCCGCAGCAGCTTCTGGCTGTCTGTCTGATACAGATCCACCGGCATGGCGTAAACCGCATACTCGGAACCGCCGAAAGGCTCCAGCTCAAAACCGGCCTCCTTCAGCAGCTCCCCGTATTCCTTAACCAGCGCCTCTTCCCCGGGAGAAAGGGTCAGAACCGCCGGCGGGTTCATCTGCTGAGACATGACGGTACGCTCCCGAAATTCCCGCGCCAGCTTCTCATACAGCACCTTCTCGTGGGCTGCATGCTGGTCAATAATCAGCAGGTTGTCCTGAAACTGGATCAGCCAGTAGGTCTGGAACAGCTGGCCGATAATCTGATAATCATCCAGCCGGTTTTTCTGGACGATTTTTTCTTCAAATAATTCCTGCTGCCGTACCTCACCCGCCACAGGAGTATGATCCAGTACATAGGCGGCGGCCTCCGCCGCCTGGGGGATCAGCGCGGGCTGCGCCTGCCTGCCCTCCGCCTCTTTCTTCTCAGGCGGAAAGGCCGCCTGCCGCTCCTGCTCCAGCCTGCGCCGTTCAAAAGGCTCCGGCGCCCTTGCCGGCAGAGCCTCCGGTTTTTTCGGTTTTTCTTCCGGCCCTACTGTAAAGGAGGGGATCATCTCTCCTCCCCGCAGGACGCCTTTCAGCTGCTCCACCAGCTCCCGGTACAGCTGCTCCCCCTGCTGGAAGCGGATCTCCATCTTGGAAGGATGGACATTCACATCGATACAGGCCGGATCCACAGACAGATGAAGCACGCAGAAAGGGTATCTGTGCTGCATCAGGATGCCCTGATAGGCTTCCTCCAGCGCCCTGCTGATCAGGCTGCTCTTAATATATCTCCCGTTAATAAAATAATTCTCCCAGGTACGGTTTCCCTTGGAGACAGACGCCTTTCCGATATATCCGCTCAGGCTGCCGCAAAACAGCCCGCCCTGCGCCGGAAGCAGCTCTCTGGTCACTTCTTTCCCATATATGGCGTAAATGATATCCTTCAGGTTATGGTTGCCCGCCGTATGGAGCCTGGTCTGATTATTCACAATCAGACGGACGGAGATCTCCGGGTGGGACAGGGCGATCCGCTGCACCAGCTCGCTGATATAGGAGCCCTCTGTCGCCGCCGATTTCAGGAATTTCTTCCGGGCCGGCGTATGGTAAAACAGATTCCGCACAATTATGGTGGTGCCCTCCGGCGTCCCCACCTCTTCCAGCTTTTTCTCTTCGCCGCCCTCGATCACATACCGGAAGCCGGTCAGGCTTCCCGCCGTCTTGGTAATCAGCTCCACCTGCGCCACAGCGGCAATGCTGGAAAGGGCCTCCCCGCGGAACCCCAGGCTCTTTACCGTCAGCAGATCCTCCGCCGATCTGATCTTGCTGGTCGTATGGCGCAGAAAAGCCAGGGGGACGTCCTCCCCCTCGATTCCCCGCCCATTGTCTGTTACCCGGATAAAGGAAATACCTCCCTCCCGGATCTCTGCGGTTACAGCGGTAGCGCCTGCATCGATGGCGTTTTCCATCAGCTCCTTTACCACAGAGGCCGGCCTGTCGATCACCTCGCCGGCGGCAATCTGATTAATGGTACTCTGATCCAGTCTGGTTATATTTGCCATAATCTATCACACTCTATTTTTCAATCTGCTCTGAAGCCGGTACAGGGTGTTCAGCGCATCGATCGGCGTCATATTGCCCAGGTCCATCTGTGTCAGCTCCGCAATGATATCGTCCTCTTTCACGGTGTCAAAAAGGGTCAGCTGGGCCATATCCACCTCGTCAGGCTTCTCCACGCTTTTTTTTCTTCCGCCAGAAGAGGCCGTCAGCTCCCCTGCCTTCATCGTAATATCAGCGCTGGCCAGCTCGCTCAGGATTTCCTTGGCCCGGCTGATCACCGGATCCGGCACGCCGGCCAGCTTCGCCACCTGGATGCCATAGCTTTTGTCTGCGCCGCCCCGGACGATTTTCCGCAGGAAGACAATATCGTCCCCCCGCTCCTTTACCGCGATACAGTAATTGTTTACGCCGCTGATAGTTCCCTCCAGCTCCGTCAGCTCATGGTAATGGGTGGCGAAAAGCGTTTTCGCCCCCAGCACCCTGGTATTGCTGATATATTCAATGACAGACCAGGCAATGCTCAAGCCGTCGAAGGTACTGGTGCCCCGTCCGATCTCATCCAGGATCAGCAGGCTGTTTTTGGTGGCATTGCGCAGGATATTGGCTACCTCGGTCATCTCTACCATAAAGGTACTCTGGCCGGAGGCCAGATCGTCAGAGGCTCCGACCCTGGTAAAGATCCGGTCGCAGATGCCGATATAGGCGCACTGGGCCGGCACAAAGCTGCCGATCTGCGCCATCAGGACGATCAGGGCCACCTGGCGCATATAAGTAGACTTTCCGGCCATATTAGGGCCGGTAATAATGGAGACACGGTTCTGCCCGTTATCCAGGCAGGTATCATTTTCCACAAACAGCTCCCCGTGAAGCATCCGCTCCACCACAGGATGACGTCCGTTTTTAATCTCTATGACCCCTTTTTCATTGATCTGAGGGCGGACATACTGGTTTCGGTCCGCGGCCCTGGCCAGGGACACATAGACGTCTGCCCTGGCGACAGCCTTCGCGCTCTCCTGGATTCGGACTACCTCTCCCGCGATCCGGGAACGTACCTGGCAGAACAGGTCGTATTCCAGAGCGAACAGCTTATCCTCCGCCCCCAGGATCACTTCCTCCAGCTGCTTCAGTTCATCCGTAGTATACCGCTCCGCATTCGTCAGCGTCTGTTTGCGGATATAATAATCCGGCACCATAGACTTGAACGAGTTTGTCACCTCCAGGTAATAGCCGAAAACTTTATTATATTTAATCCGCAGATTTTTAATCCCGGTCTTTTCCTTTTCCCGCAGCTCCAGCTGCGCCAGCCAGCTCTTCCCGTCTGTTTTCGCCTTCCGGTACTGACCTGCCTGTTCGCTGAAACCGTCTTTAATCAGCCCGCCTTCCCGGATCGTCACAGGCGGATCGTCCATAATGGAAGCGTCAATCAGCTCATACAGATCCTTCAGGTCGTCCAGCTCTTCCCAGGCCTTCCTCAGATTTTCGCTGTGAAACTGCTCCAGAATATCCTTCACCGGCGGCAGCATGGCCAGAGAGTTTTTAAAGGCGATCAGATCCCGGGGATTGGCTGTTTTATTCACAATCCGGCTGATCAGCCGCTCCAGGTCATAGACAGGGCTCAGGTATTCCGCCAGCTCCTCCCGGAGAATCATATTTTCATTCAGTTCCTCCACCGCATCCTGGCGGCGGACAATTTCCTGCCGGTCGATCAGCGGCTGCTCGATCCAGGAGCGCAGCGTCCTGGCGCCCATGGCGGTGCGGGTCTGATCCAGCACCCACAGCAGAGAGCCTCTTTTATTCTTTTCCCGCAGGGTTTCCGTCAGCTCCAGGTTCCGCCGGGTAGAGGTATCGATCACCATATATTTCCCGGTCTGATAGGGGTGAATCGCCGTCAGCTGGGCCACGTCGTTTTTCTGCGTCTCATACAGATACTGAAGCAGGGCGCCGGATGCAATCATTCCATTGGGATAATCGCCAATTCCCAGCCCCTCCAGCCGGCTGACATGAAAATGATCCATCAGCGCCTGCCGGCAGCGGTCGTCATCAAAATAATAATTCTCCATAGAAGATATGGAGATAGACAGACGGTTTTTCAGATCGTCAATATCCGCGCCGCTCATGAAAAAGGCTTCATTGCATATAATTTCAGAGGGCATGAATTTATGAATCTCATCCAGGAGCGTCCGCAGCTGTTCTACCTCTGTAACGAAAAAATCGCCGGTAGAAATATCCGCGATTGAGATGCCGAACGACTTGTCCAGATAGACGATGCTCATCAGATAATTGTTTTTTCCCTCATCCAAAGCCTGGCTGCTGAGAATCGTGCCCGGCGTCACCACCCGGATAACCTCCCGCTTTACAATGCCCTTCGCCTGCTTCGGATCCTCCATCTGCTCGGCGACAGCCACCTTATAACCTTTCTGCACCAGGCGGTTCAGGTATACGTCCAGAGCGTGATGAGGGACGCCGCACATGGGCGCCCGCTCTGAAAGTCCGCAGTCTTTTCCCGTCAGGGTGATCTCCAGTTCCTTTGACGCGGTCAGCGCGTCATCAAAAAACATCTCATAGAAATCTCCCAGGCGGTAAAATAAAATACAGTCCTTATACTGTTCCTTCGTTGCAACATACTGCTGCATCATTGGTGATAGTTTTGTCAAAATTACTCCTCGTCTCCGTCTGTGTTCTTCCTCTCGAAATACAGATTCAGCGACACATTTCCGTCGATTCCATCCACCTGTCCCTCGGAGGTATACTGCCACACCGTAAAATGATAGGGAATCACAGGCTCCGGCCCTGACTGTACATACCACAGGTCATAGTCCGTCAGCTGTCCCATATCATACTTCAGCAGGGCAGTCCTCTGGGCGGCATAATATGCCGCCTCATAGCCGGCATCCTCAATAATGCCGCAGAAAGCCCTGGCATTCGCCGTCATCGCATCTGCGGACAGTCCTTTGGTGCGGGAACCGTTGTCGTCAATAATCTCCAGGTCATAAAAGACCGGAAGGGTGATCTGGTAGGGCTCGATCATGCCCAGCACTGTCTCTGCCTCCCGGCTGGCTTCCTCTTCATTGACCGCCTGGGAGAAAAAGTAGACCCCTACCTCCAGCCCCGCTTCCAGCGCTTCGTTGATATTGGAAATAAACTGTTCGTCAATAACGATATTCCCTGTTCCATACCCCCGGAAGCCCAGACGGATAATGGCAAAATCAATGCCGTCTGCTTTTACCCGTTCCCAGTCGATGTCTCCCTGAAAATAAGATACGTCTACCCCTGTCCTGGACTGCCATTCATCGGATTCGTATAGATACCGTCCGTTTTCTTCCCGCAGATTTTCCCAGGAATAGGTATGCCGCTCCACACCCGGTATCGTGGGAACTGCGATATCGCCCAGTTTGGAATCCTCCAGATAGATCCGCTCATAAGCGTATACCGGTTCCGGCTCCGGCAGGACTTCCACCCCTTCAGAGCTTTCCGTTTCCATTTCCTCCAGCGATACCTCGCCTCTTTGTTCCGGGGCATCCTTCTCGAAATACAATACCAGGAGCACCGTCAGCGCCATCACCAGGATTGCGATCAGAACGGCCTCCACGATCAGGACATTATTTCTTCCGGTATCCCTTTCCTCTTTCATTTCAGCGCCCCGTTTCTTTTTCTTCTCCGCCGCGGCAGACAGCCGGACGGGCCGTCTCTGACTGCTCCTGCAGGACTTTGTCCATGATGGGGCAGAAATCGAAGGTAGCGAAATAATCCTTCGGCGTCTCTGCCCGGCGGATCAGCCGGATGGAGCCGTCCATTCCTTTCAGCAGCTCTGCGGAGCGCAGCTTCCCATTGTAATTATATCCCATGGAAAAGCCGTGGGCGCCGGTATCATGGATATACAGATAATCTCCCACGTTAATTTGGGGCAGCATCCGGTCGATGGCAAATTTATCATTATTCTCACACAGCGATCCGGTTACGTCATATTTGTGATCGCAGGGCGCGTCTTCCTTTCCCAGTACGGTGATATGATGGTAGGCGCCGTACATGGCGGGCCGCATCAGATTGGCCGCGCAGGCGTCGCACCCGATATATTCCTTATAAATATGCTTCTGATGAATCGCCCGGGTCACCAGGGCGCCGTAAGGCCCCAGCATAAACCGGCCCAGCTCTGTATAAATGGCCACGTCATCCATCTTCGCCGGACGCAGGATCTGGTCGTATACAGCCTTTACCTCTCTGCCGATCACTCCAATATCATTGGGCTCCTGATCCGGAGAATAGGGGATGCCGATCCCGCCGGACAGATTGATAAAGCTGATATGAACTCCTGTCTCCTCCTTCAGGCAGACAGCCAGCTCAAACAGCACCTTCGCCAGCATGGGGTAATATTCATTTGTCACCGTATTGCTGGCCAGAAAAGCGTGGAGGCCAAAATTCCTTACTCCCTTTTCCTTCAGGATGCGGAAGCCCTCCAGCAGCTGCTCTCTGGTAAAGCCGTACTTGGCGTCTCCCGGATTATCCATAATCCCATTGCTCATCCGGAATACGCCCCCCGGATTATACCGGCAGCTGATGGTCTCCGGCAGCCCGGCGCACTCCTCCAGAAACCGGATATGGGTAAAGTCGTCCAGGTTAATGACAGCTCCCAGCTTCCTGGCATAAATAAATTCCTCCGCAGGCGTGGCATTGGAGGAAAACATGATCTCCTCTCCTTTGCAGCCTGCGGCCTCAGCCAGCATCAGCTCCGCCAGGGAGGAGCAGTCGCACCCGCAGCCATATTCTCTCAATATTTGAATCAGGAAGGGATTGGGCGTCGCCTTTACCGCAAAAAACTCCCGGAAGCCCTTATTCCAGGAAAAAGCCTCCTGCAGCCTGGCCGCGTTCTCGCGGATGCCCCGCTCGTCATAAATATGGAACGGCGTCGGATATTTCCTGACAATATCCTCCACCTGCTCCAGCGTCAAAACAGGTACTTTTTTCATCCGTTTTTTTTTTTTTATTCCAGTCTTCACTCTTACTGCATATCGACCAGCAGCTTCTTCACTGAGGACAGCTTGACGCAGAGGGTAAACAGCTCCGCCGCAGTTACCAGCTCGTCCAGCGTCGGATAGGAGGGAGCGATCCGGATATTGCTGTCATGGGGATCCTTTCCATAGGGATAGGTAGCGCCGGCTCCTGTCATCACCACGCCTGCTTCCTTTGCCTTTTTTACGATATCCTTCGCGCAGCCGTCCATAGAATCAAAGGAAATGAAATATCCGCCTCTGGGTCTGATCCAGCTGCCGATCTCCAGTCCGGACAGCTCCCGGTCTAAGATCTCCAGCACTGCCTCAAACTTGGGCCGCATAATATCGGCGTGTTTTTTCATATGAGCCTTAATGCCGTCCAGATTTTTGAAAAATCTCACATGGCGCAGCTGGTTCAGCTTATCATGGCCGATGGTCTGGATCGTCAGCGCCTTTCTGATATCTACCAGGTTCGCGCTGGAAGCGGCAATGGCCGCCACGCCGGAACCGGGAAAGGTAATCTTGGACGTGGAACTGAATTTATATGCCAGATCCGGGTTGCCCGCCTTCGCGCACTCATCCAGAATCTCGATCAGCTGATCCTGCTGATCTTCATATAAGTGGTGAACCGTATAGGCATTATCCCAGTAAATCCGGAAATCAGGCGCGGCAGGCTTCAGTCTGGCGAACCGGCGAACGGTTTCATCCGAGTAAGTGATGCCCTGGGGATTGGAATATTTCGGCACGCACCAGATTCCTTTTATTGCATCGTCTTCGCTGACCAGCTTTTCCACCAGATCCATGTCCGGGCCTTCCGGCGTCATGGGAACGGTGATCATCTCAATTCCGAAATATTCTGTAATGGCAAAATGTCTGTCATATCCCGGCGCAGGGCATAAAAATTTCACCCGATCCAGCTTGCACCAGGGCGTATGTCCCATCACGCCGTGGGTCATGGATCTGGCTACTGTATCAAACATCACATTTAAGCTGGAATTTCCGTAAATAATAATATTCTCTGTGGGAACCTCCATAATCGCCGCCAGCAGCTCCTTCGCCTCCTGGATGCCTTCCAGGCAGCCGTAATTCCGGCAGTCTATGCCCTCCCGGCATTTCAGGTCCGTCCCGCTGTTTAACACATCCATCATCTCCATGGACAGATCCAGCTGCTGTGCGGAAGGCTTTCCTCTGGACATATCCAGCTTCAGGCCCATATCCTGATATTCCTTATATTTCTGATCCAGTTCTGCTTTCAGCGCCAGCAGTTCCTCTTTGCTTAATTCCTTGTATGGTTTCATCACATACATCCTTTCTCTCTGGTCTTAACATTGGAAGAAATACTTTCTCATTATAACGCGGCCATACAGGAAAATACAAGAGTCAATTTCACGAAATGCGATGCAAACGTAAAAGTTCAGCCTTGCGGCCTGGTCATCGCTTAAAATATGTATACATCTGGGTTGTGGAAATATCAGAATGGCCCAGTATCTGCTGGAGCTGCTGCAGGTCGGCCCCCTGCTCCAGCCTGTGGATGGCCATGGAATGGCGCAGAACATGAGGCGTCAGCACCGATCGGAGCCCGATTTTCTCGCCGTAATGCTTGATCAGCTTCCAGAAGCCCTGGCGGCTCATGGGACGGCCGCTGCAGTTGGTAAACAGGTACGGGTTTTCTGCGTCCTGGACAAAACAGCCTCTGCTCTGCTCCAGATATACCCTCAGTATCTGACCTGTTTCCCCGGAAAATGGCACAGTGCGGTCTTTGCAGGTAATATAGCCCATCGGCAGGTTCAGATCCTCTGTTTTCAGCTGAATCAGCTCGGACACACGCATACCAGTGGCGTAAAGCAGGGTCAGCATCGCCCTGTCGCGCAGCTCCTTCGGCCCGTTGCCGGAGGGGGCGTCCAGCAGCCGCTTCACCTCCTGGCGGGTCAGGGCGGCAGGCGCTTTCTTTTCGATTTTAGGCGATTTCAGCCGGCAGGCAGGATCCTGCGCCAGCCTGCCATTCTGAAGCATATAATGAAAAAAGCTTCTGGCCGACGCAATATTCCGGGATATGCTGGAAGCCTTCAGCCCGCCCTTTTCCAACTCCAGAATATATAAGTTCAGGCTGGTCTCGGTCACACTCTCCCACCGGCAGATGCCCTGTTTTTCCAGGAACGCCGCCAGCTTCACCAGATCTCTGCGGTAGGATACCTGCGTATTCTCAGATGTATGTTTTTCCTCATTCAAATAACAGATAAATTCGTCAATTTCTATCGTAAGCATGTCTCGGTCCTCTTGTTTCTATAATTACCGCAGCTTCCCTGAACTGCTAACTAACATTATAACGAATTATACTGTAAAATCAAACATTTTTTAACAAATTCTCCTAAAATATGTTAAAAATCTGACCGGTCCACTCTAAAATCCACGGGTTTAAATAGGCTTCCAGAAAAGACCCTGCCAGCAGCGCCACGCAGACAGCCAGGAAATAAGGGCTCTGCCTTACGATACCGCGGGAATCCCTGCTCCGGCAGAAAAAATAAAAGACAACCCAGACCGGCAGGTAAATCAGGTTCTGGGGAAAACCGGCCGCCACCGCTGTCGGATAACCCAGGATTCCATACAGGTAGGTCATGGCAGAAACAGCACAGCTGTTGGTCATCCCCCAGCAAAATACCGCGCTGTTCAGCGCCGGCGCGCCAAACTGGGTCATGCTCGCCAGCCAGAGCGCCAGGGCGGTCAGAAAACGCCGCTGAAAAATATAGCGGAACAGCAGAAACCCGGAGGCTTGGCCTGTCCTCACCGCATTCACCATAATCTGGCTGTCGGCCAGCAGACTGGCTTCATCTGACTGACAGGCGGCAAAAAATACCAGGGCGCCTGCCGCCGCCCCGGCCAGCCAGAAAAATAAAAGGGGCATATAGCCAGATGATCGATTCATAAAGCATTCTCCTCTCTCATCATCTACTATATGCCTCTTCTTTTTTTGTTATGTCCTCTTCCGGCCAGCCCCTGCGCCTTTTGTCCAGTTTCTGTTCCGGCCGGATTTTCCCGGTTTACCGTTACTGCGCATATTTCAGCTTATAGGCCAGCAGGGAAGCGACGGTTTTTGCATCGGTGATTTTTCCCTCACTTATCATTCCCAGCAGCTCGTCCAGGTCATAGGCCTGCACGTTCAGAAATTCGTCCTCATCCAGATGCTGTCTGGAAGGAATCAGCTTCCGGGCTACATACACGCCGATCAGCTCATTGCAGAAAGCCACGGTGGTATTGATATCCAGCAGGTGCTCCAGATGGTCTGCCCGGTAGCCGGTTTCTTCCTCCAGCTCCCGGAAGGCACAGTCGATTTTCGGCTCCCCGGCATAATTCAGCGATCCCGCCGGGATCTCCAGCGTATACCGCTCCAGGGCGTTCCGGTACTGGCGTACCATCAGAATCTTCCCATCGTCTGTCACAGGCACCACGGCGGCCGCGCCCTTATGGGCGATGTAGTCCCACTGGGCGGTATGCCCGTTGGGCAGCAGCATCGTGTCGGAATAAAAATCCACGATCGCTCCTCTGTATTTCAGTTCCCGGTTAATACGTTTGATTTCTTCCATTTTCTCTCCTTTCTGAAACAAAAAGCCCGAAATATAATTTCGAGCTTTTTGTATGATTCAGGTTTATTTCGCATAGTCTGTAACCCTGGACTCACGGATTACGTTGACTTTTATCTGTCCCGGATATTCTAATTCTGATTCGATCTGCTTCGAGATATTTCTCGCAAGCAATACCATGTCATCATCGCTGACCTGTTCGGGAATTACCATAATTCGAATTTCTCGTCCTGCCTGAACAGCAAAAGATTTGTCCACTCCCTTAAAGGAATTTGTAATATCTTCTAATTGTTTTAATCTGTTGGTATATGTCTCCAGCGTCTCCCTTCTCGCGCCCGGACGCGCTGCGGAAATCGTATCCGCCGCCTGTACGACACATGCGATCAGGGATGTAGGTTCCACATCGCCGTGATGGGATTCTACCGCGTTAATCACAACGGAGGATTCTTTGTACTTTTTACAAAGCTCCACGCCCAGCTGAATATGCGAGCCTTCCATTTCATGGTCTACAGCCTTGCCGATATCATGCAGCAGCCCTGCCCGTTTCGCCAGCCGTACATCCAGCCCGATCTCTCCGGCCAGAAGCCCTGCCAGATGGGCCACCTCGATGGAATGCTTCAGCGCGTTCTGCCCATAGCTGGTTCTGAACTTCATCTTTCCCAGCAGCTTCACCAGCTCCGGATGAATACCGTGGATGCCCACTTCCAGCACAGCGGCTTCGCCCTCCTCCCGGATAATGGTATCCACTTCCTTCTGGGCTTTTTCCACCATTTCCTCGATTCTGGCCGGATGGATACGGCCGTCCAGGATCAGCTTCTCCAGCGTAATCCGGGCCACTTCCCGCCGGATCGGATCAAAAGCGGATAAAACAACCGCCTCCGGGGTATCATCTATAATCAGATCCACACCCGTCAGCGTCTCCAGCGTCCGGATATTCCGGCCTTCCCGCCCGATGATACGTCCTTTCATCTCATCGTTGGGAAGCTGAACAACAGAAATCGTTGTCTCTGCCACATGATCGGCGGCGCATTTCTGTATGGCCGTCACCACATACTCCTTCGCTTTCTTGTTCGCTTCTTCCTTCGCGCGGCTTTCCAGCTCCTTAATCATTTTCGCGGTGTCATGCTTTACATCGTCTTCAACAGTTTTTAAAAGATATTCCTTTGCCTGTTCGGAGGTTAATCCAGAAATACGTTCCAGTTCCTGTTCCTGCTTCACAAAAAGAGTTTCCACCTCTTTGCTCCGCCGGTTCAATGAATCTTCCTTTGCTGCCAATCCTGCTTCGCGTTTTTCCAGGGCATCAGCTTTTTTGTCCAGGTTTTCTTCTTTATTCAAAACCCGGCGCTCATATCGCTGCAGCTCGTTCCGACGCTCTCTGGTCTCTTTTTCCAGCTCGTTTTTGGTTTTCAAAGATTCCTCTTTGGCTTCCAAAAGGGCTTCCCGCTTTTTGGTTTCAGCGACCTTCAGTGCTTCATCTATTATCTCTCTTGATTTTTCCTCTGCCTTCCCGATCTTGTCCTCATAAACCTTCTTCCGGTAGGCAATCGCGGAAAACCAAGTAATAGGTGCCACAACACAAAGTGTGATCAACACAGCAATGATATAACTACCCATCGATTCAGGAGCACCTCCTTATTTAGTTTTCATTGTACAAATACAACACTTAAATTTTAAACTGTTTTTGGCCCCCTGTCAAGTGTATTGGATATTTATAACATTATTTTGTGAAAATTAAAACAATTTGCACAACATTCTTTATATTGTATCTAAATTCTCACTGATATCAGAAGAATCCGTATTCTCCTCCGCAGCGGCGTCCGCCTGCTCTCCTACATGATAGTAAGACCGTACCTTCTGGTCGATTTCCGCCATAATTTCAGGATTATTCTGCAGGAATGTCTTGGCGTTCTCCCGGCCCTGTCCGATCTTTTCCTGGTTATAGGCGTACCAGGCTCCGCTCTTCTCCACGATGCCTACCTTCGCTGCCAGATCCAGGATATCTCCCTCTTTGGAAATTCCCTTCCCGAACATGATATCAAACTCCGCTTCCTTAAAGGGCGGCGCGATTTTGTTCTTTACTACCTTGATGCGGGTACGGTTGCCGATAATCTCCCCGCCCTGCTTCAAAGATTCAATCCTGCGGACGTCCAGGCGGATCGAGGAATAAAACTTCAGCGCCCGCCCGCCGGTAGTCGTCTCAGGATTGCCGAACATAACGCCTACCTTTTCACGCAGCTGATTGATAAAAATCACGATACAGTTGGATTTGCTGATGCAGGCGGTCAGCTTCCGCAATGCCTGGGACATCAGGCGGGCCTGAAGGCCCACATGGGAATCCCCCATATCGCCGTCGATCTCCGCCTTCGGCACCAGCGCCGCCACAGAGTCGATAATCACAATGTCGATCGCGCCGGAGCGCACCATCGTCTCCGCAATCTCCAGCGCCTGCTCCCCATTGTCCGGCTGAGAAATATAGAGATTATCCACATCTACGCCGATATTTTTCGCGTAAACCGGGTCTAAGGCATGTTCCGCATCAATAAAACCGGCGATGCCGTCCCGCTTCTGCACCTCCGCCACCATATGCAGGGCAACGGTCGTTTTACCGCTGGACTCCGGCCCGTAAATCTCCACGATCCTGCCCTTGGGAACGCCGCCCATCCCCAGGGCGATATCCAGACTCAGAGAACCTGTGGGAACTGTCTCAATATTCATGTGGGCATTGGAATCGCCCAGCTTCATCACCGAGCCTTTTCCATACTGCTTCTCAATCTGCGTCAGGGCAGCGTCCAGCGCCTTTAATTTATCCTCTTTAATCATAATATTATCCTCCATCATAAGCCGTTCTCTGTGAACATTTGTTCGATACATACATATTATTATACTTTGGGGAAAAAGTCAACCGGAAAATCAGGGAATGGAAGCCGTCAGGAGACGGGGAACACATTTCGTCAGAATGGACAGCTTTATTTTATCACACAGAGAAGAAAGGCGCAAACAGAAAAAAACGACACCGTTTTATGATTTTTTTCATTGCATCATCACCCCGGTCACAGACGGCGTTAGCATTGCAGATATTAACGCCAGGACATTTCTTTTTAATGCGGTCTTTCCCATGCAAAGCTTTACCATCCGGAAAAACTATGATATAATCCTTCTGACCATAATTGTAGCACAAAAAAATCGCCTTTTCGCTGCGAAATGATTTTACGGCAGATCAGCATCAAACCATCCTTCTTCCATTTTCAAAAACCACCTGGGCAGAATATCTGAATGTTTCGCGCACATCCCTGAGCAGAGAGCTGAAAGCTCTATGCGAAGCCAGAATTATTCAAATGAATGGACGTGAAATCAGAATTTTACAGCCGGATATGCTGGAAGCCCTTCTATTCTAAGGAGAAAACCTATGAAAATCGGCATTATATGCGCGAGCAGTTCTTAAATGAGGAGGAAAAATTTATGAGACTGGAAACAGAACGTTTATATATGCGGGAATTAACACAGTCGGATTTTGCCGCCCTGTGCGAAATTCTCCAGGATGAGGACACTATGTATGCCTACGAAGGGATTTTTCAGGACAGCGAAGTCCAGGAATGGCTTGACCGGCAGATTTTACGGTACAAGGAATGGGGCTTTGGGGCATGGGCTGTGGTCTTAAAGGAAAACGGAGCGGTAATCGGCCAGTGCGGCCTTACCATGCAGCCGTGGAAGGAACGGGAGGTGCTGGAAATCGGCTATCTCTTCAACCGCAATTACTGGCATAACGGCTATGCCACAGAAGCGGCGAAAGCCTGTAAGCAATATGCCTTTGAAGTTATGAAGGCGAAGGAGGTATGCTCCATTATCAGAGATACGAATATTGCATCGCAAAACGTGGCCCTGCGAAACGGCATGAGCCGGGAAGACAGCTGGGTCAAGCATTACCGCGGCGTGGATATGCCCCATTACCGCTTCACCGTAAAAAATCAAAACCTCTGACAAAATATCACCGGCGCGGGATTCGGGTCAGCCTCCGCCGGCATAATAGCTTTCCGAATCCCTGCCATCCTTCCACAGCGTATCACAGACAGGAATAAATTTTAATCCCTGCCGTCCAGCTCTACGATCAGTCCGCAGTTTGGCTCGTCCACACGGACCGGCTTCTGGTTCATAACGATCAGCCCCTGGGTATAATTGACCGTAAAAAAGGTCAGGGAGCCGGATTCATGGTTTACCGAATACAGGTGACGGTCGTCGGGAAACAGCCCGATATCCTTGGGATAGTCGCCGCTGATGGGAAGAATCCGCATCACAGACAGACGGCCGCTCTGGGCATCCCGCTGGAAGATGCAAACGCTGTTGTCTCCCGCGTTGGAGCAGAACAGATACCGGTTATCCGCCGTCATCTCTATGGCGCAGGCAGCGCTGATGGTGCTGGCATATTTACGCACTGTAAAGATTCGCTGCACCAGCTCAAACCGGGGCGAGGAGCCGCTTCCGTCATAGGAATAAACACAGATATGTTTTTTCAGCTCGCATACCACATACATAAACCGCCCATCCTTGCTGAACAGCATCTGGTGAGGGCCGGATTCCAGATCGCACCGGATAATGTCCGCCAATGACAGCCGTCCGGTCTCATAGTTAAAGCTGTAAATCTTGATCTGGTCGATGCCGGAATCTACCGCGCACACATATTTGCTGTCCGGCGTCATCATCACGCAGCTGATGTGAGGCTGGTGGGTTTTCTCCGCCACGCTGCCGATCCCCTTGTGAAATACGAAATCCGTAATTTTCCCTACCGTATGATTTTCCCGCACATTCAGAACAGTCAGCTTCCCGTCATGGTACCCGCTGACAAAAATATACCGGTCTGTCGGATCCAGAAACAGATAGCAGCCGCGCATCCCCTGGATGGACGCCGTATTCATCTGCTCCAGCAGGCCGTCCTCCAGGATACGGAAGCTGGCGATTCCTTCATCTATCACGGCATAAAGATATTTCCGGTCATGGGATACCGCCAGATAAGAAACATTGTTCACTGTCGTCTCTCCGATCCTGGCAAAGCTCCCATTTTCCACATCCACGTCATAAACGGTAATCCCCTTGCTGTTTCCGATAAATGTATAAGAACCTACATAGGCTGCATATTTTTTTCCCATTTTGAGACCTCCTGTCGTAATCCAATCTCATTCATCATACCCCAAAACAGGTGATAAAAAAAGAGGATTTTCTCCCGGCGGACATCTGCCTCTAACAGTTCAGCCATACAGAAAAAGAAAAGGCAGGCTGTGCACGCTTGCGTGCAAAAGACTGCCTTTTCTTTTTCCACATGGCTGAACCGGAAGGAAAATCCTCCTCACAAGCCTATCCTGCCGGCCAAGGCATTCCTGTCCGCCAGGGCGCCTCTATGCCGCCTCCTGCCGCACATCAGCCTCTGTGATACAGCTTGTTATAATACTCATAAGAATAATGGAACAGTTCATCCTTGGCTACTGTATCCTGCATCGGATTGCCCGGATCTGTCATGAAGAACGGCATGCAGCGGCCCTTTGCGCCGAAGTGATCTACGAAATCTCTTACCGTTCTCCTTACTTCCGCCTCATCTGCCTTTGCATCAATGGGTACGAAGAATGCGAAGGTCATTTTATCGCCGTAGTTCTCGTACAGGAAGTCCGGATCATTGATACCGGTCTGAGGCGTCCACATATCGATTCCCATCTCGATCATTTCCGGCACATACTGCACATTTTTGCCGCAGGAATGCAGCTCGATAAATTTCCCCTGATCCTTGATAAATTTCAGATAACGGCTGGTAGCAGGCATCAGCTGCTCGCGGAACATCTGGTTGGAGAAAAATCCGGCTCTCTGGGTACCCCAGTCATCATGGTACAGAACGCCGTCTACCTGTCCATAATAGTCAAAAATCTTCTGGGTAGACTCAATCTTGTAATCCGCCATTTTCTGGAAGAACTCCTCCAGCAGCTCCGGCTCCTCATAAAATGCCAGTAAAGATTCATCAAAGGGAATCATTTCATGGAGGCGCTCAAAAATACCTTCCACGCTCTCATAGATATGCGCCCGGTCCGGATCCAGCATTTTCTGAATTTTCTCTCCGTCTGTCTTGAAATCTACTACCGACAGATCCGGCCATTCCAGTTCTTCCTTCCATTTTGCGAAATCCGAAATGGTTCTGGTACCAGGCTTGGTAATCATACCGCCTACCTGCTCTACCATTGTCCAGTATACGCCCCACCAGTCATAGCCGTCTACCTCCGGTACGGGATGCTCTTCCATCGCGTCCGGCCAGATCGTATTTGTCTCATACATGTAGCAGGGCATCCAGTAAGGCTGCTCGCCCTTCACGCAGCGGATATAGTTTTCCCTTACGCTGTAAGGTCTGCCGGTAATAGGCTCCTTCGGTCTCTGGATGATCCAGGGAAAGCTTCCCGGCGCCCGCCCCTTCTCCGAAAGCAGGAGGGCCCGGAAGCTTGGTTTCATATAGATTGCTAATCCCTATTTCTGCTCTGCCCCGGCAGCCTCAGCAGCTCTCGCCGCATTCTCAGCCGCATATCTGGCAGCGTCCTCATCTGTGATCTTATAGCCGAAGAGCATAATCAGCGCGCCGATCATTACCAGCGCCGCCGGGATAATGGACAGCAGGAACATAAACTTTGTCTGGAACGCGCCGTCAATGGTCATGCCTGCATGGTATCCGATAAAGGCCAGGCCATATGTGGCGATTGCGCCGCCCAGCGCCATGCCGATTTTCATCGGTACGGAATACATGGTAATCGCAATGGTTCTGGTATCCTTTCCCGTCTTATGAAGATGGTATTCGCCGCAGTCCACAAAGTAGTTCGCGCCAAAGCTGGAGAAGAGATAAACCGCTCCGCCGCCGATGGCGCCGCACAGTGTGTAGAAGGGCCAGCGGCCGCCGATAAAGAATACGCAGGAATAAGCCAGGGCATATACAATCAGCGCTGTCACAAAAGCTCTCTTCTTTCCCAGCTTACCGCCCAGCTTAGGCACGATCAGCGAAGAAATAAAGCCGGTAATCATTGTGATGGTCATGCTGACCGACATTTTCATAAAGTCCCCTACAATGTAGGTAAAATAATATGTACCCAGGCCGGAAATGGTGTACAGGCCGATATAGTAAATCGTATAAGCCAGAAACAGCACCAGCAGCTGAGAGTTCTGCGTTACAGATTTTACCATGTCGCCCAGAGTAACCGTAGGGCCCGCCTGTCCGCTTCCCTTCGCGGGCTTGCCGGAAGGATCGCATTCCTTACACAGATTGGATACGATCTGACAGCCGGCAATATAAGGAAGGGCAAATGCCACCGCTACGATCAGATAGGCGTTTGCCGGGCCTACGACAGGAGTCAGAGCCGTTACCAGCGGAATGGTCAGCGCAGAGGTAATCAGCATTGCCACGCACATAAACTGAGCGCCTCTGGTACTGAGACGGAAACGGTCGTTCAGGTTCGCGCCCGCCAGCGCCGGCCCCAGAGCGTAATAAGCGTTTGTCGTAAAGCTCATGCCGGCGTTCATCAGGAAATATCCGATAAAGGACACGCCTACACGGAAGGCCAGCGGCCAGCTGGAAGTGTCGAAGAACGCGCATACCAGCGAGAAAATGATCACCCAGCGAAGAACCAGCAGCCAGGAACGGTACTTGCCCCAGGGCATCCGTACCTTTTCAATGATACCGCCGCAGATCACGCCAATCAGGAAATCTATGACCCTGGCGACCAGAAGAGTAGACGCAACCACAGCTGTCGGAATCATGATGACATCGGTCATGAAAATGGTCAGATAGGTCATCTGAACCATTGCCGCCAGTGACGATGTCAGCAGGTAAAATCCATATTTAACTATCTAATCTTCAAAAACCATTGATTTTTCAAGGCTTCACGCCTGTTTTCCGTTCAAACCTTATCTGTTTGCCCTTGTTTTTGCCCTTACGAGCCGAAACAAGGGCAACTTTTTATTC
>CALWQE010000096.1 GCA_944383605.1 uncultured Lachnospiraceae bacterium
CACGGAGTCATTCCGTATAATATAATATTGAAGATGGATATATTTTTTTGCTTTTTTAATCTCCGCCTTCAGATCCTCAAATTTTTCCACGCCATCGGTAAAAATCTGCACGTCATTGCCTCTGGTATAGACAGCGCCGCCCGTCTCCAGATTGTATACAGCCAGGTCGGCGTACTCCTCCAGCACCGGATCCTCCAGCCAGTCCTTTTCACCAGCCAGCAGCTCCTCCTGCCGGGCAGTCATTCTGCTCAGAGTGTCCTCCACATCCTTTACCCGGAACATTTTCTGCTTCCGGTAGTCCTGGCAGATCAGGAGGTAAAGAACAAACCCTACGATCGGCAGAAAATACAGGGCCAGCAGCCATGTCCACACTGCCTTCGGATCTCTGCGCTGAAAAAATACGATCACAAAGGCCAGGATAATATTAATATAAAAAATATTATCCCAGATCCACTGCCAGATCAGCCCCAGTTCTTCCAGAACGGTCTCCATGCCCGCTTCCCCCTTCCTTTATTCCATCCAATCCTTCCCGCTCCGTCAGTTTGCCCGGAACAGATGAATAATTCCTTTTTTATTCAGGTACTGGAGCAAAGACAGGCCAATGGGGAATCCAAACAGGCCCACCACGCCAAAGAGCTGAACGCCGGCATACATGCTGGCCAGAGTCACCACCGGGTGCAGGCCGATCTGGACTCCCACGATTTTCGGCTCGATGATATTGCGGATCACAGTAATTATGACATACAGAATCAGCAGGCCCAGCGCCAGCGGAAAATCTCCCTGGACGGCAGTGATCACCGCCCAGGGGATCATAATGCCCCCTGTGCCCAATACGGGCAGAATATCGAAAATCGCAATGCAGAAAGCAATCAGCACTGACTGGCGGATTCCAAGCACGCTCAGCCCCACCGACAGCTCCAGGAAAGTAATGGTCATAATCAGGGCATAAGAACGGATACATACAAATAATGTTCCGATGATATATTCTTTGATTTCGATAAAAATCGTTTTCCCTTTTTCGCTCAGCTGCCGCAGGCAGAAACCAGTCAGCCTGTCATAATCCACAGCAATGAAAAAGGTGGAAATAATAGCCAGCACCAGTTTGATAAAGGCGCCGGGCAAAGAAGAGGCCAGGCCGGACAGAAACGACATGGCCCTGACAGAAAGATTGGATACCAGCTGGCCCATGGACTGAAGCAGCTGATTGCCCAGATTATCCAGAACATGTGACAAAGAAGGATCCATCCGGGTAGCGGCCTCCTCGATCATATTAATCATGCCCGTTACCAGAGGCTCCACACTGGTATTATATATCAGCGGCATACTCCGGATCAGCGATTCCGCCATCGCCAGCACTCTCAGCCACAGCAGAGAAAACAGTACGCCGATGGTACCGTAAAACAGCAGGACGGTCAAAATCGCAGCCAGTTTTCTGGGCAGCCTCAGCGCGCCGGAAAGCAGGCGGATCGGAACCCGCAGCAGATAAGCGATGATAAACGCGGCAATAAACGGCGACAGAACCGCCACCCCGTATTTCAGGATGACAAACGCAGTGACAAAAATAATGGCAAAATAGATAAAATGAATGACAAATGCCCGGTGCTTTCCCGTATTCAACAAAATTACCCCCTGTAAGATATTCTCGGCCCACTTGCAGAACCTGATGCGGAATCTGATTTTCTTTCAGCTGATATACAACTATTCTGGCTCTATCATAGGAAAATACACAGGCTGTGTCAACCAGATAATGTGTTAAAAATATACGGTTCCCCCAGGAGCAGGGGTTTCAGAAAAATAAAAACCCCCGGCCATCCGTATAAAATACAGGATACCGGGGGAACCATTTTTACTGGCCGTATCAGCACACAGCGCTCAATTATTTCAGAGTAACCTTTGCGCCTTCTGCCTCTAAAGCTGCCTTTGCTGCTTCTGCCTCTTCCTTGGAAACGCCTTCCTTTACGTTCTTCGGAGCGTTGTCTACAACGTCCTTTGCTTCCTTCAGGCCCAGGCCTGTCAGCTCACGCACAACCTTGATAACCTTAACCTTGTTGGGGCCGATGTCTGTCAGCTCTACGTTGAACTCTGTCTTTTCTTCTGCTTCTTCAGCAGCGCCGCCTGCAGCAGCTACTACCACGCCTGCAGCAGCGGATACGCCGAACTCTTCCTCGCAGGCTTTTACTAAATCATTTAACTCTAATACGGTTAACTCTTTAATTGCTTCAATAAATTCAGCAGTTGTTAATTTTGCCATTTGATTTTACCTCCATTATAAAATTGATCCATTCGTACAGCAAAAACAGCGTTACGCTTCTTTTGCCTCTGCAATCTGATTGATAACACGGGCGAAGTTCGCGATCGGGGACTGGATGCTTCCCAGCAGTTTGCCCAGCAGTTCTTCTCTGCTCGGGATTGTCGCGATGGCCTGAATGCCCTTTTCATCATAATACAGACCTTCTACTACGCCGGCCTTTAATTCCAGCTTATCCGCCTTCTTTGCGAAGCCGAACAGAATCTTGGCAGGAGCAGTCTCATCTGTCTTGGACACAGCGATCGCTGTAGGGCCTTCCAGATGCTTGGACAGGGACTCAAATTCTGTTCCCTTTACCGCAAAATTCAGCAGTGTGTTCTTATAAACCTTGTAGGTTACGCCGGCTTCTCTCAGCTGTTTCCGCAGTGCTGTATCCTGCTCAACAGTCAGACCTCTGTAATCTACTAATACCGCTGACTTCGCGCCAGAAAGCAATTCTGAAATCTCAGCAACGATCGGCTGCTTTAATTCAACTTTTGCCATGATCTTTACCTCCTTATATATTTTTTGCCGAAAAAAACCTCCCGGTCCAAAGACAGGGAGGCATAAGGATTCTATAATCGTTACAGTCCTCGGCAGGCGGCGATGCTTACGCCCTGTACGGGCACCTGCTGTCTTCGGCGGCGGCCATCGAAAAATTACCGGCCTGCTGATCTGCAACAGATCCGGGCGTTTTCCAAAGACCATGTATAAAATACCATAAAACCCGGCGGCTGTCAACCGGAAAATCACTGTTTTTCCGGCTGTCCTCCCGTTTTTTCCTGCCCGTTCAGCCAGTCCCGGATACAGTCCAGAAACTGCTCGCCGTACTTTTCATATTTAAACTCGCCTACGCCCGACACCGACAGCATCTCTGTCTTCGTCTCCGGCCTGATGACGCACATATGGGCCAGCGTTTTATCGGAAAAGACAATATAGGGCGGAACCTGCTGTTCTCTGGCGATCTGAAGCCGCAGCGCCCGCAGCCGCTCAAACAGCGCGTCGTCCACTGCCCGGCCAGCATCCCCGGCCTTTTTCTTCTTCGTTTTCTCCTTCTCCGGCTCCCTGGCCAGCTTCATCATCACCTGGCAGCCCTCTTCCGTCACCTCCTGGGATTTTTCCGTCAGCTTTACGATGGCGTAGGCGTCATTGGTGACAGTCAGATAGCCGGTCAGAACCAGATGGTTCATGATCTGGCGCAGCCGGTAAACCGGAACCTGGGAGAGGGCGCCATGACAGGGATTCTCATCCATCCGGTAGTTTCGGACCTTCGCCGTATTCGCGCCCCGGACGGTATCAATAATCACATTGGTTCCATACCGCTGCCGGCTGGTTCCCACACAGCGGATCAGCGCCGCCGCTGCCTCTGTCACATCCGTCTCCTCAAACTGGGTCAGGCAGTTGGCGCATTTCCCGCAGTAATTGCTGCCGTACTCCCCGAAATACCGCAGAATGTAATCCCGCAGACAGTCGTGGGTAAAGCAGTAAAAGGTCATCTTCCGCAGCCGTTCCTGGTCCCGCTCCATCACCACCGCCCTGGTCTGGGCGTCCATCGCCTCATTCTCCTGATTATGCTCGATAAAAAACTGGTTTGTCACCACATCCTGGCCGCTGTACAGCAGCAGACAGTCCGCCGGCTCCCCGTCCCGGCCGGCCCGGCCGATCTCCTGGAAATAGCTCTCCAGATTCTTCGGCATATTATAATGAACCACATACCTGACATTGGATTTGTCAATGCCCATCCCAAAAGCATTGGTTGCCACCATAATCCTGGCCCGGTCGTAAATAAAGTCATCCTGGTTATGCTGACGCTCCTGGTCCGACAGGCCCGCGTGATAGCGGGTGGCAGACAGGCCGTCCTGATTCAGTTTCTGGCATACCTCCTCCACCAGCTTCCTGGTCAGGCAGTATACAATGCCGCACTGGCCCGGATGGCTGTCGATACAGTTTTTCAGAGCCGCGTACTTGTCCTTCGGCGTCTGTACCTCCAGATACAGGTTGGGCCGGTCATAGCCGGTGGTCACAATATCCGGATCCCTAAGATCCAGGATACGGATGATATCCTCCCGCACCTGGCTGGTGGCTGTGGCCGTAAAGGCGCTGACCACCGGCCGCCTGGGCAGAAGGCTGATAAACTCCGTGATCTTCAGATAGCTGGGACGGAAATCCTGCCCCCACTGGGATATGCAGTGGGCCTCATCCACCGCCACCATGGCAATCTCCGCCTGCAGGGCAAAATTCAAAAAGGAATCTGTCAGCAGCCGTTCCGGCGCTACATAAATAATCGGGTATCTTCCCTGAGACGCATAGGAGAGAGCCTTATAATACTGAGAAGTGGTAAGGGAGCTGTTTAAAAAAGCGGCGTGAAGCCCCGCCTGATTGAGGGCGCTGACCTGATCCTTCATCAGAGAAATCAGCGGCGATATGACCAGGGTAATGCCCTTCATCATAAAAGCCGGCACCTGGAAGCACAGCGACTTCCCCGATCCGGTGGGCATGATTCCCAGCACATCCCGCCCCTCCAGAATATGGTCGATCAGACGCTCCTGGCCCTGGCGGAAGGAATCATAGCCGAAATACTTTCTGAGAATTTCATATTTATCCATCATTTTCCTCGCTGCGTTGAACTGTCAAAAATTTCGCCGCGCCGCCGGAGCAGCGCATACTGTGGATTTATTATAGCATGGGGACAATGACTAGACAATCGTTAGTGATCGGCTTTTTCTTCTACTGAAGAAATGGTAAAGATCCATGAACCGCAAAAAGGAGGCTGTCTGTTTTCTGACAGCCTCCGCGCGCAGTCTCAGAACTGCTTTTTACACAACCAGCGGATAGGCGACAAAGGATACCAGCGCCCAGGTCACAATAATCATAATCGCGTTCCACTTCCAGGTATTTTGAATGGTAATATGTCCGCCGTCA
>CALWQE010000097.1 GCA_944383605.1 uncultured Lachnospiraceae bacterium
AAGCCCCGATTGATTCGGGGCTAATATTAAAAGTTTTTTGGGACATTTTCAAAAATGCTTGACATAACTTTTGTCAAAACACCACTATTATGTAAACCGATTATTCACACACCAAAATGCAGGAATATCATATGGGATTCATGTATAAATAGTGTAGGAGTGACCACTTATTTACCATAAAAAAGTCACTCCCAACTATTCTTAATTACTTCTAAGAACCGCTAAATACAGCTGTTTACTAGAATCTGCCTTCTTTCGCAGCTTCCTCAATCGAAACAGCTACTGCCACAGTCGCCCCTACCATCGGATTATTTCCCATTCCGATCAGGCCCATCATTTCCACATGAGCCGGTACGGAGGAGGAACCTGCAAACTGTGCATCAGAGTGCATACGTCCCATAGTATCTGTCATACCATAAGAAGCGGGGCCTGCCGCCATGTTGTCCGGATGCAGGGTACGGCCTGTACCGCCGCCGGATGCCACTGAGAAGTACTTCTTGCCCTGCTCGATGCATTCCTTCTTGTAGGTACCTGCTACCGGATGCTGGAATCTGGTGGGGTTGGTGGAGTTGCCGGTGATGGATACATCCACGCCTTCCTTGTGCATGATCGCCACGCCTTCGGTTACGTCATTTGCACCGTAGCAGTTTACCTTTGCCCGCAGGCCGGTGGAATAGGATTTCCGGAATACTTCCTTTACCTCTCCGGTATAGTAATCCATCTCTGTCTCCACATAGGTAAAGCCGTTGATTCTGGAGATGATCTGAGCAGCGTCCTTGCCCAGGCCGTTCAGGATAACGCGCAGCGGTTTCTGGCGAACCTTGTTTGCCTTTTCCGCGATGCCGATGGCGCCTTCCGCGGCAGCAAAGGACTCATGGCCAGCCAGGAAGCAGAAGCACTCGGTTTCCTCTTCCAGCAGCATCTTGCCCAGGTTGCCGTGGCCCAGGCCAACCTTTCTCTGGTCTGCTACAGAACCGGGGATACAGAACGCCTGCAGTCCCTCGCCCAGAGCAGCGGCTGCGTCTGCAGCTCTCCGGCAGCCCTTCTTAATCGCGATCGCAGCGCCTGTGATATAAGCCCAGCAGGCATTCTCAAAGCAGATGGGCTGGATGCTTTTTACCTGTCCGTATACGTCCAGACCCGCGTCCTTTGTAATCTTCTCCGCTTCTTCCAGGGAAGCAATGCCATAGCTGTTTAACACAGCGTTGATTTTATCAATTCTTCTTTCATATGATTCAAATAAAGCCATCTTTTCAATTCCTTCCTGATATTTATGGTGTCCGTATCCGGCGGACAGAACGGTTGATTTTCAGAAACAGCAGATTTCCTACAGGGCCTGCTTATTTCTGCTCAAGCACTTCATCTGTTCTGGGATCAATGATCTTCACCGCGTCAGCCACACGTCCGTACTGGCCCTTCGCCTTATCCCATGCGGTGTTGGGATCATCGCCGTTCTTGATAAAATCGGTCATCTTTCCAAGGCTTACATACTGATAGCCGATGATGGTGTCATCCTCATCCAGAGCGATACCGGTTACATAGCCCTCTGCCATCTCCAGGTAACGGGGGCCTTTCTTCAGTGTTCCGTACATCGTTCCGACCTGGGAACGCAGACCCTTGCCCAGATCCTCCAGGCCGGCGCCGATGGGCAGGCCGTCCTCAGAAAAGGCGCTCTGGCTTCTTCCATATACAATCTGTAAAAACAATTCTCTCATGGCAGTATTAATCGCATCGCATACCAGGTCTGTATTCAGCGCTTCCAGGATGGTTCTGCCAGGCAGAATCTCAGAAGCCATAGCTGCGGAATGGGTCATGCCGGAGCAGCCGATGGTTTCTACCAGAGCTTCCTGAATCACGCCTTCCTTTACGTTCAGTGTCAGCTTACAGGCTCCCTGCTGAGGAGCGCACCAGCCGATGCCGTGGGTCAGGCCGGAGATATCTTTGACCTCTTTTGCCTTTACCCATTTTGCTTCCTCGGGAATGGGAGCGGCGCCGTGTGCCACGCCCTGTGCTACTGTACACATTCTTTCTACTTCATGAGAATAAATCATTCCAATACTCCTTTCAATATGTATCCCCACGGACAGCGGCACGCCGCTGTCCCGGATTTCTACATTTTCATACTCATTTTCTCATAAATCCCCTGGTTCGTCTACTGTGAAAATCACAGTTTTTTTCCGCTGGCAGGAAAATTCATTGCACTTCCTGATATTTCTCTGTTTCCAAAGTCTCCCTGTCTCCTGCCGCTCCTGTATGTTCCGTTCAGAACCGGCTGTTTTCCGGCCTCCGGCCCTCACAGACGCCGCGCCAGCTGTCTGATCCGCTCTGCCGCTTCCGGCCAGTCTTCCAGGGCTTTATGGTCGCTGTCGGAGATCGTGATCACATCCAGACATTCGGCGTTCAGGTCGTCCAGCAGACATTTCAGCGGAGCTTCGGCGGATGTAAACTGCTCCGGAAAGGCGGGGGCGCCCCCCGCCAGCAAAATAGCGCCGACCCGTTTTTTCTGCTCCTTCATATCTCCCCTCACTGCCTTCGCCCAGTATACCTGGCACCGGTCGATTACCGTTTTCATCGGCGCGGGCACAGAATGGAAATAAACCGGCGCCGCCAGCACGATCGCGTCAGCTTCCTCCAGCTTCCGGTAAATATCGTCCATATCGTCATGGATCGCGCATTCCTTTACCTTCCAGCAATGGCGGCAGTCCATACAGGGCGAAATATTTTTCAGCCGGTAGCAGTCGATCAGCTCCATCTCATGGCCGGCGGCCTCCTGAAGCAGCCGGATCATTGACATAGTATGTCCCTTTTTTCTGGCAGAACCATATAAGATTACCGTTTTCATACTCTCCTCTTTCCTGACGCGCCTGCCGCGTCATCTCGTCCATTGTCCGATTGATAACGGAATCCATAGCGCAGGCAGAAAAGCTTTCAGGCTTTTGCCGCCTCCATGGCCTGCTGGATATCCGCGATAATATCGCCGGCGTTTTCAATTCCCACAGAGAACCGGATCAGATCCGGCTTTACCCCTGCTTCCACCAGCTGCTCGTCATTCAGCTGGCGGTGGGTATGGCTGGCCGGATGCAGAACAGAGGTACGGGCGTCCGCCACATGGGTGACGATAGCGCCCAGCTTCAGGCTGTCCATAAACCGGACGCAGGCTTCCCGTCCGCCCTTCAGTCCGAATACTACCACGCCGCAGGTTCCATCCGGCATATATTTCTGCGCCAGCTCATAGTAGCGGTCCCCAGGCAGGCCGGGATAGCTGACCCAGCTGACATTTTCATTATTCTGCAGGAACTCCGCCACCTTCTGGGCATTTTCGCAGTGTCTGGGCACGCGCAGGTGAAGGGTTTCCAGTCCCAGATTCAGCAGGAACGCGTTCATCGGAGACTGCATGGAACCCAGATCCCGCATGATCTGCGCCGTCAGCTTCTGGATATAAGCGCCTTTTCCAAAGGCCTTTGTATAAACCAGGCCATGATAGGATTCATCCGGAGTGGTCAGGCCGGGAAAACGGTCTGCGTGAGCTTCCCAGTCAAAATTTCCGCTGTCTACGATGCAGCCGCCCAGGGCCACCGCATGGCCGTCCATATATTTTGTCGTGGAATGGGTTACGATATCTGCCCCCCACTCAAAAGGCCGGCAGTTAATGGGAGTCGCGAAGGTATTATCCACAATCAGCGGAACCCCATGCCTGTGGGCCAGCCGGGCAAATTTCTCGATATCCAGCACTACCAGGGCCGGATTGGAGATGGTTTCTCCGAACATAGCCTTTGTATTTGGCCGGAAAGCTTTTTCCAGCTCCTCTTCCGGCGCGTCCGGGTCTACCAGGGTAACGTCCACGCCCATTTTTTTCATCGTTACAGTAAAAAGATTGGAGGTGCCGCCGTAAATCGGCGCTGCGCTGACGATATGATCTCCTGCGTTTACGATATTAAACATGGCGTAGAAGTTGGCAGCCTGGCCGGAGGATGTCAGCATGGCCCCGCAGCCGCCCTCCAGCTCGCAGATTTTCTTTGCTACCGCATCGCAGGTAGGATTGGCCAGCCTGCTGTAAAAGTAGCCCTCTTCCTCCAGGTCAAACAGCCGTCCCATCTGATCGCTGTCATCATATTTAAACGTAGTGCTCTGATAAATCGGCAGCACTCTGGCTTCTCCGCTCTTGGGCGTATAGCCGCCCTGAATACATATGGTTTCCCGATGAAATTTTTTCTCCATTTTACTCGTCCTTTCCATTTTCCATTTCTCCAATATAGTAAAACCCTTTTGCCTGTGTCAGCCGAACAGGCACGATGGTTCCCACCAGGCTGGCAGGCCCGCGGAAATGTACCATCAGGTTATTGCTCAGTCTGCCAGTCACCAGGCCCGGCTGTTTTTCATCCAGCCCTTCCACCAGAGCCTCCTGAACTGTCCCGCAGTCTCTGCCGCACCGGCTGGCCGCAATCGTCTGTACCTCTTTCAGCAGCCGGTCGAACCGGTCCTTCACCACATCCTCCGGCACCTGATTCTCCATCGCAGCGGCAGGCGTCCCCGTCCGCTTGGAATAGATAAAGGTAAAAGCGCTGTCATACTGTACTTTCCTCACCACGTCCATAGTCTCCTGGAAATCCTCTTCCGTCTCCCCGGGAAAGCCCACAATAATATCCGTGGTCAGGGAAATGTCCGGAATCTCCCGCTGAATTTTCGCTGCCAGCGCCAGATACTGCTCCTTGTCATATTTCCGGTTCATCTGTTTCAGGATCCGGCTGCTGCCTGACTGAAGGGGCAGATGAAGATGACGGCAGATTTTTTTTGACTCCTTCATCACCTGGATCAGCTCGTCCGACAGATCCTTGGGGTGTGAGGTCATAAAACGGATCCGCCGGATCCCGTCAATCTGCTCTGCCTTTTGCAGCAGCCGGGCAAAGGTCATGGGATGCTCCAGCGTCTTGCCGTAGGAATTTACATTCTGCCCCAGCAGCATCACCTCCACTACGCCGTCTGCCGCCAGCCTGCGGATTTCCTCCAGAATCTCTTCCGGATCCCGGCTGCGCTCTCTGCCTCTCACATAGGGAACGATGCAGTAGCTGCAGAAATTGTTGCAGCCGTACATAATATTAACGCCGGACTTAAAGGGATATTTTCTCACCGCCGGCAGATCCTCCACGATTTCCTCCGTTCCTTCCCAAATATCGATTAC
>CALWQE010000098.1 GCA_944383605.1 uncultured Lachnospiraceae bacterium
ACTTCATGGCGATATTAACAGCTATCTGGCAGACCGGAGCATGATCAGCGGCAGCGATATCCTGCTGACGGTAAATGCGGAGGATTTGCCGGTTCTGTATGGAGAGGCGGAAATCATTTCCGGCGTAGAAGCGGTATCTCTGTCCTTCCTGGACGGCAGGGCGCCGGTCAGCCTGACTGGGAATGGAGACGGCAGCTGGCAGACAACGCTGACCGCCGGGGAAAACCAGACGGAAATTTACGCGCTGGAAGCAATTACCGTTACGGATTATGCGGGAAACAGCAGGACATATTCCTATACGGACAGTGATTTGGGCAGCCTGACAGCGGTTGTGGATAAAGAAATCCCTGAGGAAGGGGAAGGCGGCGCATTTACCACAGTCAGCGGGAAAAACAGTGTGACAGGGGAAAGCGGCAGTCTGACGACATGGTATTCTGCCCAGAACGGGCCGAAATCTATCCAGGCGTCCGTAACGGACAACTATTCCGTATATGAAATTGCCTGGTACCGTGTGAATACAGATATGCCGGAGCTGGAGCAGGCAGAAAGCTATACCCGGATCGGAGAAACCCAGAACGGCAGTCAGGTACTGACGGAACTGTCCAGAACGGAATCCTTTGAGGAAAACCAGGATCAGCTGTATGCGGTTATGGCTACAGACTGGGCGGGAAACCGGGCGCTGTTTTACCGGAATGAGTCGGGAGACAGGGGAAGCCGGGTACGGATCGACAATGATATGCCGGTAAATCAGGTATGGCTCAGCTGGGAAGGCGATTCTGTTTATGACGGCAATGCGGCAGAGAGCGGAAACCGGTATGAGGCGGCCGAGGAAGGCTTTGTTTATAACAATCAGTGGGTAACGCTTTCCGTTTATGTACAGGACGCCCTGGGACAGGGACTTTACCAGAACGGAGAACACAACTGTGCGTCCGGGATACGGAAGGTAGATGTTGCCGTGAGCCATGACGGGAACAGGGAGCCGGTGCTGGAGCAGTGGAACAATCAGCAGGTACAGGCTGAGGAGATTAACGGACAGGAATATCTGGAGTTTACCTTCCAGATCAGATGGATCAATGAGGACCTGTCCGAGTTTCAGAATGTAATCGAAGAAATCGTAATTTATGATAGCGCGGGAAATCAGACGCCTGCCCGGGGAGAGGTTCTGCGGGATGAGGTGCAGTATGTTCTGGACAATATGGCGCCGGAGCTTACAGTAGATTACCATTCCGGCAGCTATGTGGAAACCAGCCTTTATCCGGATACTTATTTTTACCGCGAGGATCCTGCAGTAACCATCGGGGTAAGAGAGCGTTATTTCTATGAGGATGATATCAATAAAACTGTCAATCTGCAGGCTCCGGATGCGGACGCCGCGCTGAACCACAGTGAATGGAGCGGCGATGGAACGGAATACAGCAGCTCGGTTCATGCGCCGGGAGACGGAAGATACCGTTTTTCCATCGGCCGTTTTACAGACCGTTCCGGAAATGTGATGGAGGGGACTGACGGAACCTCTGTATCAGACGGTTTCTTTACCAGTCGTTATCTGGTAATGGATACGACGGCGCCGGTTATTGAAATCACCTATAGCCATGACGGACAGGACATTACCGGCGAGATAACGGAAGGAAACTTCTATGACGGTACGGTTGTGGCAACGGTACGGATTACTGAGGCGAATTTTGATCCGTCTATGGTGGAAATTGACGCAGTCGGGAGAGCTTCAGGTAATAACGGCGGGATGGAGATCAGCTGGGACGGAGACTGGGAGACCGAAGGGGAAGACGTACATGTAAACCATGTTGCCTTTGAAGCCCGGGGTACTTACCAGTTTACCTGCACTGCAAGGGATATCGTGGGACATGAGGCAGAAGTGCCGCCGCGCTCTCACTTTGCGGTGGATACTACAGTTCCTGAGGCAGAGATTATCTATGACCTGAATGACCCGGAGAATGGGAAATACTACCGGGCGATCAGAACAGCTACCGTTCGTGTGACAGACCGCTCTTTTGATCCGGAGCAGGTTGAATTTATGATTGAAACATCAGGCCCTCAGCCGGTGATCGGAGAATGGAGCCATATTGCCGGCGGCGGCTGCGAAGAGGAACAGACGCTGCATGTGGACGGCTGTGCTTATGAAGCCAGGGTGGTAGTTGGAGCGGACGGAGATTATTCCCTGGCATTCCAGTGTACAGACCGGGCAGGAAATCAGTCTGAGCTGGTTACTGCAGATCCTTTTACTGTAGATCTGACTCTGCCGGAAATGACTGTGACTTATGATAATAATGATGCCAGAAATGAGTTTTACTACAATGAAGCCAGAATCGGCACGATTACCATCCATGAACATAATTTCCGGCCGGAAGATGTTGTGATTACTGCCACAGCCGCCAATGGAGGCGAGCCGATAGAACTTCCGGCAGCCAGCGGCTGGAGCAGCAGAGGGGATGTCCATACAGCTTCGGTAGCTTATACCTATGATGGAGAATTTACTTTTGATGTATCTTATACAGACCTGGCAGGCAATGAGGCGGAGGATTACGCCGGGGATCAGTTTGTGGTCGACCTGACAGAGCCGGTGTTGGAGATAACCGGTATTGAAGACCAGTCGGCGAACAATGACAGGGTAGCGCCGGCGATTACCTGGTCGGATCTGAATCTGGATACAGACGGGATCCTGCTGGAGCTGACAGGAGTGAACCGGGGCGCTGCAGAGGTGGAGACTGCTGCCGCGGCGATCGAGGGAGGCATGACGGTGCAGTATAGGGATTTCCCCAGAATACAGGAGATGGACGATCTGTATACCCTGCACGCGGCAGTGACTGACCTGGCGGGAAACACATCAGAGCAGACGATTACCTTCTCTGTCAACCGGTTTGGTTCGGTCTACATATTTGATGATGCTACAGAACAGCTGCTGGAGCAGTATTATGTCAATGAACCCGTCCGCCTCCATGTAACGGAGATTAATGTGGATACGCTGGAATTTCGGGAGATCACCTACAGCCGGGACGGCGATATCATTACGATGGAGCCGGGAGAAGATTACGATGTGACAGAATCGGGCACAGATGCCACATGGAAATCCTATACCTATGACATTTATGAAGAAAACTTTACAGAAGAGGGAATTTATTCCGTAACCATCTATTCAGAAGACCGGGCAGCGAACCGATCCAATAATGCGGCAAAGGAAAAGGAAATTCATTTTGTCATGGATACGACGCCGCCTACCGTGGTTGTGTCAGGAGTGGAAAACCAGGGGCAGTACAGCAGCGACCGGCAGATTGTTACGATAGACGCAAAGGATAATATTGCCCTGGCTCAGGTAACTGCTTATCTGGATCAGACGCCGGTAAAAACCTTTACCGCGGAAGAACTGGCGGAAAATAACGGAGTGGTAACACTGGAAATCGGCAGCTCCAGCGACTGGCAGACGCTGGCTGTGGAGGCAACAGACGCAGCCGGCAATGAAGGGCGGTCAGATACAAGAGTGTTCCTGATTACCCGGAATGTGCTGATCCGGTGGTACCGAAACACACCTCTCTTCTGGGGCAGTCTGGCGGCAGCGGCGGTATGTGCGGGATTCATTATCGTAATCGTGGGTAAAAAGAAAAAGAGAAAAGAACAGGAAACGGCCTGATGGCCTGTCTGTATTTTTATTTTGCTGCGGCGCATATGCCGGCAAGAATGGGATATTCGCCGCAGCAATTCTATTCTAACAGTTATTTTCGGGAAATAACATCATTTTTATATCTCTGATAGCTGGCTGTCACAACGCCGCTGAGAGCCAGCAGAGCCAGGGCGTTGGGCAGTACCATCAGGCCGTTAAAGAAATCAGCCAGCTCCCAGACCAGATCAACCTTCAGGGTGGTGCCAATGACAATAAAGGCGACCACGATAGCGGAATAGACCTTCACGCCCTTTTGCCCGAACAGGTACCGGGCGTTGATGGAGCCGAAAAAGTGCCAGCCCAGCACTGTGGAAAAAGCAAAGAAGAACAGGCAGACAGAGACATAGATATCGCCGAAGCTGCCGTACATATCCATAAATGCCGACTGGGTCAGCGCGATGCCGGTCTCGCCATTTCCGAGGACGCCGGTGGCTAAAATGGAAAAGGCGGTCAGATTTAAAATAATAAAGGTATCAATGAATACGCTGATCATAGCGGACAGCCCCTGTTCGTGGGGGTTTTTCGCCGCTGCCCGGGCATGGGCGTGAGGGGTAGAGCCCATACCGGCCTCGTTGGAGAAAAGGCCTCTGGCCACGCCGTAGCGGATGGATTCCTTCACTGTGATACCCAGGGCGCCGCCGGCAACAGCCTGGGGGTTAAATGCGCCCACAATAATCTGGTAAAAGACGCCGGGCAAAGCGGTAATATGGCAGAGCAGCAGGGTTACGCCGCCTACAATATAGATGCCTGCCATGACCGGCACCATTTTTTCTACGACAGAAGCCAGCCTGGAGGTGCCGCCGATAAAAATAAAGGCAGACAGCACAGCCAGCAGGACGCCGATGACGATCGGCGGGATATGGATATTCCTGGCCTCAAATACCTGGGCAAAAGCGGTTCCGATGGAATTGGACTGCACCATATTGCCCATAAAGCCCAGGGCCAGAATGATAAAAATGGCAAACAGGGCGGCCAGAATCCTTCCGAAGGTTCCTTTAAATGCCTGGCGGATATAGTAAACCGGCCCGCCGGTCACTTCCCCTTCCTCTGTTGTTTTATATTTCTGTGCCAGGGTGGCCTCCGCGTAAATGGTAGCCATGCCAAAGAAAGCGCTGACCCACATCCAGAAGATGGCGCCCGGCCCGCCGGATACAATGGCGGTGGCGGCGCCGGTCATATTTCCGGTACCCACCTGGGCGGCGATGGCGGTGGCGATCGACTGGAAGGGGGTCATTTCCCCATTTGTCTTTTTCTCGCCTTTCAGTGAAAAATGGCCGAATACCAGCCGGAATCCCTCGCCGAATTTCCTGACCTGGATAAATTTGAGGCGGATGGTAAAGTAGATGCCGGTTCCGCACAATACCAGAATCAGCACTACGTCCCACAGAAAACGATTTGCCTGTTTTACAAGTTCCAACATAATGTTTCTTCCTCCCTTGAACAAATGAAAATAAAAAAGAAGAGCTGATATCTGATCAGCTCTCCAGAGAGTAGAACACTGCATACAACTGAACTTTTGTGTGCTCTGTCCTTTTGCCTGAGAGATAGACAGTCCTAGTGGACTGCGTTACACCTTCGGCGCTCCTGACTGGAGACTCTCCAGAGTCGCTGCAAATCATAACGATTGAACAGCAATGCAATTACGTTATCACAGAATCTGACAAAATGCAAGAGAAAATAAAAAAAGAATAAAAAAGAATCCTGCGGAGCATTTTTGTTTCATAGGGAACGCGGTTTCCTATGCAATAAAGAAAGATGTAACCGGCCATGGCTGTCTTGACTGCCGGAACGGGGACAGATACAATAAATCTGGAAATCCGCCGCCGAATAGGCGGCACCCATTCAGGGATGTCAAATGCGCCCGCCAGATTTTCATCTTTGGTGGTACGGTGCCGGGCGCATGGAGGTTTAGATGGAAAAAGGCGGCGGGGGGAGACGAGCGGAAAAATGGAGGATGCGATATGGTAATTCAAGGCGCGGAGGTTTTGTGTGAGGATGGCCGGTTCCGGCAGATCAGCATAGGGATAGAAAATGGAATATTTGTCCGGGAGGGAAGCGGCCCTGTGGTGGACGGTTCCGGCTGTTACGCCATACCGGGGCTTGTGGATGTTCATTTTCACGGCTGCCGGGGGGATGATATTTCTGATGGTCTGGCGGATGGTCTGGCCCGGATGGCCCGCTATGAGGCGGAAAGAGGGATTACCGCGATCGTGCCGGCTGTGATGACGCTGCCTTTTGAACAGCTGATGGATATCTGCGCCATGGCCGCTTCTTTTTCCAGCGAGGACGGGGCCTGGCTGGCTGGAATCCATCTGGAGGGCCCCTATCTGTCGGAGGAGAAAGCGGGAGCCCAGAACCGGGAATATCTCCAGAAACCGGATGTGAGGCAGATGGAGCGGCTGTACCGGGCAGCGGGAGGAATGGTGCGGATTCTGACGATTGCGCCGGAGCTGGAGGGGGCGGAGGAAGTGATTCGTACATTTGCCCCGCTGTGTGCGGTGTCTCTGGGGCATACCGCCTGTGATTACGAAACAGCCTGCCGGGCCTTTTCCTGGGGAGCAGACAGCGTAACCCATCTGTTTAACGCCATGTCCGGCCTCTGTCACAGAGAGCCGGGAGCTGCGGCTGCGGCGCTGGAGGACAGCCGGTGCATGGCGGAGCTGATCTGTGATGGGGTTCATGTCCATCCGGCGATGGTCAGGCTGGTTTACCGGCTGCTGACGGAAAAACGGCTGGTGCTGGTCAGCGACAGCCTGAGAGCGGCAGGAATGCCGGATGGCGTCTATATGCTGGGCGGCCAGGAGGTGGAGGTGCGGGGAAAATACGGTTTCCTGAAGGGGACGGATACGCTGGCAGGCTCTGTCTCTGACTTGATGGACTGTGTGCGGGCAGCGGTGAAAGAGGCGGGAATGGATCTGGCTGCCGCCGTCCGGTGCGCGTCAGAAAATCCGGCCCGCTATGCCAGAATTTTTGACCGGTGCGGCAGTATTACTCCCGGGAAAAGAGGAGATCTGGTGCTGCTGGACAGGGAATTACAGGTGAAGGCGGTTTATGTGGGGGGACGTGAGCAAAGAAGAGGGTGAATAACAGGAAATCAGGATAACAAAAAAGGCTGCCGGTTAAAATTATATCAACCGACAGCTCTTTTCATTTCCTGACAGGGGTGGAAGGACTCGAACCCTCGACATTTGGTTTTGGAGACCAACGTTCTACCGACTGAACTACACCCCTATGAAG
>CALWQE010000099.1 GCA_944383605.1 uncultured Lachnospiraceae bacterium
TTCATTACGTTCCAGCTGATATAATCATTTTGATGAAAACGGTTGATACGGAGATTTCTTTTCTCTTCTTTTTTTTCATAAAGAGCAGCCCGCGTCATCCATTTGATTTTCTCATTGCTCAGCACGATTAAACTCCTTTTTCTGCATAGCTGAACAATATTATACCATGTTTCCATGGAAATTGACAGAAGTAAAATATTAATTTTTCTCTTATTTTTTACATTTTTTATACAAAGCGATGCCGCGGCCGCCCGGCAGACGCCGGGCAAATCTGTGATTTTCCCCGAAATCTGTGAAATCATTTTGAGAAAAAATACAAAAACAGGTACCGGACAGCTTTCCCCATGGAAAACCGTCCGATACCTGTAAATCAGGCCTCTATATGGAACAAAAACATTTTTCAGAACAGCCCTGCTCCATGGGGAATCACGCCGCCTGTGATTTCAAACAGGGACGGCAGAAGATACAGGGCTGCGAAAGTGCCGATCACCATCGTGACGCAGATAAATACCCGCAGCCTGTTAAAGGGAATACAGCTTTTGATGACCGCCGCCATCGTTACCAGAATCAGGATCAGGTACATCAGCGTCGTCTGCCTGATGGGAACCATATTTCCGCCGAAAATGCTGATGCCGATCAGCAGCGCCGTTACCAGCAGCGCAAAGGGCATGGCATTGCTGACAGCTTTTTTCAGGAAGCCTGTCGTCACCTTCCGGGTATCTGACTCAAAGATGGTCAGGAAGGAAGGATAGGCCTCCATAAAGGCATCGATCAGCGTAATCTGAATCGGAATAAAAGGAAAAGCTGTATTGGTCAGGATGCAGAACAGAGACAGCAGCATGGAGTAAATTGTCTTGATAAAGAACACGCCTGCCGTTCTGGTCACGTTGTTGATTACCTTTCTGCCCTCCAGCACTACCATGGGCAAATAGGAAAAATCTGATTCCAGCAGCACGATCTGGGAGATCTGCCTGCTGGCATCGCTTCCCTCTGCCACCGCGATGGAGCAGTCAGCCTCCCGCAGGGCCAGCAGGTCGTTGACCCCATCGCCGGTCATGGCCACATGATGGCCCTGACGCTTCAGCGCTTTCACCAGCTCCTGCTTCTGCCGGGGCGTCACTCTGGCAAATACCGCATAGTCCCGGCAGAGCCGGTCATAATCGATCTGCTCTCCCAGCGCGGACATGTCTACTGCGTCATGCCACCGCTCCAACCCGGCCTTTCTGGCAATCATGGATACCGTCTGTACATGATCTCCGGAAATAATCTTTACGTCCACTCCTTCCTTCCGGAAATATTCCAATGTTTCCTGGGCATTTTTCCGGATGGTATCCTCCAGAGTAATAATAAAAAGGGGCTCGATTTTTCCGGGAAGTGCTTCCTCATCTGTCCAGTCTTCCTTCACATAGCCGACAGCAATCACCCGGTAGCCCTTTTCCATTTCCTGTTCCGCCGCCCTGGCGTCCTCCATCAGACGCTCCGGTGCGCCGATAAACACGGTTCCCTTATCGCCGAACCGGACGGCGCCCCATTTTCGCTTGGAGGAAAAGGGAATCTTTCCCACCGCCTGGATATGGGCTCTGGCTGTAAAACGCTCTCGGACCGCCTGCATGGTAGCGTTATTATCATCGCTGGCCGCCAGATAGGAGGAAAGAAGATTCTCCCCTTCCTCCATGGACATCAGCCCTTTCCGCCCGGTAAAGGACACATCCCGGACGCTCATCTTCCCATCGGTAATGGTGCCGGTCTTATCCAGGCAGAGCACATCCACCAGAGCCAGAGTTTCCAGGGAATAAATATTCTGCACCAGGATCTTCTTCCTCGCCAGGCGGATGACGCCGTTGGCCAGGGAAACGGACATCAGCAGCACCAGTCCTTTGGGCAGCATACCCAGAAGGGCCGCCGCAGACGCTACGATGGAGCTGTCAAATGTCCCGTTTCGCAGAAACATGGCCTCCAGAAACAGGATAATGCCCAGCGGGATAATAAATACGCTGGTAAAACGGGTCACTTTTTTCATAGAACCCAGCAGCTCTGATTCGGTCTGTTTTTCCTGCTTTACTTCCTCCGCCAGCCTTGTGGCGTAATTTTCCCGGCCCACATGTGTAACCTTCGCCAGACATTTGCCTGAAATCACGAAGCTGCCTGACATCAGCTGGTCTCCCGGTTCCTTAATAATCGGATCGCTTTCGCCGGTAAGCAGGGACTCGTTCACCTCCAGGGAGCCGTCCAGCACCACAGAGTCATTGCAGATCTGCCTGCCGCTTTCCAGGACGATCACATCATCCTGGACGATTTCATCCATCTCCACCTGCCGTTCCACCCCGTCCCGGACTACCACTACCTGGGGCCGGTTCAGGATCGACAGCTCATCTACCAGCTTCTTTGCCTTTAATTCCTGGACAATGCCGATGCAGATATTCAATATGATAATCGCGATAAAAATCATATTGGAATAAGCGCCCGCGATAAACAGCAGCGCCGCAATCAGGAAATTCAGCAAGTTAAAAAGAGTCAGAATGTTTTCCTTAAAAATCTGCCCGGTCGTCTTGGTAATCGTCTTAGGAGCGGCCGCGGCATCCCGTCTGGCTTTGCGCTCCTCCACCTCCCGGGCCGACAGGCCCGTCAACTGCTCCTGCATGTATTTTCCTCCAATCATCACATTCTTATTTTCAGGACACAATTAGAGGTAGTATAGCAAATGAATATAAAATATTTATAAACTTTTTATAAACTAAAAATATCTTTTCTATAATATTCAGGAGTAAATAATGGTATTTTTATTCCTTCCCGACTTTTTCCCGATCCAGCATTGTACCTTCCGGAATGACATAGCCGCACTGGTCACATATGCCATCTTCAGCAACTCGTCCGTCTCTCTGGAACAGCTCAATCCCACCCTTTGCGCCGCATTTGGGACAATCTACTTCCAAGATCCCAACCATATTTACTACATCCTGACAATTCACAAATTCACTCATCTTTATTTTTTCCTTTCTATAAAATATCATCTCAAATCCAGAAGCATCCCGTCTTTCAGGATTGCCTTCTCCGCCTGACTCCCACGCCAGCACTGACTGCCGGGTCCCGCGCCTGTCTGTGCGTCTGTCACAGTCCCAGCCGCTCCGTGATCTCCTTCAGCGCTGCTCTTACCGGCGAATCAGCCGGCAGCTGTACCGTAGGCCGCCCATCGCAGTCATACTGATAAACTGTCTCATCCTGGGGAACTACCCCCAGCAGCTCCAGGCCCTGGTTATGTACCTCCTCCAGGGTGCCTTCATC
>CALWQE010000100.1 GCA_944383605.1 uncultured Lachnospiraceae bacterium
TTTTCCGGCGCCGTTTTCCCCGATCAGCCCGACGATGGAACCGCTGGGAACGGTAAAGGACACATTGTCTAATGTAAAGTCATGATATTTTTTAGTCAGTCCGTTTACAACCAAAGCATTTTCACACATAGTCAATCCTCCTGATAAAACATTTGCAGCAGTTCCACCAGCTTTTCCACCGGAATCCCGCAGGATCTCCCAATATCGGCTGCTGCCTGCAGATGTTCCTCGGCCTGCCGCTGCTGTTCTTCCTGATAAAAATCCTTGTTCTGCGCAGATACAAAGCTGCCCCGTCCGACGGTAGTCTCGATAAAACCGTCCCGCTGGAGATCCTCATAGGCTTTCTGAACGGTAATCACGCTGACATGAATCGACTTTGCCAGAGACCGCATCGATGGGATCGGATCGCCGGTTTTCAGCTCACCGCTCATAATCATTGCCTTAATCTGAGATGTAATCTGCTCATAAATCGGTTTGCTTGTATTGCTGCTTATAATAATCTCCACATATTACCTCCCTGCGCGCCCTGTAATGTACTTATTGAACATGTACATTATAAGCATTATAAGTACACTTTGTCAATAGAAAATTTTGAAACGATAAAAATTTTTTAATGGGTTTTCCTCAGAAAGCCGGAAATCCTGATTCTGGATGAGGCCACTTCTGCCCTGGATAATACATCAGAAAACACATCCAGACGGAGATCGAAAAGCTGATGAAGGAGACATCAATGACCGTCATTTCCATCGCTCACAGACTGACGACCCTGCAGAACTGTGATACCATCCTGGTCTTTCATCAGGGCGTGATTGCGGAGGCAGGAAAATACGAAGATCTGATCCGGCAGAATGGGATATTCAGCGATATGTATTATGGAAGACTGAGATAAAGAAAGCTTCGCCGCCTTCCGGTTCACTCTGCTGCCCATAGGAATCTGCACGCCGGCGCTGCTGATATTTGCTGTAGCGGCTCCTGATGTCTGTATACCGGCTGTGAAAAGAACAAAAATATCGTGTTGCTGACGATCCTGATGCTGGGCGCAACGTTCTGGCGGATAGGGGTTTTTAACGTGCCGGGAACGATTGTGGCGGCGCTGATGATTGCGGCGATCGATAACGGGCTGACCATTATGGGCGTAGGGACATTCGGAAAATATCTTGTAAAAGGCGGTGTGCTGCTGTTTGCGGTATTTATTGTGACAGTTTTGCGGAAGTCAGCCGCTCAGGGAAAACAAACATAATAAAGAAACGGTAAAATCGGGCCGCCGGATGATCCGGCGGCTTCTTTGCTTCATAGGAAACTGTGTTCCCTGTGAAATAAAAATGCTCCGCAGGCTTCTTTTTTATGGCAATAGAAGGGGGTATTCAGATCGCTCTTGAGAAACGCAAGAATATCTTGAATTACCAGATGGATCGTGGTACGATAGGATTAATGATTTTGCACCGGTATGGCGCGGGAGGTTCTGTATGGCAGTCAGCTATGATAAACTCTGGAAGCTACTGATTGACAGGAAAATGAATAAGACGCAGCTGTGTGAGAAAGCCAGGATCAGCACAAACGCTATGGCCAGGCTTGGAAGGAATGAAGATGTTCGTGTCCAGGTTCTTGCCAGGATCTGTCTGGAACTGGGATGCTCTATGGATGAGATCGTGGAAATACTTCCGGATAATAAACGGAAAGGGATTTACGAACAATAAGGTGTAAATTTTGCATCAAAACTCCCAGGCGAGTTTTGATGGCAGCAGGAAAGGATATGATAAAAATGGCACAGCAGGCCAAAACGGATCTGGCTTCCGGAAGTGTGGGCAGCCTGTTATTCAGGCTGGCTCTTCCGGCAATTACAGCCCAGATCATCAATGTACTTTACAACATGGTAGACCGGATGTATATCGGCCATCTTCCGGAGATTGGTTCACAGGCTCTGACTGGCGTGGGCGTGACGATGCCGGCGATTATGATTATCAGCGCCTTTGCAGCGCTGGTCAGTATGGGCGGAGCCCCGCGGGCCGCGATTATGATGGGAAAGAAAAAGCCGGATGAGGCGGAAAAGATTATGGGGGCCTGCTTCGCTGCGCTCATTGTAGTGGCGGTGGTTCTGACTGCTTTTTTTCTGGCTTTTGGCCGGGATATTCTGATGTTTTTTGGCGCCAGTGAGGCTACCATCGGTTATGCGGTGGAGTACATGAACATTTATACGATTGGAACGCTGTTCGTCCAGATGGCCCTTGGCATGAACGCTTTTATCACTACCCAGGGCTTTGCAAAAACCAGTATGCTGACGGTGCTGATCGGCGCGGTCTGCAATATTGTCCTGGATCCCATCCTGATGTTTGGGTTTGATATGGGGGTAAAGGGCGCCGCATTGGCGACGATTATCTCCCAGGGCATTTCCTCTGCCTGGGTGGTACTCTTCCTGGTTTCCAAAAAAAGCACGCTGAAAATCCGGAGGAAATATGTGCGGCTGACGCCCCGGATCTTACTGCCCTGCCTGGCGCTGGGCGCTTCTCCTTTTATTATGCAGTTTACAGAGAGCGCCATCTCTGTCTGCTTCAATACTTCTTTGCTGAAATATGGCGGGGATCTGGCGGTGGGCGCCATGGCGATTCTGACCAGCATCATGCAGTTTTCCATGCTTCCGCTTCAGGGACTGTCTCAGGGCGCGCAGCCGATTGTCAGCTATAATTATGGCGCGGGAAAGCTGGATCGGGTGAAAAAGACATTTTTTCTCCTGCTGGCGTCTTCCCTCACGTTTTCCTGCCTGATCTGGGCGATTGCCATGTTTGCGCCGCAGCTGTTTATTATGATTTTTACAGATGATCCGGAGCTGCTGGCTTTCACGATCCGGGCGCTGCGGATTTATATGTGCGCTTCCCTGATTTTTGGCGCGCAGATCGCCTGTCAGCAGACGTTTATTGCTCTGGGAAACGCGAAGTCCTCTATGTTTCTGGCGCTGCTGCGGAAGGTAATCCTGCTGATCCCGCTGATTTTTATTCTGCCTATGCTGATAGAGGATCAGACGACGGCGGTATTTATGGCGGAGCCGGTGGCGGATACGATAGCGGTGGCTACCACCTGCACGATGTTTGGGATTTCTTTTGGCAGACTGATGAAGAGAGGCATTCCCGTAGAAAAGAACAGAATATGATGCTGGAGAAAGGAAGGATAAATGGCGGCAAAAGGAAAAGAAACGGTTTTACTGTATAACATGGAAACAGGAAGCAAGGGCCGGATGGTGAAGCTGATCTGTATGCAGATGGGGATCCGGGTGAGGTCTGTGGAGAAAAGCCAGTATCTGAAGCCTGTCGGCCAGCTGGCCGGGCTGAAAGGGATTGCCGGCGCGGAGGAGCCCTATGAGGGAGAAGGCTTTGAGGACGAGATGCTGATTATGTGCGGCCTGACTGGGAGCAGAATCGATCAGCTGCTGGATTCACTCCGCAGGCAGAAGGTGGAGCGGATTGCGTTGAAAGCGGTGCTGACAGAACATAATCAAACATGGGATTCCATTGCCCTTCATGCTGAACTGCGCAGAGAGCATGAATATATGAGCGGCAGGCGGGCTTCTGCCTCCCCGGAAGCCGGGAACGGTTCCGGAGACTGACAGGAGGCCTTACAGGGATTGCATTTACACGCCTTCTGTTGTAAACGCCGGTATGAAACTTTCTTCCGCTGTCTCTCCTTCCTGTATAAATCCATTTTCTACACCGAGGGAGATGGCGTAATCGACCACCTGATCGTATTCTTCTTCTGTCAGCTTCCGGTTCAGCTCCGGCATGTCGGGGTGGCTACCGACAGGGGTATACTGATTCATTATGCTGATATAAATACGGCTGCCATAGGTTTCATACAGGTAGCGGATAACATTTTTTGAGTCCTCCGTATGTTCCGGCAGCACCAGGCGGCGGACAATGACGCCTTGCTTCATCATGCCGTCTCGGTCAAAGACGGGAAAACCGGTCTGGCGAACCATCTCGGCCAGCGCCCTGGAGGCATGCAGCCGGTAGTCTGGAACGCGGGAATATTTCAGGCCAAGCTGGTCATCCCAGTATTTAAAATCCGGCAGGTAGATCTGAACCAGCCCATCCAGGAGACGGAGGGACTCCGGCTTTTCATAGCCGCTGCAGTTGTATACCACAGGCAGAGCCAGCCCTTTGTCCTTAGCCTGCCGCAGAGCCTGGGCTGTCTGGGGGAGATAATGATCCGGCGTGACCAGATTAATATTATGGGCGCCCTGCTCTTTCAATTCAAAAAAAATATCAACCAGCCGCTCCAGGCTGACAGCCTTTCCGGTCTGGCCGGAGGAAACGGTACGGTTCTGACAGTAAACGCAGCCCAGGCTGCATCCGGTAAAAAAGACTGTTCCGGAGCCGCCGGAGCCGGAGATGCAGGGCTTCTCCCATAAATGGAGAGCTGCCCGGGCCAGCCGGATCTCCCAGGTTTCTTTGCAGTATCCTCTTTGGCCCGCTGCCCGGTTTGCGCCGCAGTTCCGGGGACAGAGATTGCAGATGTCATTCATTTCCATAAGCCTTTCCCATCCTTTCTTTTTGCGGAATCACTGTCTGCTGTTATGTAAGTATTAACAAAATAATTTATAGTAAATATCCGAAGCAGGGCGGCTGTGTTGGACGCCCTGATTTGCTGAAAAAGAAACGGGCGTGTCCGACGGGAAATGGTGGTTCCCAATGGACACGTCCGTTTTATCATAGCATAATTTTTTGCGGGAGAAAACAGAAAAATGCTTTGTTTTTGCTGTTTGCTGCGCTGCGCGGGTCAGATCTGCCTGCAGATTTCTTCCAGATAGGAGCAGGATCTGACAATGTCTTCGTTCAGCGTATTCAGATTCCGTCCTTCGATGGAGATCGTTCCCTGATAGTCCAGCTGTTTCAGCAGGCTGAGAACCTGACGGAAATCAATGGCGCCGAAACCGGGGAAATACCGGTTATTGTCGGAGATATGGATATTCCGGAAGAATCCCCGGCCTCCGGCAATCGCCGCCGCCATGCTGGATTCTTCAATATTCATATGATAAGTGTCTGGAAGAACGCAGATCGGGCCGCCAGGTTCCCCGGCCAGGGCAGTTCCCTCTGCTACGCGGTTGACTACAGCCGCTTCATAATGGTTGGTAGCTTCCAGATAAATCGGTACGCCGGCTTTGCCGTACCGCTCTTTCAGCTCTTCCACTGATTTTTTGATCTGAGAGCGGGCTGTCTCAACATCTTCTGCAGCGCCGCCCTTAATAAAACCGCAAATAATGCCGGCGTCCATTTTTCCGGCGAACCGTACCATTTTGTCAAAAGCATCTATGGTTTTTTTTCTGACCTTTTCGTCTGCAGATGACAAAGAAAGGCCGTTCTCCTTTGCGTAAACCCCGGAAGCAAGCATGGTCATCTTCAGGCCGTAGGAGGCCAGAAAAACCTTCAGCTTCTCAGGATCTGTGCCGTCAAAGTCTGTCAGATTCAGTTCTACGCCGTAAAACCCCTTATCCTTCAGCAGCTCCAGAGTATCCGCAAATGCTCTGCTTCCATAAAGATCCGCCGGAGGCGTCAGCTGGATGCAGAGGGGAAATTCATACCTTCTGTCCATATAATTTACACTCCTTATTCTGATTTTGCTTATTCCAACAGTAATGAAATGCTCTGCGCCTGTATTGCCAGCCTGACAAAGCCTGCCCCCCTTCCCCGTTTTCCGCAGCAGCCTGCCGGATATCCGGACAAAGCCGAAATATTAAAATTGTAATACCAATTTTAACAAAAAGCTCGGGTGAAAACGTAAATTCAACTGGATTTTCCTGAAAAACGCAGAAAAATTGTAAATTTCTTTTCAAAAATCCACTACACTATTAAGATATTAGCATTATCTGTATTACAAGTCAAGAGCCGTGAAGAAAATAATGACATTATGTGCGCCGCAGGCACTAATTCGGAAATGCCATATGGTATATGTTCCCCTGCATCCGGTTAATGATTGACAGCCTTTTTGCATATATTGAAGCAAAAAGGTATTTCAGGCATGGATCGTATGTCTATAGAAAAATATTTTGCAGGGCTGCTGGTGATCATCGGGTTTTGCCTGTTCCTGGGAGCGGTGACTGGAACGGGGGAAGGAGCGGGGGGTTATTTGCGGGAGGCTTCTGGCCAGGGGAGCGTTTTAGGAGAAAGGGATTTGGAACAGACGTATTCTCAGCAGAAAATAGCCGCTCTGACTTTTGACGACGGCCCGCATCCGGTGTA
>CALWQE010000101.1 GCA_944383605.1 uncultured Lachnospiraceae bacterium
AAACTATTCTGGACAGAGGGCGGAAATTGCATTGACAAAGCCGGCACAGGGGCATTAATATATGTATATTACGGTATCTTGGCCGGAAGAGGCGCCGGGGCCGGCGGCGGGCGTTCCTTCTCTGGCGAAGATATGCTTTGCGAGGATTGAAAATGGAATTTTTGGAATTGATCGCTCCCTGCCATTTTGGCATGGAGTCGGTGCTGAAACGGGAAATTTATGACCTGGGATATGAGATCAGCCAGGTGGAGGACGGAAGAGTAACATTTCTGGGGGACTGGGAGGCTGTGGCCCGGGCCAATGTTTTCCTGCGGACGGCGGAGCGGGTGCTGGTGAAAGCCGGTTCCTTCCAGGCCAGAACGTTTGAGGAGCTGTTTCAGGGGACGAAGGCTGTCGAATGGGAACGGTATATCCCTGTGGACGGGAAGTTCTGGGTGACGAAAGCCACTTCTGTGAGAAGTACTTTATTCAGCACTTCGGACATACAATCAATAATAAAAAAGGCGATGGTAGAACGGCTGAAAACCGTCTGGAACCAGGAATGGTTCAGCGAGGAGGGCGCTTCCTATCCGGTGCGCGCCTTTTTGCTGAAGGATCAGGTGACATTAACCCTGGATACCACAGGAGAGTCCCTGCACCGGCGGGGATACCGGATCTATAAGAGCAAAGCGCCTCTGACCGAGACGCTGGCGGCCGCCCTGCTGATGCTGACGCCCTGGAAAAAGGACCGGATTCTGGTAGATCCCTTCTGCGGCAGCGGTACCTTCCCGATAGAGGCGGCGCTGATGGCGGCCAATATCGCTCCGGGTATGAAGCGGCATTTCCTGGGAGAGAGCTGGGAAAACCTGATTGCCCGGGAGCTGTGGGCGGAGGCTGTGGAGGAAGCCAATGATCTGGCGGATCTGGATATCAGGACAGACATCCAGGGATATGATATTGACGGCGATGCTGTCCGGGCTGCCAGAGAGAACGCCAGGCTGGCAGGAGTGGATCATCTGATCCACTTCCAGCAGAGGCCGGTGAGCGCCCTCAGCCATCCGAAGAAATACGGTTTTCTGGTGACGAATCCGCCCTACGGGGAGCGGCTGGAAGAGAAAGAAAATCTGCCCGCCCTTTACCGGGAGCTGGGAGAGCGGTTCGCCGCCCTGGATTCCTGGTCCGCTTATATGATTACCGCTTATGAAGACGCGGAAAAGTATATCGGCAGAAAGGCGGACAAAAACCGGAAAATTTATAATGGTATGATGAAAACCTATTTCTATCAGTTTCTGGGGCCGAAGCCGCCCAGAAAGAAGGAAGAGTAAGAGGATTAGCTTTTGTGAAATATCGGAAACTGTATATTGGGCTATGCCTGCTTCTTTTGTTTCTGACAGCAGTGAAAGTATCTTCTTCAGAGACAGAGGATGTGGTTACGAAGGGAAAAACAGAGATGGCGGAGGACCCTCAGTGGGCCAGACTGATCGTGGCGGGTATTAATGCAGAGGAGATCCGCCTTCAGGTAGACGGACGGGAGCTCCGCCTGGGGGAACAGCGGGCTTATATGAATCCGGAGCAGCACCTGATGATCCCCAGTCAGATCCTGACAGAAGCCTTTGCCTGCAGCGTCAGCCTGTTTTACGGCGAAAAGCTGGTAATCGAAAAGGGCAGGACGGAGCTGGTTCTTTGGGCTGGCTCTGAGGTGATGGAAAAAAACGGAGAAGAAATAGTGCTGGAGACGCCTGCGGTGATGGAAAACGGTGTTTTTTATCTGCCTGTGGAGGCGGCGGCCCGGGGACTGGGATATACATATGAATGGAACAGTCAGGATTATACGGCGGTGCTGACCGGGGATGGCTCTGTCACAGCGGAGATGCCCCATGCCTATGACTGCCGGGAAAAGGGGCGGATGCCTGAGGTGCGGGACCAGGGGACGCTGGGCACCTGCTGGGCTTTCGCCAGCCTGACGGCGCTGGAATCTGCCTTGCTGCCAGAGGAGCGGCTGGATTTTTCTGAGGATCATATGACGCTTCACCATGCTTTTGCCACAGGCCAGAATGACGGCGGAGACTATACCATGTCCATGGCTTATCTGACAGCCTGGCAGGGGCCGGTGCTGGAGGAGGATGACCCTTACAATGACGGGGAATCTCCCGGCGGCCTGGAAGCGGTAAAGCATGTACAGGAAATCCGGATGATCGAAAGCAAAGACTATGACGGGATTAAAAAAGCAGTGTACTACTATGGCGGCGTTCAGTCCTCTCTCTACCTCTCCCTTCAGGACTACCGCAGCAAATCGGTATATTATAACAGCGAAAACAGCGCCTACTGCTATATCGGGAATGAAAAGGTAAACCATGAGGTAGTCATTATTGGCTGGGACGACCATTATTCCAAAGAAAATTTTAACGACGACCTGCCGGGAGACGGCGCCTTTATCTGCCAGAACAGCTGGGGCACCTACTTTGGCGATGAGGGCGTGTTTTATGTCTCATATTACGACACCAATATCGGCATCCACAATCTGGTCTATACAGGCGTGGAGGAGCCGGATAACTATGACGCCATTTATCAGAGTGATCTGTGCGGCTGGGTGGGGCAGATGGGCTACGGCAATGACACTGCCTGGTTCGCCAATGTCTATGAAGCAGAGAACAACGAGCTGCTGAAGGCTGCCGGTTTCTACGCCACCGGGCCGGACTCCCAGTATACAGTCTATGTGGCGGAGGATGTGGGAGAGAGGCCGGATCTGGCCAGAAGGCGCCTGGTAGCCCAGGGAGTGCTGGAGGACGCGGGATATTATACCATTGCCCTGGAGGATCCGGTTGCCCTGGAGAAGGGGGAGCGGTTTGGGGTAATTGTAAAAATCGTTACGCCCGGCTCTATCCATCCCATTGCCATCGAATATACAGTGGAAAAGAACAAGGAGACCATCGACCTGACAGACGGCGAAGGCTATATCAGCGCCAGAGGCAGCGTATGGACCAGCGCTGAAGAAGAGCAGGACTGTAATATTTGCCTGAAAGCCTTTACAGAGAATGTAAAAAACTGATATGATAGGGTTCGTAAAACACAGAGATAAGAAGAGTGGAAAATATGAAAGATAAGATTATTTTTGCAACGTCAAATGAAGGAAAAATGAGAGAGGTTCGGATGATTCTGGCCAATCTGGGCAGGGAGATCCTGTCTTTGAAGGAGGCGGGCATACAGGCGGATATTGAGGAGGACGGCTCCAGCTTTGAGGAAAACGCGCTGATTAAAGCCCGGGCGGTACACCGGCTTACCGGAAGCCTGGTACTGGCAGATGATTCCGGCCTGGAAGTGGATTATCTGCATAAGGAGCCGGGGATTTATTCCGCCAGGTATATGGGGGAGGATACCTCCTATGAAATAAAAAATCAGGCGATTATCCGCCGTCTGGAAGGGGCGGAGGGGAAAGACAGAAGCGCCAGGTTTGTCTGCGCCATCGGCGCGGTGCTGCCTGACGGCAGGGAGCTGACCGCCACGGCGGCAATGGAGGGGCTGATCGCCTTTGCGCCCGCAGGAGACGGCGGCTTCGGCTATGATCCCATCTTTTATCTGGAGGAATACGGGAAAACAGCGGCGCAGCTGACGCCGGAGGAGAAAAACCGGATCAGCCACCGGGGGAAAGCGCTGGAAGCCATGAAAGAAAAACTGCGTCTGTTATTACAGTGAAAGATGAGGTGAGCTTTCCGTGAAAGTGTTGATTGTCAGCGATACCCACCGTCAGAATGGGAATTTATGCCAGGCCATTATTGATGAGAGTCCCATCGATCTGCTGATTCATCTGGGGGATCTGGAGGGAAGCGAAAATTATATCCAGAGTATTGCCAGCTGTCCGGTGGAGATGGTTTCCGGCAATAATGATTTTTTTTCCCGGCTTCCCCGGGAGAAGGAGATCCATATCGGAAAATATACTGCCATGCTGACCCATGGCCACTATTATCAGGTGTCTCTGGGAACAGAATATCTGGAAGAAGAAGCAAGGATCAGAGGGGTGGACATCGTCATGTTCGGCCATATCCACCGGCCTGTTCTGGAAGAAGAGGAAGGGCTGACTATCCTGAATCCCGGCAGTATCTCCTATCCCCGCCAGGAAGGGCGGCAGCCTACTTATATTATTATGGAAATCGATGAGACGGGGATGGCCCGCTACCAGATCCGGTATATGAAAAAATAGCGGCCTTTTCATTTTCTTACTTTTCTGGTATTATGATATAAAATGACATGAAAAGGGGGAGATTGAATATGCTGAATCAGGAACGTATCCGACAGCTGAAGGAAATCGCAGCCGGCCAGCGGGAGCTGATGTTTGCCGCGGAGCGCTATATCTGGAAGCACCCGGAGACAGGCTACCGGGAGTGGAAAACCCATGCTTACCTGAAGGAGCAGTATGAGAAGCTGGGGTATCAGCTGACAGAAGCAGGAAATATTCCCGGCTTTTACACCGATATCGACACGGGTAAACCCGGCCCGAAGCTGCTGATTATGGGAGAGATGGACAGCCTGATCGTTTCGACCCATCCGGAGTGCGATCCGGAAACCGGCTTTGTCCATGCCTGCGGCCATCACGCGCAGTCTGCTGCCCTGCTGGGCATCGCTGCAGCTTTGAAGCAGCCCGGCGCCTTGGACGGGATGAGCGGCTCTATCCGGCTGATGGCTGTCCCTGCCGAGGAACTGATCGAGATCGGCTACCGTGAGAGCCTGCGGCAGCAGGGCGTCATCAAATATTTCGGCGGCAAAGTGGAATTTATGTACCGCGGCTTCATGGATGACTGTGATATCGCTTTGCTGGTACATACCTCCGGCAGCGACAAAAAAGGCATTGGCATCGGCATTGGCAACAATGGCTGCCTGACAAAAAATATTCATTACGAAGGAGTTTCCTCTCATGCCGCGGCTCCCCATTTGTGCGTCAACGCTTTGTATGCGGCTAATCTGGGCCTCAGCGCTGCCAATGCTCTGCGGGAGACCTTCCAGGAGAAGGACTGCATCCGCTTCCATCCGATTAT
>CALWQE010000102.1 GCA_944383605.1 uncultured Lachnospiraceae bacterium
CTCTTCTGTCCCCGGCTGATTTTCTGTTTTTGGCCCTGTTTTCTCATCCGCCGTCCCGGCTGCCTGCGCTGAGGCGGCGTCCCGGTTTCTGTTTTTTTCTGTAATTTCCTGCGGGGTATCTGACGGGACGGGTTTGTTTTCCCCTGCACTGATCCGGCTTTCTGTGCCCGCTTCTTTTGCCCGGGCCAGAAACGCCCTCAGCTCCTCCTGCTCCCGGCGCGTTCCCCGCCCTACGGTTTCCCGGAACCGGAGAATCCGTTCCTCACGGCTGATTTCCCGGTTTTCTGCCTGCCAGATTCCCTCCAAAACTTCCTGGTACCGTCTCCACAGCACCGGCATATCTTCCACGCTGCCGGAAAGCTCGTTCTCTGCTGTTTTCCAGACAGCCGTTTCTTTTTCCAGCCTGGTTTCCCTTATCGCAGCCGGCAGATTCTCCCATGCCTGCCGCTCTGCATCTGCCTGCCGCCCGGTTCCAGCCTGCTCCGCTTCTTCTGTCTGCCGCCCGGTTCCGGCCTGCTCCACTTCTTCCGTCCACCGCCTGCTGTCTGCCTGCCGCCCGGTTTCGGCCTGCTTCGCTTCTTCCGTCCACCGCCTGCTGCCCGGCTGCCGCCCTTTTGGCCCGGCGCTGCTTCCATACCTGAGGAAAGCCTGCTCCTCCTCTGTCATAGCGGAGGGTTCCAGTCCTCTGAGCCGTTTCATCTGAACCGACAGCATCAGCCTCATATCCGACCGTTCCCGTACCGAAGAAAGACCTCCGGCCGCAAGACGGTTCACCTGCCGCTCCAGCCTGCGCATCTGCGGGTAAAGGGCATGGTATTCCCTCCGGATCAGCTCCAGCTCCCGGCTCAGCTGCCGCTCCACCGTCTCCCGGTACAGCCGGCTGTTTAAAACCATAAGCCGGTTCTGCTCCAGATAAAGCTTCTGGGTCAAAAGCTGCAGGGTGATATAAATGGGATGCCGGGTGACAATCTCCTGACGGGTACCGGCGTCATTTTTCAGAAAAGTCAGAGATGTCCCATGATAAAAAAAGTCGCCAAGCCGCCGGTAGCGGTTTATGACCTGTTCCGCAAACCGGCTCCCGGTTCCTCTCCCTGTTCTGATCACTCCTGTTGTTGGCTTTATTATCATATGCAATCACACCATATCTTCGCTTTTAACCGTAATATTTTCTGGACATCCTGACATAATCCATCTCAAAAGTATCCAGCATAATCTTTCCGCTCAGCCCGTCCATCTCGCCGGTCTCCCATTTCGTCACCAGCAATTCCTCCAGATTGTATTCACAGGTAATATTTCCCCGTTTGTCCAGCAGCAGGATCTGCGCTGTGGGAATATAGATGCCGGGCCGGATCTTTTCCACCAGATCAGAGCCGTCCAGCTGCAGCCCCCGCTCCATGGCTACGCTGCGCACCTGCGTGGAAGGTTTCTGCATCAGGTGAGAATATCCCTCTCCGCCGCCTTCCGTATATACTTCCCGGTCAATGGCGCCGCCCAGTCCGGATATCCGCGAAAAAGCCAGCTTGCGGCCGTCAATAAATACGCGGAACCGGAAGTTCCCCGCCAGAGACCTGTACTTTGCCTTATTGTTCGCCTCAGCCATCCCGGCCCCTCCTAATCTGCTCTATATTTCAAATACATTTTTGGGCTCGTCATTCAGCTTACTGTTAATCCTGGAAATCTCCCTGCACCAGCGCAGCCGCTCCCGATGGGGCATTTCCATGATTTCATCATGGTTCCAGTGGAAATAGTAGCCGATAAACGCAGCCTCCTCATATATTTTATCCGCCGGATACAGCTTTACCATCCGGCTTCCATAAAATTTACCGGGATCTCAATCTCTTTCCCGCAGTGAGGGCAGATGCCCTTGTAGGACGGCGCGTCCATCGTATTGATTCTCTGATACATATCCTGCAGATATGCCAGATCCATAGTAAACAGCCGCTCAATGGTACGGGTATCCACCGCGGGCAGGGAACCCAGTTTGGTCACGACTCTGGCCAGCAGAATAATCGTAATATAACCCGGATTCTGCTGCACCCGGGGATCCTTCATGGGAAGGATCTCATCGGCGGCGTTGGCCAGCCGCATGACGCCTTCTCTGTGCAGCTCCCCGTTTTCGTCCAGATAACCCTTGGGCAGGGTGAATGGAAATTCCGTCTGAAAAGCCATATATTATTCTCCTATCTGTTCAAAACTCGCTCAGGAGTATTTCCCATCTGATAAAACACGTTCAGAAAGAGACAGCCCTCTCTGGGCCATCTCCTTCTGGCATGGAAACATTATGCGGTTCTGGTCATCCCCTCGTGGGCGATCTCCAGTGTTTCAATCGCCACCTCTGATGAAGTAGCGTTAAAATCAGGGGCTGTATATTTGGTGGGCCATGCGTTGATTACCTGCCAGGATGCAACCGCCGCTCCGGTAGCGTCCTGAAGGGTGATCGTCAGCGTCTTCCGCTCCACGTCTCCTTCCACGCCCATCATAATCCAGTCGTAAAGGACAGTGCTGTCTGTCACGCCCTGCTTCAGGGTGATATTTCCATATTTTTTCAGGCCCGGCAGTTTCATCGGCGTCTGCACCATATCGCCTTCCCGGTACTCGATCACATCGATGGAAGCGTCGAATCCGGATACCTCTGAAAAACCGCCGGCTTCCAGCCCGTCAATCTCAACAGTATATCTAAATTTTGCATAAGGATAATCTGCCATTGTTTTTATCTCCTTTCGTCAGTCAGATTACTCTGAATGTCCGCCGCCAGATAGGCGGCATTTATTCAGGGATGCCTAATGCGCCCGCCAGATTTTTCATCTTTGGTGGTGCGTCAGCTGCCGGGCGCATGAAGGTTTACTCTGAAAATCTGCCGCCGGATAGGCGGCATTTATTCAGGGATGCCTAATGCGCCCGCCAGATTTTTCATCTTTGGTGGTGCGTCAGCTGCCGGGCGCATGGAGGTTTATTCTGCAGAGTCGCTGGTCTTCTGAGAAATACGGAAGATTACAAATTCTGCAGGTTTCACGGGAGCAACGCCGATCACGCAGACCAGACGGCCATTGTCGATATCATCCTGGCTCATGGTATTTCTGCCAATGTTCACAAAGAAAGCCTCAGCGGTAGAATTGCCGGCCAG
>CALWQE010000103.1 GCA_944383605.1 uncultured Lachnospiraceae bacterium
CTCCACCGTTCCTGTCACTCCGGAAAATTCCAGAGTAGCAAAATATGCGCTGCTTTCGACGATTGCCACCGTTCCACCCTCAGCTGGTTCAGCCAGCGATGCTGACAGACCATACGAAGCGTTTCCAAAATAAAAGCTATATCGCTCTCCGGACGCCGATACCGTTACCGTTTCCCGGACAAGCTCCAGTGTGTCCTCACTGCTTGGTCCGTAAATGGTTCGCACCACCTGTAGCTCCCGCACCTTGGCCAGCTGGGTACCCTCTGGAGATTTCAGCAGTTCTGTCCCATACTCCAGATGATAGTCTGTACTGTCTCCGAAAACAATCTGATTCAGCACCACACGGTTATTGGGACTGCCCTTCGTAAATTCGATAATCAGACGGTCGAATTCCGGAAATTCATGGCTTATCAGTGTCTGTTGATCTAAATCAGACACCGTGTAATCTTCTACGGAGGCGTCGCTGTTATAAGCATGCAGCACCGCCTGTTCAGGCCAATTCCTGCCAAAAATCAGTGTCAGGCCGAAGCATTTATAAGCAGCCTCCAGGGATATTGTAATGGACGGATTTTCTGAAAAATTTCCTTCTCCGTCCGCTGCCGCCGCTGACACATAGCCTGTATTAAGATATGCCGCCCCTTCCTGCTCCCTGGGCAGAAAGTACATACTGCCATCTGGCACCGTGTAATCACGGCCTGTCATCGCGTAGATATCTTTTTCCTCCTGCTCCAGCACTGCTGCTGCGTGTGAAAAGTATGCTTCATTATCAGAGGACGCCGCCATATCAGGAAGAAAACTGGACTTCAAATACATTTTTCCCGTCCGATCCTGATACAAAATGCAGCGGCCGGCATTTGCGATAAGCTGCAGCGCCTCTTTATGAGCCACTGCTGGGATCGGATTTACAATCAGGACCTCCTTCAGGTATGGATCCAGCCAGTAGTCCCGGCTGTCCACACCTGCGTCCTGAAACACCTCGTCCGCGCAGTCATACAGGCTTATTCCCTCCTCGTGATAATCTCCCAGATAATACGTTCCATCCATGCCGTCAAATCGGTCCGAGGCAGAAAAGCTCATTTCCTCATCGTCCGCAGACCATTTTTTTAGAAATAATGTCACACCGGGGATCCACTCAATGCTTCCATCATCCAGTGCCTGCCCATAGACGGCTTCTATACTCTGCCCGATCTCCAGAAAGTTTACGGAGCTCTCTTCATTTTCAATATCATAGGCCCTGTCCTGATTGTCTACCGTCACGTCAAAGTCAATAGACGGCAGCTCCTCTGAAATGGGGCTGATGCTCTCTTTTTTCGTAGCTGACAGGATCTTCTTGCTGTCAAAATACACGCCAATGCCCATCGTAATCTGGTTGATTCGAAGCCGGCTCTGGCCATTCACCATCGCAGTCGGAATAAATCTCAGAAAAGTAGCCGCCTCAAAGATTTCTTCCGTCACATAATGCCCATCTGCATTCCCTGTTACTGTAACCGTATGATTGTCCGATACGATGGAAAAATCCACAGGATACGCCCTACCAAACTCAACCGTAAGCCCCTTTATGTCATATTCCACAGGGAAGTGGATCTCAATCGTCCCGAGAACACCTTCCGTCACAATCCCCTGATTCAGCACAACGCCTCCCTGCTCTCTGGGCAGAAAATACATACTGCCATCCGCCGTCGTATAATCCTGGTCGCAGGCCGCATACAATTCCTTTACCTGGTAATTGTCCATTGGCTTTGCCAAATCGGAATAATAAGTATAGTCCTCCGGATCTGGAATAAATGCCGATGCCTGCGCCGGCTGGTTTATCATTCCGATTGTGATGCGCAGATGAGAAAGCGGATTTCTCCACTTTCTCCGCATCAGCTCTTTATACGCGCTGCTCGCAGCCTGCATCCGTCACACCTCCCCGCAGTCCACCAGGTTCACCTTGCAGTCCTTGTACATGGTCGGGAATCCTTCATCATCCACCTCCCATATCTTCGCTGTCCGGTTCCCCGGGTACATCCGCTCGGTTTTCCAGCAGTTATTTTTCATATCCGGAAACTTCACAGTTACCACAAATTCTTCAAATTCCTGAAGGATAGCAGCCCACGTCTGCGCGTCCAGAAAGCTCCATTGAAGCCCGTCTATCTTGTCCTGATCCCGGCCTACCCGCTGGCCTATGAATTCTCCCAGAGCATTTTTCCCCTTATTCACGTTCGTGGCAATGGTAAGCCCCGGGCCGCGGTCATAATGCGGATATTTGTGCCCATTTATATAAATGGCCATATCACCAGCTCCTTTACGTAGTACGCAGCCTGTATCCGCTGCGCTTATCCAGCTCAGTCAGCCGCTTTTTTATTTCACGGATGTCGATATTCACCGTCAGATCCATCTGCTCAATCAGCTCAATGATCCGCTCCAGCAGTTCCACCATAACAGCCAGGTACTGCTCGCTCATTCCGGTGCCGCCTGCCTGCGCCGCTAATGCGGCAGCACGGTCAGCCATAGCCTGCATTTTGTCCTCCGGGGCCACAATCTCTCCCTGCCGCCGGTTGTCGCCGATGACCGCCAGCTGAGGGGTATTCGCCCGTACGTAGCCGCCCTGGGCGAGCCGGGGAAGGCTCACATGGGACAGTGTCGGAAGCGATGGAATTCCCACAAGGCCCGCCAGGGGACCGGCCAGGCTGTTAATTTTATTGATAAGGCCGTTGATTCCGTCTACAACCCGGTTCACCATATTCTCTACGCCGCCGATAATACTGTTTATCGCGCCCTTGATAACGCCCCAGATCCCATCCCAGATATTTTTTGTTCCATCCTTCAGGGCATTCCAGGCGTTGATCACTGCATCCTTCAGCTGGCCTGCCTTTTCACTGGCCACAGACTTCATGCCTTCCCACAACGCCGCCAGTTCTCCGGAAATTGCATTCCAGATCGTCGAGGTCAAGTTCCGGATCAGATTCCAGCTCTGCTCGAACAGCGTTCGGATTCCATTCAGAGCGACTGAAACATTATTCTTTATCGTGTTCAGGACATTCCGGATGCTGTTGCGGATTGTATTCAGGACGGTATTGATCAGCGTCTGGATCGTGTTCCATACGGTGCTTACAATCGTCTGAATATTCTGCCAGGCCTCGCTCCACTCTCCGGTAAACACATTCACCAGAAATTCAATAAATACGGCCGCGATCTCCATGAATCCGGTCAGCAGAGTGGAAAGAAGGCCAAAGACGCTTTCAAACTGCGTCCACAGCTCGGAAAGCCTTGTTGAAATTTCTGAGAAAAATATCTCGGAAAGCCAGCTTACGAAGGGACTGATAAACTCCCAGAAGGCCGCGACGGCTTCCGTGGCCGCACCCCACAGATGCAGAAATGCGTCCAGCAGGGGCTGAATATAATCCGAAGCCAGCGCAGAAAACCGGTCCGCTATCCAGTCTATCGTAGGCGCCAGATACTCATTGTATGCGTCCAGGAAGCCTGATACCACTTCCTGCCACCCAGCAGTGAGCCGCTCATACGCAGGCTCAATATATTCGTCATAAGTCTGCGAGATCCGGCTGAAGGTATTGGTGACGAGATCCGCCAGGCTTCCTGTCACTGTCTCCAACGGCTCCAGCGCCCCTGCGAGCGTATCCTTCAGCTTATCCTTGTTAGCCGAAAAAACTTCCGAGATCAGCCCTGAAATATTTGCAAAATCCCGGCTGACAATCTCCTCAGCCCCCAGTGCTGCATTGGAGAAAATCTCTATGATATTCGCAGTGATCTGCTGTCCGGTCTCCCCCTCAAAGACCTTGAACACGTCTGCAAAATCAACCGCGAAGTCGCCCCACGCATTCAGGATATCCTCTTTTGCGTTAAAGCTGTTGACCAGCCGCTCCTTGATGTATCCCGCATTGGCAGTCAGGTAAGAGTCCA
>CALWQE010000104.1 GCA_944383605.1 uncultured Lachnospiraceae bacterium
CCATGGCGGTATGTTTCGGGTCAAGGGCAGCCGCCGGCTCGTCCAAAATAATAATATCCGGATGCATCACCAGAATATCTGCGATAGACACCTGCTTTTTCTGGCCGCCGCTTAAAGCATGGGTCGGCTTATGGCGGAAGGGCGTGATCTCCAGATCATCGATCACTGCCTCCACTTCCTTTTTCGCCTCCTCCTCCGGCACTCCCAGATTTAAAATACCGAAGGAAATCTCCTGATAGACGCTGGCAGAAAACAGCTGGTTGTCCGGATCCTGAAACACGATCCCAACCTTTCTGCGAAGCGCCAGCAATCCTTTTTTATCGTACCTGACCTCCTGGCCGTCTACATACAGCTTTCCCTTCTGGGGCCTGCAGATTCCGGTGCAGCACAGAAAAAAAGTAGATTTCCCGCTTCCGTTGGCTCCCATAAAGGCCACCTTCCGGCCTCTTCTGACTTCCAGGGACAGGCCGTCCAGCGCCTGGCTCTGATTATCATCATAAGAATAATACAGCCCCTCTGCCTTTAAAATAATATCGTCTGTCATACCAGCCATCTCCTCCATACCGCGAACAGAAGCAGCGCGGCGTCAAATATCACAATCCAGCAGATCACTTTCTTTTTCGGCGGCCTGCTCTCTGACAGCACCCGTATGGTTCCGTCATAACACCGGGCCTCCATCGCGTCATACAGCCGGTTGGAACGGCCGATGGCCCGTATCATCAATACAGAGCCCAGCATCCCGAAGGATTTCAGGGCAGTCCTGTAATCTTTATTGCCCAGACGGCAGTCCTGGGAGATCGAAATAGCAGATGCCGCATGCAGCAGCACAAAAATAAAACGGTAGATCAGCAGCATCAGCTCGATCATCAGCGCCGGCACATGCAGCCTGCGCAGCACCTCCAGAATATCCGGCACAGGCGTGGTAAAGGCCAGAAAGTACAGGCAGGAAACCGCACCCAGCGCCGTCAGGATCAGCTGCATGGCATACTGAAAGGAAGCGCTGCTGGAGGTTATATACCAGCCGCCCACCGGAACCGCAAACAGATCCAGCGGGGTTTGGGACACCTGAACCATAATTGCGGCAGTACTCAGCAGAAGAAAGGCCAGAGGCGCAGTCATATACCGGGCATAACGAGAGGCAGGGATTCCGCCTTTATAAACAGTCAGAATCCCTGTAACCGCCAGAACGATGCAGGAGGTAGAAATCCTGCGGCCCATCACGCAGATACACAGCGTAATCACCGCAAAGGCAAATTTCTCACCGGCATTCTCATAGCGGAGTTTTGAATTGTAGCAAAGCTTATCAATGGCAATCATGGGCTGGCACCTGTTCCGCGGTATGGGTTTCCTTCATCCACTTTTTCCGTTCCACAAAACGTCCCATGAAAAAGGCGATCACGCCTACGCCGATGCCGGTCTGGAGACAAAACAGAAGGCTCTCCACCTCTCCCGGCAGCTCGCCGCCCAGAATCTGTTCAAACACCGGCGTCGCCCAGGGCTCATAGGAGGAATCCACCTCCTCCACAACTACGCTGCCCGCATCGTCAGAACCGCCGAAGGAAGCGTCCGGACGCAGAAACAGAGGAAGAAACGCAATCAGAACTACTGCGGCAATCGCCAGAATCACATACTTTTTCATACTACTTTGCCTCCTTCAGAAAACCGGCCGCTTTCAGCTCCGGCTTCGCGTAGCTTTCCAGCCCCATCACAATAACAACGGTCAGAATCCCCTCAATCACCGCCAGCGGGATCTGGGTGGGGGCAAACACTGCCAGAAACTTCACCAGCGCGCCGCCAACGGTAGTGTCCGCGTTATGCGCCAGCGCCATCTGGCCTGCCGTCACACAATAGGTAATCAGATCTCCCAGGGCAGCTGCCAGAAATACCGATACCTTCCGGTTTACATTGGCCTTCTGACAGACCCTGTAAATGCCGTAGGAGACAAAGGGGCCGGCAATCGCCATGGAAAATGTATTCGCCCCGATGGTGGTCAGGCCGCCGTGAGCCAGCAGGATGGCCTGAAACAGCAGGACGATCAGCCCCAGAATGGAGACAGCGGAGGGGCCGAATAAAATCGCGCCCAGCCCGGTTCCTGTCATATGGGAACAGCTGCCCGACACAGAGGGGATTTTCAGCGATGAGATAACAAAAATAAAGGCGCCGGACATAGCCAGCAGAGTAATCAGGTTTCTGTGCTCCGCCAGCCGTTTTTTAATCGACAAAAAGCCGGCGATTACAAACGGCACGCACAGCGCGCCCCAGGCGATACAATAGCCTCCCGGCAAATATCCCTCCATAATATGCATGGCATTCGAAACCGGCATAATGCCGAAGCTGAGCGCAAATACCGCCGCCAGCGCAATGATTTTTTTCTGAATTTTGCTCATTTTCACCTTCAAACTTCCTTCTCCCTTCAAAATATAGTATCAAAAAAAGACGCCTGACGGATTATCCGGCAGACGTTACTGGAAGAACAAGGGGTTCTAGCGATAAATCAGAATGAAAGCCGCTATGAGCCAACCTGTCCTTACACAGGGCCATCTCTCGTAACCCGTGTAGATTGCTTGCACAAAGCAGGTTTTCTGACTTGGACATCTGCGCCGTCTCTGGCCTTCCCAGTTTCCCAGTGGCATATTCAGAGCCGGCTCCTTCCTTACAGCGGCGTGACCGTGTGAGCTTTTCACTCAGCTTCCCTGCCGTTCCGTTCCCCTCACACTTCTTTCACAGACTCTTTCACGGTATCCCCCGATTCAGGATCCGCCCGCAGGTCCGGGCGCGCCGGGGCCGGCGCCGGAACAGCTTTCTTTGTACATTCAATTCTGAATTTATTCTATCATGTATGTATAAAATGTCAATATTTCAGGATATGTCTAAACGGAATATGGCAGCAGCGGATAGCCTGCATAGCCAAACTGTCAGTACCGTATTAAGGGGAAAGCATCACGCTTTCCCCTCAGTATAACCTGTTTTTACAGCCCGTAAATCCGGGAGTATTTCTCATTAATATAATCAATATAATATTTCGCCTGCAGCTCCTGTCCGTCGATCTTTTTCAGCAGCTGTGACGGCGTAAACAGTCTTCCGTATTTATGCACATGCTCTGTCTGCCATTTGATAATGTTCTCAAAGCATCCGTGAGCCACCTGGTCGTACATATCAGGAATCTCCCTGCGCATCAGATTATAATAATGGCCGTCATAGAAATTTCCCATCACATAACACTGGAAATATCCGATATACCCGCTGGCCCAGTGCATATCCTGAAGAACGCCCTCGCTGTCTGTCTTGGGCCGGATGCCCAGATATGCTTCATATTTGTCATTCCACAGGCCGGGCACATCGTCATACCCGATTTCTCCGGCGAAAAGCAGCTTCTCGATCTCATACCGGATAATGATATGGAGATTATAGGTCAGCTCATCTGACTCCAGCCGGGATGTGGTAGGCCGTACCGCGCTGAAGTAACGATAGAAAGTATCCAGATCAAATTTCTTCAGCTCGGGAAACGCCTCCTGAGCTCTGGGCAGCATCCAGCTCCAGAACGCTTTGCTGCGCCCGATGACATTTTCCAGATATCTGGACTGGCTCTCGTCTACCGCCATGGACGGCGAGCTGTCGATCATGGTGCCGCTCAGACGGGGATCCAGGTGCTGGCGGTAAAGGGCGTGGCCTGTCTCATGGAGAGAAGAAATACACGCGTTTGTAAAATCATTCTCGAAATAGCGGGTGGTGATCCGGATATCATTGATATTATTGGCCGTGGTATAAGGATGGGCGCTCTCATCGACACGGCCCGCCCCGAAATCATAGCCTACCTGTTCCAGCATGTCATGAACCAGCTTCCGCTGAATCTCAATGGGATAGTGGCCGTGAAGCTGCTCTCTGGTGCCCGGCGTTCCCTTTTCCTGGAGCTTTCGCAGGAAGGGGACAAGGAAGTCCTTCAGCTCCTGGAAGAGGCTGTCCATCTTCTGTACCGTCAGCCCTTCCTCCCACTCGTCCATCAGATAAGACATGGGATCATCTCCGTGGCCCATAGCCTCGGCAAATTTCCGCTTATACGCAAATTCCTGTTCCATATATGGCTTAAACAGCTGGTAATCATTGGTCTTTCTGGCCTGCTGCCATACCATCTCCGCCTTCAGGTTCAGAGCCGCATAGCCGGACACCAGCTCGCTGGGAATGGTCATATATTTCACATAATCACTGTGAGCCAGCTTCGCCATCGCCAGCGTCAGGTCATCCGCCTCTTTGCTGTCTATCACGGTCCGGGCCGCCTCATCCAGGCGAGGATCCCGTTTCAGCTGATTCTGCTTGCCTGTCAGGAAGCCGATGGTATCCCCCCGGTACTCTGTGGCCTTCACCGGCAGGTTAACCCGCATATCCCAGGAAAGAGTCATAATCACATTTTCATAGTAATTGATCTCTTTCATCATGTCATAGAGCACCTTTTTTGCAGTTTGATAATCCATTTTCAAATCCCTCCTCCTTCTGTTTAAGCGGATATTCCCAATCCGCTGTGATCTATTATCTGACGGAATTTTCTTCCGCCGGATATAAATGACATGCCACCTGGCTGTTCCCGCACTGCTTCAGCTCCGGGCATACCTCCTTACAAACCGGCATCGCATGGCGGCACCGTCCGGCGAACCGGCAGCCGGCAGGCGGGTTCACCGGGCTGGGCACATCTCCCTCCAGAATGATTCTCTCCCGCTTCAGGTTTACCTTCGGGATCGGAATCGACGACAGGAGGGCCTGGGTATAGGGATGGCGGGGATTGTTGAAAATCTCCGCAGAATCCGCGATCTCCACGATTTTTCCCAGATGCATCACGGCGATCCTGTCGCTGATATGTTTCACCACGCTCAGATTGTGGGAGATAAACATATAGGTCAGGTTAAACTGATCCTGGAGTCTGCCCAGCAGGTTCAGGATCTGCGCCTGGATGCAGACGTCCAGAGCGGAAACCGGCTCGTCCATCACGATAAATTCCGGGTTCAGGATCAGCGCCCTGGCGATGCCGATTCTCTGGCGGCGGCCGCCGTCCAGCTCATGGGGATAGGAATTGATCAGCCGTTCCTCCAGCCCGACCACGTCCATCACCTGCTTCACCTGTTCTTCCCGTTCCTTATCGCTTTTCCCGATATTGTTTACCCGCAGAGATTCGGCGATCAGCGCCTGTACGCTCAGACGGGGGTTCAGGGAAGAATAGGGATCCTGGAATACGATCTGCATCTTCCGGCGCATTTCCTTCATCTTTTTGGGAGAATATTTCACAATATCCTGGCCGTTGAAGAGAATCTGTCCGGCAGTAGGCTCATGGAGCCGCAGAATCGCCCGTCCCGCGGTGGATTTGCCGCAGCCGGATTCTCCTACTACGCCCAGCGTCTCGCCCTTGCGGATCCCGAAGCTGATATCGTCCACCGCGCAGAGGGGGCCGTTTTTGGTTTTAAAATATTTTTTCAGGTTTTTGACTTCCAGCAGATATTCACTCATTTCCGGACCCTCCCTTCAGATCTTTATGGCAGCGGACAATATGGCCGGGCTCTGTCTCCCGTACCTCCGGCGCCTGCTGGGCGCATTCCGGCCCTGCGTAAGGACAGCGGGGATGGAACGGGCAGCCGGAAGGCAGATTGGTGGGGTCTGGCGTCAGCCCGGCGATCACCTTCAGCTCCTCCTGATCCTCATCCAGGCTGGGGATAGAATCAAAAAGCGCCTCGGTATAGGGATGACAGAAGTTTTCGTAAACCCGCTCCACCGTTCCGTATTCCACAATGTTCCCGGCATACATAATCGCCACGGAATCGCAGATCTCCGCCACGATCCCCAGATCGTGGGTAATCATAATCATCGACATCTGGTACTGTCTTTTCAGGTTTTTCATCAGCTCCAGCACCTGGGCCTGGATGGTTACGTTCAGCGCCGTGGTCGGCTCGTCGGCGATCAGCAGATTGGGATTGCAGCTTAACGCCATGGCGATCACCACCCGCTGCTTCATGCCGCCGGAAAACTGATGGGGATAGTCGTCGATCCGCTCCCGCTTGATTCCCACCTGCTCCAGCATCTGGGCAGCCTTTTCCCGCAGCTCCTTCTTCGGCAGCTTTTCGTGAAGGCCGATCATCTCCTCGATCTGCTTTCCCACAGTAGCCACCGGATCCAGAGAGGTCATGGGATCCTGGAAGATCATGGAGATTTCCTTTCCCCGGATCTGCTGCATCTCTTTTTTGGATTTCAATAAAAGGTTTTCACCGTTAAACCATATCTCACCGCTGGTAATCCGTGAGGGAAGTTCAGGAAGAATACGCAGAATACTCAGAGCTGTCGTCGTTTTTCCTGCACCGGTCTCTCCCACAAAGCCCAGGGTTTCTCCTTTTTTCAGGCTCAGGTTCAGATTGGACACAGCTTTTACTATTTTCCCGTTGGAATGGTACTCCACGGACAAGTCCCGGATATCCAGCAGTTTTTCGTTTGATGTATGTTCCATTCAGACGTTCCTCCTTATCCTCTCAGTTTGGGGTCCAGAGCGTCGCGCAGGCCGTCGCCCAGCACATTCAGGGCAAAAATCGTCAGCGCGATCGCCAGGCCGGGGAACAGGGTCATATGCCAGTAATCCCGGATATAGTTACGGCCGGTGGACAGCATGGAGCCCCATTCCGGCGTAGGCGGCGCAATGCCCAGGCCGATAAAGCTGAGGCCGGCCGCAGTCAGGATGGCAAAGGCCACGCCCAGAGTCGCCTGCACGATAATGGGCGCCAGACAGTTGGGCAGGATATGGCGGATGATAATCGTCCAGTCGCTGGTTCCCACCGCCTTGGCCGCCTCGATAAACTCCTGATCCTTAATGCCCAGAATAGAGGCGCGCACGATTCTGGCATAGCTGGGGATGTAGGAGATGCCTGTCGCAATCATCAGGTTGGTCATACTGCTGCCCAAAGCGGCCACAATGGAGATCGCCAGCAGGATAGAGGGGATGGACATGATAATATCCATGACACGCATAATAAAATTGTCCAGCTTCCCGCCATAGTAGCCTGCCACAGCGCCCAGAAAACCGCCGAAAATCAGGGAAATGCCCACAGCGATAAATCCAATCTGCAAAGAAATGCGGGTGCCGTAAATCACACGGCTTAAAATATCCCGGCCAAATTCATCCGTACCGAACCAGTGCTGCAGGCTGGGGCCCTGATAAGCATTCATCAGATCCTGCGTTGCATAGTCATAGGGAGCGATCAGATCGGCGAAAATCGCGCAGAATACCAGCAGCCCTATGATAAACAGGCCGAACATGGCCAGCCTGTTCCGCTTCAGCCGCTTCCAGGTATCTCCCCAGAAGCTGTATTTCTTCTCTTTGTTCTGCTTTTTCTGATTCATGTCATTCACTCCCTTCCTTACTTGTACTGTGCCTTAATCTTTGGATCAAGGAAGGCATAGATAATATCCACAAGCAGATTGACCAGGGCAAAGCCAATGGCGATAAACAGCACGCCGCCCTGGACAATGGGGAAATTTCTCGTTTTAATGGAGTCTACCATCAGGCGGCCGATGCCCGGGATGGAAAAAATGGTCTCGCACATCACCGCGCCGCCCAGCAGAGAGCCAAACTGGGTTCCGATTACGGTTACAATGGGAATCAGGGCGTTTCTCAGTCCATGGAAAATGGTAATCCTCATCTCCGTCTGCCCCTTCATCCGAACCGTCCGGATATAGTCCTTGCGGATCTCCTCCAGCATACTGGAACGGGTCATGCGGGCTACCACGGCGATAGACTGGGCGCTCAGAGTAACCGCAGGCAGGATCATCTGCTGCCAGGTGGAATATCCGGACGCCGGCAGGATGCCCAGCCGCACAGAAAAAAGGATAATCAGCAGCAGGCCCAGCCAGAATACCGGCATGGAAATACCCGCCAGTCCCAGCACCATAACAATATTATCAAAAATAGAATACTGCTTCACTGCGGAAATCACACCGATGGGAACGCCTACTACCACAGCGATCAGAATGGAGGAAAGAGCCAGCTTCAGCGTAGCCGGCAGACAGTTCATAATCTCATCGATGACCGGCTGGCCGGTTGTATAGGATGTGCCAATATCAAAATGGAAAATCAGATCCTTCATATAGTTCAGGTACTGAATCAGAAAGGGCTGATCCAGTCCCAGTTCTGCCCGCAGCTCTGCCACAGCCTCTTCTGTCGCGGTCTGTCCCAGAATCATCTTCGCCGGATCACCGGGGGTGATATACAGCAGGGTAAAGATGACAAACGTGACCACCAGCAGAATAGGGATCAGCATCAGCAGGCGCTTGATAATGTATTTAAACATATTTCACCTTCTTCATTTTACGGAAATCATCAATCAAGCATGGCCCGGGCACCGTCGCCCACGCCATGCTTGATTTCCTGTTCTGAAACAACTATTAAATTGTTCTGCCGCCTTACTGGAAGCTTACAGTTGCAAATCTATAAGAGCCCATGGGATCCATGACAAAGCCTTCCACGTCCCCGGCCAGGCCTACATACTTGGAATCTACCCACATCATATCCCACGGCACTACTTCGGCCAGGTAATGATAAAATTCGCTGTAGGCTTCCTCACGGGTCGCCGTGTCAAAGCTGGTACGTCCCTTGTCCAGCAGCTCATCGATCTTGGGATCATTGATCCGGGATACGTTGTTGTTTCCATTTCCAATCATGGAAGAGTGGAAGCAGGAGTAGCATACCATATCCGGATCAGGAACCGCGCTGGACCATCCCAGCACATAGCTCTGGGTCTCGCCTGCGTATACCTTGTCCAGGAACGCAGCCCACTCCAGAGGCTCGATATTTACCGTAATGCCTACTTCTGCCAGCTGGCTCTGCGCGATTACTGCGATATCATTCCGCTCTTTTCTCTCGTCACAGGTGATGGTCATCTCAAATCCATCCGGATAGCCGGCCTCCGCCAGCAGTTCTTTTGCCTTTTCCGGGTCGTAGGGAATGTGCTCCACTGTCTCATCGTGGAAGAGCAGCTCTGAGCTGACCGGCGTAGTAGCAGGCTCCGCGTAGCCCTGCATAATACTCTGGGTAATGCCTGCGTAATCCAGGGCGTAGCATACAGCCTGTCTTACCCTTACGTCATCAAAGGGCTCTGCCTCACAGTTAAAGCCCAGGAATGTGGTGGCATAGGAAACAATGCTTTCCAGCTGCAGGTTGGCGTCCGCCTCTACACGGCTGATGTCTGTGGTGGGAATATCGCATACAATATCCGCGCCGCCGCTCTCCAGCTCGATGGTTCTGTTCGCGCCCTCGGGGATAGGCCGGATGACAACATTTTTAATCTTTGCAGGCTCTCCATGATAATCCTCGAAAGCCTCCAGCCTGATCTCGGTACCCTGCTGCCAGCTGACAAATTTATAAGGGCCGGTGCCTACCGGGTTCATATTATAGCTGTCGCCGGCTTCCGTTACCGCCTTTTCGCTGACGATACCGGCCGGGTTACATGTCATATTTACCAGGAAAGGCGCTGACGGATTCTTCAGGGAGAATTTCACCGTATAGTCGTCAACCACCTCGATGGTAGCCGGATCTACTTCGCTGTAGAGATAGTTCAGTACCGGGCTTTCGCATCCTCTCTGGATGGTAAAGGCCACGTCGCTGGCCTTCAGCTCTTCACCGTTGTGGAACTTCACGCCTTCTTTGATCTTAAACTGATAGGTTACATCGTCCAGCATCTCATACTCTGCCAGGTTGGGGACAACCTCACCGTTCTCATCCAGCTTTACCAGCGTCTCCAAAATATTCCCGTACACCATCTGGGAATATACATCGATAGTATCCGCGGCGTCCATGGAAGCCGCATCGCTGGCCATAACCACGTTCAGCGTGTCCTTATCCTCCCGGCCGGACACTGCGGCTGTTTCTGAAGCCCCGCTGGTCTCAGAATCATTTCCGCCGCCTCCGCAGCCCGTCAGGGTGCACACTGCCATCGCAGCCGCGAGAAATAATGCTGCAAATCGTTTTGTCATAGTTTCTTCCTCCTCTTACTTTTTTACATTACCTAATAAAAGCAAGCAATATAAAAAGTATTATACACCATTCTTTTCAATTTGTCTCTTTATTTTTCACAATAATTTCACAAAATATTTCAATTCTTTATTTTTTAGTGAAATTTTTACTGTTTCAGCCGGATTTTTACCGTTTCTCCTGGTAAAGCATAAAATGATTTTTATGGAAGTCCAGCAGCCCTTCCCGCTTCATCCGTCCCAGCTCGCTGGACATGGCGCTGCGGTCCACCGCCAGATAATCCGCCAGCTGCTGCCGGTTAAAGGGAATATAAAATTCTGTGGCGTCCCGCAGCCTGGCCTGCTCGGACAGGAAAGACAGCAGCTTTTCTCTCGTGGTACGGCGGGAGATATGGTTCATCTTCCGCGTCAGCATCAGATTCTTTCCCGCCAGGATCCAGAGCAGGTTCTGGATCAGGCGGCTGTGGAAGGTACAGGCCGCATTGCACATATGGAGTACCTTTTTGCAGTCCACCATCAGCACCTCTGTCTCCTCCGCAGCTTCCACCGCCACCTCCAGCGGCTCGGTCCGGAGGCAGGCATAGGTTTCCCCAAACAGCTGCCCCGGCAGAATCCGAGTCAGGATCATCCGGTTTCCCCAGAAATCCTCCTTGATTACATGAACGCTTCCCGTCAGCACCAGCCCGGTGTCGCCGATTTGCTCCCCCTCCCGGAAAATAAACTCATTTTTTTTA
>CALWQE010000105.1 GCA_944383605.1 uncultured Lachnospiraceae bacterium
CGCCAGCTATTTTCCATGGAATCCCGGTAGGCCTGTATCCCGCCTGCGTTGCAAATCCCGTTCTGCAGCCGGGCGCTGTCTCCGCCCAGAGCCTGTTCCAGCATTTTCTCATCCGGTATGCTGTCCAGATCCTGCGGCGCGTAGGAGAGCACTGCCCCCGCGCCGAAAATTTCCGGGCAATTCAGCGCAAATTTCAGGGCGCCGCCGCCGCCCATGGACAGGCCGGCCACAAAGTTGTCCTCCGGCTTCTCTGACGCAGGCAGCCAGTGATGCACCAGAGGAACCAGCTCCTCGGTAATCATCCGGAACATATCAAATCCGGTGGCGAATCCCGGCCAGCTGGCATAGTTGGAATTTAAGGCGCTGGGCATCACCACAATCAGCTCCCGCTCCCTGGAATATACCTCCACCTTACTTTTCCGCACCCAGTCGGTATGGTCGCCGTGGGTTCCGTGAAGGAGCCAGAGTACCTTATATTTTTTTCCGTTCCCGAAAAATTCTTTATTGCTGATGGTCCGGCTCCGGTCCGGCATAAAAACAGACACCTGGGTATTGCCGCCCAGATACTGGCTTTCAAAATTCAGGTCAATTAACGCCATAATATTACTCCTTTCAGCCTCCCAGATAGGCTTTTTTCACATCCTCATTGGCCAGCAGGTTCTGGCAGGTATCCTCCATGACGATCTCCCCGGTCTGGAGAACATAGCCCCGGTCAGCGGTATTCAGAGCGATTTTGGAGTTCTGCTCCACAAACATCACCGTCACGCCCTCATCCCGGATTTTCTTAATCGCCTCAAAAATTTCCTGCACCACTAAAGGCGCCAGCCCCATGGAAGGTTCGTCTAACAGCAGCAGCTTCGGATTGCTCAGCATCGCCCGGCCGATGGCCAGCATCTGCTGCTCCCCGCCGGACAGAGAGCCGCCCAGGGAGGTTTTTCGTTCCTCCAGCCGGGGGAACAGCCGGAAAATCTCGTCCTGAATTTTCTTTTCCACACTGGCCTTGTCTTTAATCAGGAAAGCGCCCATCTGCAGGTTCTGCACCACAGTCAGCTTGGGGAAAATACATCTTCCCTCCAGCACCTGGGCCATCCCTGCCGCCGTAATTTTATGTCCCTTCCAGCCGGTGATATTTTTCCCATCGAAAATGATTTCCCCCCGGATCCCCTTCGGCTCTGTCAGCCCCGACAGCGTCTGGAGGGTAGTGGTTTTCCCGGCGCCATTGGAGCCGATCAGCGTAACCATCTCTCCCGCGTCCACATGGAAGCTGATTCCCTTCAGGGCATGGATATTTCCGTAATAATAATGCAGATCATGTACTTCCAGCAATGCCATAATCAGTTCCCTCCCAGATAAGCCGTGATAACCTCAGGGTTGCGCTGTACCTCCTCCGGCTTTCCTTCCGCCAGCAAAAACCCGTCATTCATCACATATACATAGTCCGAAATATTCATAATTACATCCATGTCATGCTCGATCACCAGGACGGTAATGCCCATGGACGCGATTTTTTTAATCAGATCGTTCAGCACCACCTTTTCCGTGGCGTTCATCCCCGCCGCCGGCTCGTCCAGCAGCAGCACCTTCGGTTCCGTACAGAGCGCCCGGGCGATTTCCAGCAGCCGCTGTTCTCCATAGGGCAGCTGGCCCGCCTTCAGATCCTTTTTATGATCCAGTCCTACAATCTTCAGCTTTTCCAGGGCGTCCTCCCTGGCCTTTTCTTCCTCCCGGCGCATCCTGGGCGTGCCAAAGAGGGCTGCAAAAAATCCGTAATGGGTTCGGCAGTGTTTTCCGATCAGGGCGTTGTCCAGCACAGACAGGCTGTGGAAGAGATTAATATTCTGATAGGTTCTGGCAATCCCCGCCTCGCACAGCTGAAACCCCCGTCCGTTGGTAATATCTTTCCCTTCATAATAAATTTTTCCTTCTGTCACATTCTGGACGCCGCTGATGCAGTTAAAAAAAGTGGTTTTCCCGGCGCCGTTGGGGCCGATCAATCCGGTAATCCGGCCTTTGCGCACTTCTATGGATACATGGTTGACCGCCGAGATGCCGCCAAACTGTACCAGTATATTTTCCGCCTTAATCATCCTTCTTCCCTCCTTTGGACGCCGCTTCCTTTTTCCCCAGGCTGAACCTGGCCGCCAGTTTTTCCTCCAGTCCTCTCAGGGCGCTCATGCATCCGCCGGGCAGGAAGGCGATAAACAGCATCACGATGCCGCCGAAAATAATATCTCTCCAGGCTGTGGCGGAGGCCAGGGCCTCGTTAATAAACTGGAACACCACCGCGCCGATCACCGGCCCGAAAATAGTGTTGACGCCGCCGAAGATACACATGATCACATAATTGAAGGAATTGGCCTGGACATAAGTATTGCAGACCACCAGCTCGTTCAGGTGGGCGGCGCAGGCGCCGGCGAAGCCTACATAAAAGGTGCTGATGGCAAAAGCCATCACTTTATATTTGCGCACGTTGATGCCCATGCCGTCAGCCGAACGGGTATTGTCCCGGCAGGCCATAAAGGCCCGTCCAATCTTGGATTTCACGATCATATGCTTCGCCAGCAGAGCAATCACCACCCATACCAGGATAAAATAATAGGTATACCGGTAATCAGAATTTAAATTGACGCCGAAAATACTCAGCGGCTCCACCTTCATGCCCCGGTACGGCTGGAGAAATTCAATATTGCAGATCAGCTGATAGATAAAATTGGCGAAGGCGATGGAAGCCAGCGCCAGGAACTGGAATTTCAGCTTGGAACAGGGCAGGGCAACCAGCGCTCCGGCAGCGGCGGCCACTGCCGCCGCGATCAGTATAGAGGCCATCACCGGCAGCCCCGCATAAGATGTAAGCAATGTGGTTACATAAGCGCCGATGGCGTAATAAGCGATATGGCCAAAGGAAATCATCCCGGCATAGCCAAAGAGGATATCCAGACCGGAGGCCGCCACCACATAAATTCCTACAAAGGAGAAGAAATAGAGCCGGTAGCTATTGGTAATCAGCAGCGGCAGGATCACCGCGATCACTCCCAGAACCAGCAGGATGATCCGGTTCAGTTTTTTTACAGTCATATTCCCTTTCATATGAGCCTCCTTCCCCTTATACGTCCCGGACTGCCTGCTCATTAAACAGGCCGGTAGGACGGACTGCCAGGATCAAAAAGAGAATCAGATAGGCGATCATGCTCTTCCAGGTAGAGTTTACATAACCTCCAACCAGAGACTCAATCAGGCCGATAATAATACCGCCTACCATAGCGCCGTAAATATTTCCCATGCCTCCGGCTACGGAGCTGGCAAACCCCATCTGGGACAGATTGGCTCCCAGCATCAGGGTAACGCCGTAAATCGGCCCCAGCATCATGCCGCACATCGCCGCTACCACAGAAGCCAGCCCCCAGGTCAGCCCGTTGCTTTTCACCACGTCGATGCCGCAGGCTTCCGCCGCCTTGCTGTGCATGGCGCAGGCCTGCATCCCGATGCCGGTCTTTGTCCTGGTCATAAACAGATGCACCAGCAGCATGGAAATCAGCGCCAGAAACAGGCACATGATCCGCTCCGGCTGAAGATGGGCGCCCATGATATTCACTGTGGAAACATTAAAAATAGAAGGGAACCGCTTGGCGTTGGAACCGAAAATCAGCGCCTCGCCGCCGTTAATCACCCGGGAGAGGCCAAAGGTAATCAGCAGCATATAGACGCCGGTTACGCCCCGTTTCTGATACCGGGACACCAGCCCCTTCTGAATCATCACCCCGAGAACAAACATAATCACAACCGTCAGGATAAGCGCCACGCCATAAGGAAGGCCGCAGACACCGAAAAAAGTATAGCCCAGAAAAGCGGACAGCGTAATCAGCTCGCCCTGGGCCAGGTTCATAATGCCGGACGCCCGGTAGATCACACTGTACCCCAGACCGATCAGTCCATAAATACTGCCCATAATCAGCCCGACGATAATAAGAGATTTCAGCATTCTAAATTCCTCCTGTCTGAATCAGCAGCCGTCCGCCTGGGAGAAGTTCAGAAAAAAAGACGGCGCCCCTCAGACGGGCAATCAGTCAGGGCAGCCGCCTCTTCTTTCTGTGTGATCTCCTCAGCCGTTTCCGGCCGGTCTTTTATTTTTCTCTGCCAGTAGCGGATTTGTACGCATCGTATCCGCCGTTAGTCAGCCAGCTGTCAAAGTTTTTGGAACCTTCGTCCACATAAATGGTTCTCATAAACTCATGGCAGGGTTCGCGGTCGCCCTGGGTAAAGTCAACCGGGCCCATGCACAGGCTGATATCGTTGATGCCCAGCATCGCCTCAATAATCGCGTCGGCATCATGGTTTGTGCCGGCCCGCTTCGCCGCCTCCAGCATCAGGTAGCAGCTGTCATAGCATCTGTAGGTGATGCCTACGGTGGGCAGTGTGCCGGTCTTTTCCTGGAACTTCTCCAGGAAGGTGATCACTTCCGGTCTCGCCCCTGCTTCCTCTGCCGCTTCGATGGACTTATAGGTGGTGTACGCCACACATCCCATCACATACTGAGAATTTGCCTCGCCGATCTGATCTACATGGGAGGTCATCCACTCATCCTTATTCATCACAATGCCGTTATAGCCATATTCCCGGAGCTGCTTTACAAAGTTTACGCCCGCGCCGGAGCATACCACATATACCACATCCGGATTGGAGTCTACGATCTTCAGGCACTGGGCGCTGTAGTCGGTATCGCTTTCTGAACCGGTCTCAACCGCCACTACATTCAGCCCTGCTTCCTCCAGAGCCGGCTCCATAGCGCCCCAGTTGGCGATAGACGCCTCATCCTGGCCATAGAACACGGCTACGTTCTCATACTGAAGCTCCTGCATGGTTGCCACAAACTGCGGGATGCTGTAGTCCGCGTTGAAAGCGCCCCTGACGGAATACTTCTGATCATCTGTCACCAGAGAACCGGAGGTTCCCATAAATACATTGACGATGCCTGCGTCCTCCAGATAAGGAAGGGCCGCCACTACGTCAGAAGACTGGAAGGAACCGATGACTGCGTCCACATTCTGACCGATCAGATACTGGGCTGCCGTTACCGCTGTCTCCGGGTTATTGGTGGTGTCATAATAAATGAAATTCACTTCTTCCCCATTTACTGTGCCGCCCATATCTTCCACAGCGATCTCAAAGGCTACCTTCATTTCCTCGCCGATGGAAGCCGCATTTCCGCTCATCCACTGATAAACGCCGATGTTAAAAGCGCCTTCCTGGGCAGAGCCTTCCTCTCCTTCCGCCGCTGCCTGGGTCTCCCCGCCTGCAGCCGCCGTGGTTTCGCCTGCCGCCTCAGTCCCGCCTGCAGCTGTGGTTTCGCCGTCCCCGCCGCCGGAGCAGGCTGTCAGGGAAAACATCATGGCAAGGGCCAGCACCAGTGCTAACATTCTTTTCTGTCTCATTTGTCTCTTCTCCTCCTTTTTTGCCCGTGTTTGTTGTATACATTTATTATATTCGTCTTTATTCCACCCAACAAGGTAGCTATTTTCAACAATCAGGGGGACAAATTCAAGATCGGGTTGATAAAATCTGACAGATACCGTACCATACTGGTAACGGCAGCCGGCCTTGGAGCCGCTGCAGGAAAGGAGAGGAGCGTATATGGCATTTGTTGAATTGAATTATGGTTCTTATTATCTGGGGATGGACAGCAGCGTATCTGTTTTTCTGCCGGAGAAGCGGCTGCAGAAACCGGAGGCGCAGCCGGAGCGCAAATATCCGGTGCTCTATCTGCTTCATGGACATTCTGACGACCACACCGCTTATGTGCGCAAGGGAATCACCGAAATCCTGGTGCGTGAGCTGGAGCTGATCGTGGTCATGCCCAACGGACACCGAAGCTTCTATACGGACGCGAAGCAGGGGCATTTGTATGAAAGCTTTATCACAGAAGAGCTGCCGGTAGTCATTGAAAATTATTTTCCCGCCTCTTCCCTCCGGGAGGATCGCTTTATCGCCGGCCTGTCTATGGGCGGCTACGGGGCGCTGAAGCTGGCGCTGAACCATCCGGCGCTGTACGCCGCTGCTGCCAGCATGTCCGGCGCTGTTTTCCCCCGGATGACGGAAAATGAAGAAACCAGAAGCATGTTTGTGGTGCCGGATATGTTCCAGAACCTGGAGAATGTGTTCGGCTCCGAGGCGGACTTTCAGGAAAGCGGCAGCGACCTGATCTATATGGCCCGGAAGGTAAACAGCTCCAGCGGGCCCAAGCCCCGGATTTTCCAGTGCTGCGGAACAGAAGACCCGCTGATCAGAGACAACCGGAGGCTGCGGGATGTATTTGAAAAGGAACTGAAAAATATCTCCTATACCTACAAAGAATCGCCAGGCATCCACAACTGGTTTTACTGGAATCAGGCGCTGGCGGATATTCTGGAGTTTTTGGGATTTGCGGTAAACAGAAGCGGGGTGCTGTAAAACGCTTTTCGGACGCTTTCCCAAAGGAGGCAGGCAAAGAGGCAGCCGCTTGTTCCCAGGCTGCCTCTTTTGCCTGCGCCCTTCGCAGAAGCGTCCGAATGGGTGAAGGCTCGCATTTAATAAACGCTCAGCACCATATAGATAAATCCCATGGAAATCAGCTCCACCGGCATTTTCCGATATGCCTTTCCGGGTCTGGAAAATACCAGTGTCTTCCGTACAGAAAGAAACATAATCAAACATGCGGCGATCGCGAATACCGCGCCGCCTGCCTCGCCGAATCGGGCCGGCGTAAAGGGCCTGGTCACCAGAATGGCGGGCAGAACGACCCAGAAGCTTTCCGCCGTTATCTGATTCTTCTTCAGAATGCCATTGACAAAAGCCAGTGTCATGCCCGCCGCCAGGAAGCCAAACATCGGCTCCTGCAGGCTGGCAGCCCTGTATTCCAGCTCCATCAGCGGCCAGCCGCAGATGCCGCCTGTGGCGAAAAATTCCCTGCCGATGGCAAACAGAATCCAGAATCCCCATACCAGCGCCGACTCGTAGCAGAGGCTTCCGTAATCCGCCTCCAGCTCATTCATCAGTACATGCTTCGCCGCCAGCAGTCCGATTACCGCCGTAGAAAACCAGAAAAAGCTGTCCCGCTCCAGGCCCAGCTGCCAGAAGGCCAGTTCAAAGGCTGAAGTGCAGACGGCTGCCGCCGCCACCGCCACACAGGGCCACAGGCTCCAGCCGGGCAGCGCGTCCTTCAGAAAATTCTTCAGCACCTGGGCGAAAACCACTGCCAGCAGAACCAGCGTCCCGGAAACAAAGGCCGCCTCCATGTCTCCGGAAAACAGGATGATTCCCAGCGCAAAGGCTTCCGCCGGATATCGTAATTTCATAAGCGCCCTCCATTATTCTGCTGTCTGTAAATACTGATAAGCAGCATTTACGCCAGTGACCACCGCCTTAGAGGAAATGGTTGCGCCGGAGATGGCGTCGATCTGGCCGTCGCCCTGGCCAGCGCTGCTGCCGCCGGCTGCCTCAGTCTCAGCCTCTTTTGTTTCTGCAGCCTCTGTCTGTGCCGGCAGCTCCTCGCCTGCCGCCTGAGCCATACACTGCTGAGCCAGACTGACAAAATCACCGATGGAGATGCTGACGCCGGATACCGCGTCAGTCTTTCCCGCCTCGTCCATCGTAAAGATATCCAGAGACTGATTCTCGATCAGCGCCTGAGCCAGCGCCTCTGACTGCTCCTTCCAGGTCGGGCCGTCCTCTGTCATCACATATTCTCCGATCTCGGACAGGTGGCTCTTGGAGCTTCCGTCCTCCCCGATCCCGTCCCAGGTCACCGCTGTGATCACTCCGTTTTCCACCGTCATAGTCACCTGATAGGTATAGCCGTTTGCATCCGGCTCGCCATGCGCCTCATAGGTTCCATCCTGCAAAGCAGGCGCTTCCTGGGTCATTCCGGCAGCTTCCTCCATACACTGCCGGGCCAGGCTGATAAAATCGCCGATGGAAATGCTGACGCCGGATACCGCGTCGGTTTTTCCCTGGCTGTCCATCGTAAAGACGCTGAGCGTCTGATTCTCGATCAATGTCTGGGCCAGCGCCTCTGACTGCTCCTTCCAGGTCAGGCCGTCCTCTGTCATCACATATTCTCCGATCTCGGACAGGTGGCTCTTGGAGCTTCCGTCCTCTCCGATCCCGTCCCAGGTCACTGCTGTAATCGCACCATTTTCCACCGTCATAGCCACATGATAGGTATAGCCGTTTGCATCCGGTTCGCCATACGCCTCATAAGTACCATCCTGCAGGGCAGCTCCCTGAACGGGATCCTCCACAGGCTGGGGCGCCTCCTTCGTTTCCGTCTCTGCGCCTTCCCCTGACGCAGCGCCGCCGGCCGCATCCATACCCGGCAGATATACCGGAGCAGGCACGCCGCTGAACTGCACCAGAAAATCTGCTTCTGTAATCTTGCTTCCCACGCCCTCTGTCTCAGACTGGTCTGTAACAGCCAGATGCTGCACCACAGACTTCCCTTCATCAAAGGTAACATCCATCCGGATATCCCCGTGATAGCCTTTTGTTACCACAGAAACCACATAGCTTCCGTCCTCCAGCTGCACTGCTTTTTCAATGCCTTCCGCGCCGGATACATCCAGCTCTCTGGCCACAGTGCCTTCGCTGCCGCCTGCCGCGCCGTTATCTCCTGCAGTCAGTGTTTTCGTACCGATGATTACGCCGAAGGAGAGGGCCGTCACCAGTACCAGAGCGATAATCCCCTTCACATTCTGATTCTTCATGTAAATTTCCTCCTGTTTTTTCCGCCGGGCTTCCTCTTCCCGGACTTAATCCCATTCTGAATCCAATCTTCTCAGGCTTTCTTTTCCCTGACGCCGTACACATGGCGCCGGTAGGCCATCGCCATCCATCCGGTCAGGCAGTTGGCTGTCAGGATGCCGAAGCAGATCCCCTCCGGATACAGGCTGAAGGTTCGGATCGCCGCCGTGATAATCCCGGCAGTCAAAGCGTACAGCAGCTTTCCTCTCCGGGAAACAAACACATAATCTGTCAGCATATAGCAGCCGCCCATAATCAGTCCGCCGCCCAGCAGGTTGGTCAGGATATCTCCTGCAAACAGGCCGTCCGGGCTGAAAACAAAGGTCAGAACCGTCACCGCAGCAATGTAAGTCAGCGCGCTGGAGAAATTCACCACGCCCTTATAGCACATATAGCCAAAGCCCACCAGAAGCAGCAGCTTGCTGGTTTCTCCGATGGCTCCCGGCATCTCTCCGATAAACATCTGCCAGTAGGTATAAGCGCCTACCGTTCCGCTCTTCATCGTACTCAGCACCGTAGCCGTAGATACCGCGTCCATGCCCGACCACACAGTCTGGGGCATCACATACTGCATCAGCGTCCCCGGCCAGAGGATCATCACCAGCAGCCGCCCCATCAGAGCAGGATTCACAAAATTATTTCCAATCCCGCCAAACATCTGCTTTACCACCAGAATGGCAAAGAGATCTGCCGCAATAATGATCCAGTAGGGTACTGTCACCGGCATGTTAAAGGCGATCAGCATCCCTGTCACCACCGCGCTGAAATCTCCGGCTGTGATCTGCTTTTTCAGCAGCTTCTGCCAGAGATACTCAGAGCCCACGCATACCGCCACTGACAGCAGCGTCATCCACAGGGAACGGATCCCGAAGAAATAGATCGCTCCCAGCAGCGCCGGCGTCAGGGCAATGGCTACATCCGCCATCATGGAGCGGGTAGACAGAGGGGTTCTCAGATGAGGCCCTGTGATGGTTTTTGTCGCTCCCATTATTTTTTCACCGCCCTTTCTCTCTGCCGCTGCTTCACCAGGTCTCTGGCAGACCGTACCCGGAAGCTCAGCTCCCGCTTCGCCGGGCAGGCGTAGGAACAGCAGCCGCAGGCAATACATTCGCTGGCATACAGCTTCTCACATAAATCATAATCCTCTTCCAGATAAGCACAGTCGATCTGATAGGGCTTCAGCCCTGCAGGACAGACTCTGACGCAGCCCTCGCACCGCATACAGGGCTGCTCCTCCAGCCTGCTCTCCGGCAGCACCAGCACGCCGGAAGTGGTCTTAGACACAAAGGGCAATTCCTCACCGCTCTCCGGCGTCCAGTCGGAGGCGATGCAGGGGCCGGTCATGGGGCCGCCCAGGATCACACGGTTCTGCCGGACCGTCACGCCTCCGGCCAGCTCCAGCAGCTCACGAACCGGCGTTCCGACAGGCACCAGAATATTACCCGGGTTTTTCACCGAACCAGTCACTGTCACCACCCGCCGGATCAGAGGCAGGCCGCCCAGCACCATATCAGCCGCAGCCTTTGCCGTTCCGATATTGGAGACAATCGCTCCTACGTCTGCCGGCAGGCCGCCCTGGGGCACCTCCCGTCCCAGCACCGCCTGGATCAGCTGGCGCTCGCCGCCCTGAGGATAGCGGGTAGGCAGCACTGTCACCTCCAGCGGCTCCTCCCCCTCCTTCACGATCTGACGCAGCCGCTCAATCGCCAGAGGCTTGTTGTCCTCAATGCAGATGCAGGCTTTTTCTGCGCCTGCGGCCTTCCACAGAAGCCGGACGCCGTTTACGATGGCATAGCTGTACTCCAGCATACTTCTGTAATCACAGGTCAGATAAGGCTCACACTCCACGCCGTTAATCAGCAGCGTGTCGATCTTCTTATCTGTCAGATATTTTTTATAGGCCGGAAAACCCGCGCCGCCCATGCCGGCCAGGCCGCCTTCCTGAAGCTTCTGAATAATACCCTCTTTCTCCCAGCCGGAAAGATCTGTCAGAGCTCTCATATACGGAAGGTGTCCTTGCGCCGGCTGCCCGGCAGACTCCGTCCGAATCACACAGGCCTCCGCCTTTCTGCCGTTTTGCTCCAGGCTTTTCACCTCCAGAACCGTACCGTCCACGCTGGCGTGGATATCCGCCGCCATAAAAGCCTTTGCCTCCCCGATCTTCTGACCGGCCTGTACCCGGTCGCCCGGCTTCACCAAAAGCTGGCAGGTGCCTCCGATGGTCTGTTCCATCAAGATCGTCACCTGCTGGGGCGTATAAAGCTGAATCGGCCTGTCCGCCGTCAGCGCTTTATCCGAACCGTCCGCAGGATGCACCCCGCCGGGAAATGTCGCTTGCTTTGCCATTTCCATCCATTATCCTCCATATCCGCAGATAATTTATGTTAATATCTTGTCACATTTAACATACCATATACATCTCTCTTCTGACAAGGATAAAACTTTTGTTTTTTGTTCTTATTCACAAACATCCCCCGCCGGGCCGCCGCAAGACCGGAAAGCAGCCTCTGCATTTCTCTATTGTCATGCAAAACCTGCTAATGTTCCGCGAATCGCCATAAAACCGGGGAGCGGACGCCAGGGCTAACTCCCCGGCGATCCGCTCCCCGATTCCATCATCTGATTCAGCAAGACTTCTGCCCGTCCTCCGATGGCATTTTATAAGATTTATACGCAGGCAGCATCTCATAATCGATCCCCTCGTATTCCAGCACCAGCTGCCGGGCGTCTTCTCCAAACTGCTCTCCGTACCGGTTCAGGCCGGCCTCCAGCGCGTTCAGCCCGGCTTCTCCCAGACTGTCTGCAATACACCGTTTCAGGCACTGGTACAGATGGCCTACATGGTATTCCCAGGGCATTTTCCCCTTTCTGCCCAGCTGCCGCCGTTCCGCCTCCAGCGCCTTATAATCAGCCTGGCTGTACTGTTCTCCGGCAAAGGTCAGATCACAGGTCCGGTCTCCGTCCGCCCTGCTGCCGGTCAGGCGGCCATCGGTCAGGCCAAACCCCTCCATAATCGCAGCGTCCACATAATCGCAGTAATACCGGCCATATTCCATCATCCCGAAATGCCGCCACTCTGTATACCACGGGCATCTTTTATAATGCAGGGAAAAGCAGCCCCGGTCAAAACCAGGGGTACATTCCACCTGGCCGGGAAAACATTCCCATTCCCCGTACATATCGTAATAAAGAGCGTTGCAGGGATTCTGATCGATCCTGGCCCGCATGGCCATCCTCCGGCCCCGCTGCCGTCCATACCGGCGCACTGCCCGGACGATCACCTCTCTTCCCTCCACGCCGAAATTGTCTATGATTTCCTTCGCGGCGTACACAAACAGCATGGCATGGTGAGACGCCGATGAAAGTACGATTTCCATAACAATGCCTTCTTTCCCCTTCTGTTTCCGGCCATTATTCCTGCAGCTGGCAGTATTCCTGGCAATATTGCCGGATATACGCCAAAACAGCTTCCTGCTGCTCCCGGGAGAAGCTTTGAAACATCTGCTCCAGCCGCCCGTTCATCTGGGCGTGGTAAGCCATATGCCCCTCATAGGCCTGCACGCCCAGCTCAGTCAGATGAACATAAATCTCCTTCTGCCTGGGATTGTATTTAAACCGCACCAGCAGTCCCATCTCCTCCAGCTTTACGATCATTTTGGAGACGGCCCCTCTGGTCAGCCCCATCTGGCTGGCGATATCGGTCAGGTTTGTGGCGCTGCTGACAGCGATATATTCCACGGTATGGATCTCATTGGGATACAGACTGATCCCCGGACAGTATTCATGCTTTTTTTTGCTCAGCTCCACATTCCGGGTCAGCAGCCGCATCATATATTCCTCAGTTTCCTGGTACCGTTTTTCTCCCATGGATTTCCTCTCAGCTCTCTTCTTTTTATCAGATGGGGATGGCTCCCGCGCCAGAACCGGCCGGCGAGCCGTGAATAAAGAATCCGCCGCAGTGCGATTCTGTATTTATTTTTACCACAGATCAGCTCTGCTTGTCCAGCATAATAGATAAAATGACCCGGTCTGTGTTTTCCATTCCGTTTTTGCTGATATTCATCAGGTTTTCTATACTTTCCATCCCGTCCTTGCCGATGATTCCGCTCTCCCTGCCCGGCGCCTCCCCGTTAAAGGCCATACGCACCGCCAGCCCTGCCGCTTCCACGCTGGAATAGATTTTCAGGGCGCAGCTGTTTTTTGCGCCGTCGCAGATGATGCCTGCCAGGTTTCCTACCATATTGCAGATCACCCGGTTCATCTCATCCAGCCCGCCGCCCATCAGATGGACCATGCCGCAGCCGGTTCCCATAGCGGCAGTCAGGGCGCCGCACAAAGCGGACAGCCTGCTCTTCCTGGCAGTAATCATCAGGCCGATCAGCTCGCTGAGGCAAAGGGCCTGGATCAGCTTCTCATCTGTACTGCCCAGGTAATCTGCCAGCACTACCAGAGGAACAGAGCAGGTAATGCCCTGGTTCCCGGAGCCGGAATTGATCACCACCGCCTGAGGGCAGCCGGACATCCTGGCGTCAGAGCCAGCCGCCGCGTAGGCAGCGGCAAAGATCATCGCCTCATGGAGGCTGGTAGGTTTCTCCGGCAGATCAGACAAAACCGTTTTGGCCGTTTTCAGCCCGTAATCATGGGCAATGGAATAGCAGGACAGCTGGTAATTGGTTCTGGCGCTCTCCAGGACGAACCTTACCTGCTCCAGATCCACCCGGCTGGCAAACTGAATCGCATCTGCCAGCGTCAGTGATTTCAGAAATGTCTCCTCCCGTTCCGCCTGTCCTCCCTTGCCGCAGTCCCCCGGCAGAGGCAGCTCCTTACCATCCTTTGCCAGCCTGGTAAAACGGTCATGCTCATAGCTGATAGTACAGCTGGAGGTATGGGCGCCTGCCCGGGCCTCCACCCGCACATACACAGAAGGCGCCCCCTCCTCCAGCTCCAGAGCGGAAACCTCTGCCAGCGCCTTCGCCTGCTCCAGCTGCCGCTGGGTCACGACTGACAGAATGCTCAGATCCTTTACCGGATTTTCACTGAATATGCCCAGACATACTGCCGTCAGGATTCCGCGCTCCTTACAGTTGGGGATTCCTACGGCCATGGCGTTCTTTACCATATCCCGGCTGGCATATACCGTCACAGCCTCCGGTACCTGGCCCAGCAGCTCGCTGGCCTTGCTTCCTGCCAGCGCCGAAGCCGCCGGTTCTGTGCACCCCATAGCCACTACCATTTCTTTTTTCAGTATTTCAATGATTTTCTCATCTGTTGCCATTTTTCTGAATCTTCCTCCTTCCGGCCCGTTGTCCGCAGCCCGGACAACCCCGGCTTTTTTTCAGCCCGCCGCCAAAATTTATGCGACAGGCGTATACGCCGCTCCCTGCAGGGCTTCCCGGAAGGAAGCCTTTACCCGCTCCCGCAGTTCACCGTCCGTAAGCAGATGATAGCCTGCCGCAGCCATAACGCGGCCTGCATAAATCATTCCTTTCTGCCCGATCGAACCGCCTGCGCAGGCAGTAACCGCCCATGTATGATTGGGCGTGCCCATGGGATAGCAGGCAGCAAACAGCATACAGGTGGGAACCACATAGCTGACGTCGCTGATATCAGAAGAGCCCAGGATATTCACCGTTTTCCCGGTCAGGGCGTCCGTCCTGTCATGGAGCGGGTTCTCCCATGCATCCGCCCCATAATTCTGGCGCAGCGTGTCCGGAGACTGTCCCAAAGCAGCCAGTAATTTCCTGGAAAATTCTTTTTCCTCTTCGCTCCAGACAGGGGGCGCCACCTCCTGAGACATAACCTGTTCCAGCAGGCGGGCCAGAGCCGGTACGATCCTGGTCTCATTGCAGCCGGTCAGGATCTTCTTTTCCACTGCGGTTCCCGTCATAATCGCCGCTCCCTTCGCGATATCGTCCATCCGGCCGGCTATTCTCTGCAGATCCTGGGTGGTATTCGCCCGGATAAACTGCCATACCGCCGCTTTTTCCGGAACAATATTCGGCTTTTCGCCGCCGTTTAAAATCACATAGTGGAGCTGGCCTCCCGCAGGCACATGCTCCCGCAGATAATTCACGCCCACATCCATCAGTTCCACCGCGTCCAAAGCGGAAAACCCTTCCTCCGGCGCCATAGCCGCATGGCTGGCCTTCCCGCGGAAGTGATACTCCATGGAAAGCATCGCCTGGTAGGACTCCTCACTGGCCCGGTTCCGGTCGCCCGGATGCCAGGAAATCGCTGCGTCCAGATCATCGAACACATGATTTTTCGCCATCACAATTTTTCCTACCATAATCTCTTCCGAGGGACATCCATAGAGAAAAACCGTTCCCGGCAAACCCTCTGCCGCCATCGCCTCCTTCAGGGCAATGGCCGCTCCGGCCGCGGCTGTTCCCAGCAGGTTGTGGCCGCAGCCATGGCCATAGGGCTGGTCAGGGATCTGGCAGGGCTCCGGCACAGTCTCCTGGGCCAGTCCGGGCAGGGCGTCATACTCGGCGAGAAAGCCAATATAAGGCCGTCCTGAACCATAGCTGGCTGTAAAAGCAGTGTCCAGTCCTGCTGTCGGAGCCGATATGGAAAAGCCATGGCTGCGCAGCAGCTGCTTCAGCGTTTCACACGACTGGTATTCCTGTTCTGAGCCCTCCGGGTTTTCCCACAAAACTCTGCTGACCCGGCACAGCGTCTCCTGATGGCTGTCAAACCATTTTTCTGTTTTTTCACTCATCCTTACTTCCCTCCTGACCCACTTGCCACACTTTTCCCTGCAGCTTACCTTGAAAATCTGCCGCCGATTAGGCGGCGTTTATCCAGGGATGCCAAATGCGCCCGCCTGATTTTCATTTTTGATGCTGCGCTGGCTGCCGGGCGCAGCAGCCGCGGTGCATGCAGTTTATTCTGCAAACATCTCTGCCAGCAGCGCCGTCTCCTTCAGAGAAGGCGTTACCCAGTAGTCCAGCAGCAGTCCGACGTGCATCAGAGATACCATCCGGCTGTCAAAATGCTCTGCCAGCCGGGCGTCCGCCTTTTCAAATACGGTTTTTCTCACCTCTGCACCCAGATTTTTCTCAATGACCTCTCCCATCGTTTTATAAATATGTCCCATATGGTAAGCCCAGGATTTCAGCCGGACAGTTCCCACCTTCGCGCTGATCCTGGCATTTTCTTCCTTGTGCTCCGGGGTCAGATCGGCGCCGTTCCATTTAAAATAGCAGTAAGGATCGCCGTTGGTCTGGGTTGTCCCGGTTCCCAGCTCCAGATCAGAACGGAAGCCATGAACCAGCTCTCTGTCCACATATTTGCAGTAGTACTTTCCTACGTCCAGCATTCCCTCCTGCGCCCATTCCTGGCTCCAGGGACATTTCTTTACATTCCATACCGCAGACGGGCTTTCCTCCGGAACGTCAATTTCCATCTCGCCGGGAGCCGGCGCCCATTCGCCATAGGCCATATAGGTCTGCATACTTCTCTCATCGCCGAAGGCGTCGCAGGTTTGTCCCATCCTGCTGCCCCGCTGCAGCCCGTATACCTGAATACATTCTCTCAGTGTTTTTTCTTCCTCACCCGGACACGCCGCCAGCAGCTCCTGGGCGATTACGCCGTACACATACGCATGATCCCTTGCTGTATAACTCATCTTTACCTCCTTTTGACACGTCTGCTGTGTCACACCGGTCTTTTTTCAATATCATAACAGTTCCTGGCGCGAACCGCCATGCTACAGGCCCAAATAAGCCTTTTTAATGGCATCGTCATTCATCAGCACCTCGCTGACATTTTCATTGACAATCTGCCCATTCTCCAGAACGTATACATAGGACGCTGTTTCCAGCGCCAGGTTCGCATTCTGCTCCACCAGAAAAATGGTTTTTCCCATCTCCCGGTTTATCTTGACGATAAATTCAAAAATCTTTTCCACGATAATCGGCGCGATGCCCAGGCTGGGTTCATCCAGCAGAAGTACTTCCGGCTCGCTCATCAGCCCTCTGGCGATGGCCAGCATCTGCTGCTCGCCGCCGGACAGGGTGCCGCCCAGCTGCTTCCGTCTTTCTGACAGAATCGGGAAAAGCTGGTAATTCATATCCAGCAGCTGCTCTATTTTTTCCTTTTCCTTATACAGGTTATAAGCGCCGATCCGCAGGTTCTCCTCGATGGTCAGCTCGGCGAAAATCCTCCTGCCCTCCGGCACATGGGCTACCCTGCGCCGGGATATGAGATGAGACTTCATATTGGTAATCTTTTCTCCCCGCAGGTAAATATCGCCCGCCTTCACAGGAACCACCCCGGTCATCGCATTCAGCAGAGTGGTTTTGCCTGCGCCGTTGGCGCCGATCAAGGCTACGATGCTTCCTTCCTCTACCCGCAGAGACACCCCCTGCAGCGCTTTAATCGCTCCATAGCTGACGGAAACATTGTCAAACCGTATGATTTCTTTTCCCATTCTCCCTACCTCCGATATGACTTGCCCAGATAAGCTTCGATTACCTTCTGGTCATTTCGCACTTCTTCCGCCGTACCTTCCGCGATTTTCGCCCCGTGATCCAGCACTGTAATGGTATCCGCCAGAGACATCACCATCTTTACATCATGCTCGATCAGCAGAATCGTCAGGCCCTCGCTGTTGATTTTCCGGATAAACTCCTTCAGCTCCTCTGTCTCGGAAGGATTCATGCCCGCCGCCGGCTCGTCCAGCATCAGCAGCTTCGGGCTGGTGGCCATGGCCCGGACGATTTCCAGCTTACGCTGTTCTCCGTAAGGGAGGCCGGAGGAGAGATAATCCTTTTTGTCCAGCAGCTCTACCCGTTCCAGCAGCTCCAGGCATTTCTGCCGCAGCTCCCGTTCTTCCTTTTTCTGAGAAGGGGTGCCAAACATATCCTGTATCCAGCTGCTTTTTACATTCATATGACTGCCGCAGAGCACATTTTCCAGCACTGTCATGGCAGGAAACAGCTTAATATTCTGAAAGGTACGGCCTATCCCCTTCTGGGCTACCTGGTACTGGGACAGGCCGGTGATATCCTCTCCCATAAACTCGATCGTCCCCTCCGCCGGTTTATTAATGCCGGACACTGCGTTGAAAAAAGTAGATTTTCCGGCGCCGTTGGGTCCGATAATCGCGTGAATTTCTCCCGGCGCAATGTGGAGGGATACATTGTCCACCGCCGTCAGCCCGCCGAACCGTACATAAACGTTTTTTGCGTATAACATAGCTTACTCCTCCCTCTGCCCGGATTTTGCCTCAAACAGCCCGCAGATGGCGCGAACCGGCTTCAGCCGCTTCCACTTCATGCCTGCCAGCCCCTTCGGCGCAAACATAATGGAAATCACCAGCGCCACGCCAAACATCAGCTGACGGTAGTCTGACAGGAACCGGATCGCCTCCGGCAAAACCTGAAGGATCACAGCCCCGGCTACCGGCCCGGTAAGGGTTCCCATGCCGCCGATGGCCACCATCGCGATAATATTAATCGAAACAGTAATTGAAAAGTTGGAGGCATTAATGTACTGTACGAAGGTAGCATACAGACTGCCCGCCAGTCCGGCGATCACACAGGACAGCACCATGGCCAGCATTTTGTAGCGAAACACGTTAATGCCCAGGCTGGCCGCCGCATCAGCGTCATCCCGGATGGTCATCCAGGTTCTGCCGGTATGAGAATGTACCAGCCGGTATATAAAATAAAGAGAAAGAAACACAATCACCAAAACCATGTAGTAAAATACTTCCCGGCTCATTGTCCCGCCGAAAAATTCCGGCATGGGAATCCCTGTCACGCCCAGCGCGCCATTGGTAAAGCTGCTGTTCTGGATAATAATCCGGATCACCTCGCCCAGACCCATCGTGGTAAAGGCCAGAAATACGTCGTTCAGCCGGAGAGCCGCAAAGCCTACCAGTGCGCCGATCAGTCCCGCCGCCGCGCCTCCTGCCAGAAAGCATATGATAAAGGGCATATCCAGCTTTGTCGCCAGAAGGGCGGATGTATAAGCGCCCACACAGTAAAACGCCACATGGCCCATGGAAAAGATGCCGGTATAGCCAATCAGAAGATTCAGGCTGGCCGCCAGCATGACATAAATGCCCACATATACTGCCACCTGAAGCACATAGCCGCTGAACAGATAGGGAAGAGCCGCCAGAACAATCAGCACAGCTCCGCAGAGAATCAGCAGCGCCGGTCTTTTATTTTTTAATTCCATCCTCTCTTCCTCCTTATACCTTCGTAATTTTCTTCTTGCCCAGCAATCCCTGAGGATGTACCAGCAGGAAAACGATCATAACGCCAAAGCTGATGACATCCCGATAGCCGGTGGAGAAAATCTGTACGCCGAAGTTTTCGATCACACCCATCAGATAACCGCCTAATATCGCTCCGGGCATAGAGTTCAGGCCGCCGAATACCGCCGCGGAAAACGCTTTGATGCCAGGCGTCCACCCCATGTAGGCAGAGACAGACTGATAATATAAGCTGCCGGCGATACCCGCGATACCCGCGCAGGCGCCCGCCAGAGAAAAGGCGATGGAGATGGTACGGTCTACCGGAATGCCCATCAGCCCGGCAGTTGTATTGTCCATAGATACGGTGCGGATCGCCAGTCCCGTTCTCGTCTTATAAATCAAAAGCTGAAGGGCTGTCAGCACCAGAATCACAGTCAGCATCAGAATCAGCTGCATCCAGCTGATGGTAACGCCCACCACCGTAAAAGCCGGCTGGGCGAAAAAGGCCGGCGTCCCTTTGGTTCCCTTGCCGAAAATCAGCGCTACCAGCTCATTGATCATCTGGGAAAATCCAATGGTACAGATCAAAGAAGCGATACGGCTGACGCCGCGAATCGCCTTAAAGGCCATTTTTTCCAGCACAAAGGCTACCACAAATCCGATCAGGAAGCCTGCCAGAACAGAAAGGAAAAAATTCTCTGTCAGGAAATTACATACCAGCCAGCCGCTGACAGCCCCCAGCATATAGATAGAGCCAGTGGAGAAATTCAC
>CALWQE010000106.1 GCA_944383605.1 uncultured Lachnospiraceae bacterium
CAGGCTGCCGTCTCTCCGGCTCAGAGGACGGTAAGCTACAGCCAGCACCCGCAGCCCTTCTCTGGCATACCGGTCATTTGCCTCCATGATCCTTTTGCGGTCTGTATCGGACATCGGCCGGGAGGCAGAGGCGTCATAGCAGAAATCGCACAGCTCCATCACCTCTTTGGGCGAGCCCTTTACAAAAGCGATTCGGCTGCTCCCTTCGAAGGGCTCCCGCAGCTGATGGATGGTGGTCATCCGCTTTCTCCTGGAATCAAAGGGCAGCTCCATGATACGGGGATACCGCTGGAGCATTTCCTCCACATGGATTCCGCCTTTTCTTGCCGCTACGCTCAGACATGCCTCTGTGGGATCGCCCAGTACGGTATACCGGTCCTTTCCCTCGCCAGGCGGCAGCAGCTTGGCGTTGGAGCAAAGCACCGCGCCGTCCAGCAGCAGCTCCAGATCCCGTCCCTTCTGAACCGTCACCACGGTATCGCCGTCTAAAATCTCTCCCTTCGGTTCATATCCTTCGCCTGTTACCCGCAGCTCTCTGCGGATCATCCAGAGATGGTTGACGGTCATTTCATTCTGGGTCAGGGTTCCGGTCTTATCTGAACAGATCACATTGGTACAGCCCAGCGTTTCCACTGCCGACAGCTTTTTCACCAAAGCGTTTTCCTTTGCCATACGCTGTACGGCCAGCGCCAGGGAGAGGGTAACTGCCGGGAGAAGTCCTTCCGGGATAAAGGCCACCACCATACCCAGAGAAAAGAGAAACGCCTCCATCATCGTATCTTTCACGAAAAAGACGGAAATAATCCAGAACGCCACGCCGATGCTGGTGGAAATCACCGCGATCTGCTTGGTCAGCACATTCAGCTCCTTTTGCAGAGGCGAAAGGCTTTTTTCCGTATTCTCTGTTAAATCAGCGATTTTTCCAAATTCGCTGCTCATCCCCGTAGCCACCGCCACGGCCCGGCAGGTACCGGCGGCGGCTGAGGTTCCGGAAAAAATCATGTTGGGCGCTTCCAGGTAGCCGCATTCTTCCCGGAGAGCGTCCCCGCTTTTCTGAATCGGGTCGCTTTCCCCGGTCAGCGTAGACTGATCCGCCTTAAAGTCGCTGCATCTTAAAATCCTGGCGTCGGCGCTGATCCTGTCGCCCTCCTCCAGAATCAGGATATCTCCCGGGACGATCTCGGCAGCCAGGATCCGTTTCTCTTCGCCGTCCCGAACTACTCTGGCATTGGCCGGCATCATTTCCTGCAGCGCCGAGGTAGCCTTTTCTGCCCGGAACTCCTGTACGAAGGAAAAAATACCGTTAATCAGATTGACGCAAAAAATCGCAATACCCAGCTGGGCAGCCCCGGAAGCAATCGCCATAATGCCTCCCGCCCACAGCAGCAGCGCCATCAGACTGGTAAAATTCGCCATTAGCTTTTTTAACATGCTGTCCTTTTTCTTCTGGGCCAGCTCATTTCTTCCATATTGCTGAAGTCTTTTTTCTGCTTCCGCCTGCGACAGCCCCCTCATGTCCGAGCCCATCAGCCTGCAGGCTTCCACCGGTTCAGCATATAAGATCTTTGATCTGACATCAGAATTATCTCTGTCCATTCTCTTCTGATCTTCCATTTCTTGCCTCTCCTAACCGAAAAAATCATCTCAGCAGCAGCCGCGCGCTGACCGCTTCTGATTGTCTGCGATTATAGCATGGGCGAAATGTAAGTCAACAGATATGGGCAAATCTTAACCTGGCCTTTATAACAAACGGGGGTTTTTCGAAAATTTTAATCTTATCTTAATGGGCCGGCATCCGGTTTTAAAAAAGAATCCTGCGAAGCATTCTTGTTTCATAGGGAACGCGGTTTCCCATGAAACAGAAAAAAGGCCGCCCGCTGATCCTGGGTTCAGCGGACAGCCTCTTTCCTTCCGGTCGGGGCAGCTTACCGTTTAATATCATAGCTCATATTCATCAGGTTCCGTATCGTCTGCACATCATCGGTAATGTTGGCGTCGCCATGGATCGTATGCTTGATCGCGCTGCTGGCCACAGCGAAGTTTACCATATCCATCGGGCGGTACTTATGGATCATCGCGTAGATCAGGCCGCTGGCAAAAGCGTCTCCGCCTCCTACCCGATCCAGGATATTGAAGGTAAACAGCCGGCTCTCGAAGGTATGTCCCTCATACCACATAAATGCTTTCAGGCTGTTTTCACTGCCGCTGTGGGCGTAGCGAATATGTCTGGCGATACATTTCAGGTTGGGATAGCGCCGTACAAAGGCCTGGAAAATTTCGTCCTGCTCTTCATAAGAGGGCTGGAGAGGCACGCCATCCTTATAATCCCCTTTGCTGTGATCGTTCTCGTCCCGCCACAGGTGATACGGCTCAATGCCAAGCAAAACATCTACATAGGGCAGACATTCCGTACAGAAGTCCCGGGCCTCCTCCCATGTCCACAGAGCGCCCCGGAAATTCCCGTCAAAGCTGACTGTCAGCCCCAGCTCCTTCGCTACCTTCAGGCTGTCCATCACCAGCTGCCGGCAGTTGGGCCCCAGCGCCGGCGTAATGCCGCTTAAATGAAGCCAGTCAAATTCCTGCAGCAGGGCGTGGAGGTCTACCTTGCTGTAATCATACTCCGAAAAAGCGCTGTGCTTCCGGTCGTAAGTCACCTTGCTGGCCCGGATCCCATATCCGTTCTCCAGATAATATGTACCCATCCGGTGGGTCGGCGTCTCCTCCGGGCTGCTTAAAATCACCGGCGTACAGTGCACATCATTGCTCCGCAGCATACGGATGGCGCTTTTTCCGATACTGTTGTTAGGCACCACACTAAAGAAAGTGCTGTCCACCCCCAGGTTAGCCAGCGCCAAGGCGATATTCGCCTCGCTGCCGCCGTAGCTGGCCTCAAAACTGCTGGCCATACGGATCTTCTCATAATTCGGCGGGCTTAAACGGAGCATAATCTCTCCGATGGTAAAAAACTTCTGGGGACTGTCATTGTACTGCAATAAGGGATTAAAATGTTCCATGTCCACTCCTTAAACTGTGATTGTGATTAGCCGCCAGCAACAGAATAGCCTGCAGAGTACAGAATATTCTCTCACTTCCTGCCATATCTGTCAACTTGTATAAAAATAAGCTGTTTTTATTATAACATTTTAAGAAATGAAAATAAAGACATTTATACATTTTTATCAGGGACAGAGACGCCGCTTCTGGGGCGTCTCTCATCCGATATAGGCTTCCAGCTCTCTTAGATTCCGCGGAACCGGCAGGGAGGCGTCCAAAATTCCTTTTTCCGTCAGGCGGCCAAACAGCTCCAGCACCACCGGCGGCTCCAGATTGGTCTTCTCCAGCGCCTCCCTGTCGTGAAATACCGCCTCCGGCTTCCCATGGGCCAGCAGCTTTCCTTCATGAAACAGCAGCACCTCGTCCGCCCATTCATAGGCATAATTCACATCGTGGGTAGCCATCAGCACCGTAATCCCCTGTTCCGTCATCTGATCCACGATGTGGTTCACCATGGCGGTATGTTTCGGGTCAAGGGCAGCCGCCGGCTCGTCCAAAATAATAATATCCGGATGCATCACCAGAATATCTGCGATAGACACCTGCTTTTTCTGGCCGCCGCTTAAAGCATGGGTCGG
>CALWQE010000107.1 GCA_944383605.1 uncultured Lachnospiraceae bacterium
ACAACAAACAGAAGATATAACAATCCAAGATCAAAGAACCATCATCGATCATTATAGCGAAAGGAGATTCTGAAAAAATTTACAGGACATCGGATAGCAAATATCAAGAAATATTTGATATCATTAATCAAAACTGGTGGAAATCTCCAGCATCTGCTGAAAGTTGGGCAATGCAGGATATTGATTTGCCAATTAAAGCATTATGTACTTTTTCACAAGAATCACTGACTGAAACTGACATATTAATCATTTTTCAATATGATGAACCTGTCATATGGGATAACCCGCAATCCGAGCCGGATTTTTATGAAATTCATTATTATGTCTTTATTTTACCCGATAATGATCAAAAATATTTTGATCCTATCGAAGGAAACATGTTGATTTCGGAAGATACTGATTTCTTTGACAAGTTCAATGTCTATCAATATTGGTACGATAATGACCTGCTTTTTTTATCCGAAGAGTTTTTTTAGTTAGCCTTAGCAGGTTTGTTTTGAGGACAAGTCAGAAAAGGAGCCAAAACAGCATATCCATCTGTTTTGGCTCCTTTTCCTTATTTACATATTCCCTTCTTCCGCCTTCCCCAGCTTCCTCCATTTCAGGTACTCGCTGATGAAGTGGTCGATGTCGCCGTCCAGGACGGCGTCTACGTTTCCGGTTTCCGCCCCTGTCCGATGGTCTTTCACCATGGTGTAGGGCTGCATGACATAGGAACGGATCTGGTTGCCCCAGCCGATCTCCTTCACATCGCCTCGGATGTCAGAGAGCTTCTCCGCATTTTCCTGCTGCTTGAGCAGATACAGCTTGGCCTTCAGCATCTGCATGGCTTTTTCCTTGTTCTGATGCTGGGACCGCTCATTCTGGCACTGCACCACAATATTGGTGGGCAGATGGGTGATACGGATTGCAGAGGATGTTTTATTGATATGCTGACCGCCCGCGCCGCTGGAACGGTAGGTATCGATCCGCAGGTCATCCTCATTGATCTCAATATCCAGATCTTCCTCGATATCCGGCATCACGTCACAGGATACAAAAGAGGTCTGCCGTTTCCCCGCCGCGTTAAAGGGGGAAATCCGCACCAGCCGGTGTACGCCTTTTTCCGATTTCAGATAGCCGTAGGCATTCTCGCCGTTGATCTGGACGGTAACAGACTTGATGCCTGCCTCATCTCCATCCAGGAAGTCCAGCACCTCTGTGCTAAAGCCTCTCTTATCGGCCCATCTGGTATACATCCGGTACAGCATCCCGGCCCAGTCGCAGGACTCTGTCCCGCCGGCGCCGGCATGGAGGGTAAGAATAGCGTTGTCCTTGTCATATTCCTCGGACAGCAGCGTCTTAATCCGTACCTCATCCAGGCTTTTCTCCAGTTTCTCAATAGATTCCTGAATCTCAGGAATCACAGACGGGTCATTTTCCTCATTTCCCATCTCAATCAGAACCTGAATATCCTCATATGCAGTTTCCATGGCATGGTACTGCTCGGCGGCATCCTTCAGATTCTTCAGCTCCTTCATGATTTTGGCCGACTGTTCCGCGTCATTCCAGAAATCCGGCGCCTCCATCATTCTCTCCAGCTCGTCAATCCTTCTTTGCTTTGCTTCTAAGTTAAAGTGAATCCCTTACTTCCAGCAATGGTTTTTCAAAGGTTGACAGTGTGTACTTGAACTGATCCAGTTCAACCATTCTTTCACCTTCTTTTCATTGTTATTTTTATTCCCGCCGGCCAGCGGCTTTCACAACGGTACATGGCCCGGCAGACCGGCAATGGAATGTTTACCTGATTTTTCTGCAGTTTTTGCAGGCCGCGCCCGCTTTCGCAGGTTTACTTTCTTCCGCAGCACTGCTTATATTTCTTTCCTGAGCAGCAGGGACAGGGATCGTTGGGATATATCTTTTTCTCTGTCCGCTGTACGGTGGCGGATGTGCCTGCATCCTTATTGGTTCCCGTCACCTTCGCCACCTGCTCCCGCTCTACCTTCTGCTTCGGACGGACGCGGAAGAGCATCCGAACCGTTTCTGCCTGGATGTTGGCGATCAGATTCTCAAACATATCGAAAGCCGCCATCTTATACTCAATCAGCGGATCCTTCTGGGCATAAGCCTGCAGCCCGATGCCCTGGCGCAGCTGCTCCATGTCGTCCAGATGATCCATCCACTTCCGGTCGATGGCACGCAGCAGGAATACGCGCTCGATCTCTCTCAGCTGCTCGCTCTCAGGAAATTCCGCTTCCCGCATCTCATACAGCTTGACAGCCCCTTCTTTATAAATATGCTTCAGCTTCTGCTTATCCAGTGTTTTCAGCTGTTCCTCGGTAATATTCAGCTTCAGCGGAATGGTCTGTACCACCAGGGCGGTCAGCTCAGTCATATTCCACTGTTCCGGCGGCTGATCATCGGAGATGCACATATCCACACAGTTCTCCACGGTGTCGGTAATCATCTTCAGAATGGCGTCACGCATGTTTTTGCCGTCCAGCACCTTCCGCCGCTCGCCGTAGATGACCTCTCTCTGCTCGTTCATGACCTCGTCATATTCCAGCAGATTTTTCCGAATGCCGAAGTTATTGTTTTCAATCTTCTCCTGGGCGCGTTCAATGGCGCCGGACAGCGCCTTGTGCTCGATTTCCTGTCCTTCCGGAACGCCCAGCGCGTTAAACATGGACATCAGCCGTTCAGAACCGAACAGCCGCATCAGGTCATCCTCCAGGGAAATATAAAACTTGGATTCACCGGGATCGCCCTGACGTCCGGAACGTCCGCGCAGCTGATTGTCAATACGCCGGGATTCATGGCGCTCTGTGCCGATGATCTTCAGGCCGCCGGCCTTTCTCGCTTCCTCATCCAGTTTGATATCGGTACCGCGGCCCGCCATATTGGTGGCGATGGTTACTGCCCCATGGAGGCCGGCGTTGGCGATCACTCTCGCTTCCTGCTCATGGAGCTTGGCGTTCAGCACCTCAGAGGGGATGCCTTTCTGCTTCAGCATCTTATGGAGCAGCTCTGTGGCCTGAATGGTGATGGTGCCGATCAGAACCGGCTGGCCGGTTTTATGGGCCTCGATGACCGCATTGACCACTGCCTCATATTTTTCCTTCTTCGTCTTGTATACCGCGTCATCCAGATCCTTTCGGATCACCGGGACATTGGTGGGAATCTCGATGACGTCCATGCCATAGATACTGCGAAATTCCTTTTCCTCTGTTTTCGCAGTACCGGTCATGCCGGCTTTTTTATCAAATTTATTAAAGAAGTTCTGGAAGGTAATGGTGGCGATGGTTTTGCTCTCCCGCTTCACCTTTACCCCTTCCTTAGCCTCAATCGCCTGGTGAAGGCCGTCGGAATACCGCCGTCCCGGCATGATGCGGCCGGTAAATTCATCTACGATCAGCACCTGGTCGTCCTGCACCACATAATCGTGCCCTTCATGCATCAGATTATGCGCCCGCAGAGCCAGAATAATATTATGCTGAATCTCAGCGTTTTCCGGATCTGCCAGGTTGTCAATATTAAAATACTGCTCCACCAGATGAACGCCCTGGGCGGTTAAGGTTACGATTTTGTCCTTTTCATTGACTACAAAGTCGCCGTCCTCCTCGATCTCGCCATTGCTCAGGATCAGATCCATCTTGCTCATCTCCGGCAGATCTTTGCCCCGCTTCATCCGGCGCGCCAGCCGGTCGCTCTGTTCATACAGCAGGGTGGTCTTGCTGCCCTGGCCGGAAATAATCAGCGGCGTCCTGGCCTCATCGATCAGCACTGAGTCTACCTCATCGATAATGGCGTAATGCAGCTCCCGCAGCACCAGGTTGCTTTTATACAGCACCATGTTGTCTCTTAAATAGTCAAAGCCCAGCTCGTTATTGGTAACATAGGTAATATCGCAGGCATATGCTTCCCGGCGTTCATCGCTGGTCATGCCGTTAAGCACCACGCCCACCGTCAGTCCCAGAAACTTGTGGATCGCGCCCATCCATTCCGCGTCACGGCCAGCCAGATAATCATTGACCGTCACCACATGGACGCCCCGGCCCTCCAGGGCGTTCAGATAAGCAGGCAGAGTAGACACCAGGGTTTTTCCTTCACCGGTCTTCATCTCAGCGATTCTGCCCTGATGCAGGATGATGCCGCCCATAATCTGTACCGGATAGTGTTCCATATTCCGCACTCTGCGGGCCGCCTCCCGCACCACAGCGTAGGCCTCCGGCAGGATATCGTCCAGGGTTTCTCCGTTTTGCAGCCTGTCCTTAAACTCCCTGGTCTTTCCGGCCAGCTCCTCATCGGACAGGGCCGTCATCGCCGGTTTTAACGCAAGAATCTGATCTACAGTCGGCTGAATCAGCTTCAGTTCCCTGTCGCTGTAGCTGCCGAATATTTTTTGCAGTAATCCCATGCTATACGCTCCTAATGCTCTTCATAAAATCAAAACTTTTCGTTAATGCACTTTATTTTATCACTTTCCCGCCGTTTATTCAACCTGTTTTCCCCGCAGC
>CALWQE010000108.1 GCA_944383605.1 uncultured Lachnospiraceae bacterium
GACCATATCGCAGTATATCTGGACGGCAATGAGAAGCTGTCAGACCTGGCCGGGAAGTACGCAGCTGAAATTAAAGGGGGAGTTTTAGCTGACAGTATTGTCATCGGACAGGTAAATGGTTATACTAAAGAATGGAATATTAATGGCGAAAAAGTAGCTTTGGGTGTGGAAAAAACACAGGCATGAAGGAGGCCATGATGGACAACAGATTAAACAAAGAAGAATTTAAGAAAACTGTCGTTTATAATGTGAAAAATCTGTATCGTAAGACGATTGAGGAGGCGACGCCCCAGCAGCTGTTCAACGCGGTAGCCTACGCGGTGAAGGATGTCATTATCGACGAGTGGATCGCTACCCATAAGGAGTATGATAAGCAGGATGCGAAGATGGTCGTATACCTGTCTATGGAATTTCTGATGGGCCGGGCCCTGGGCAATGATATTATCAATATCTGCGCCTGGGATCAGGTGAGCGAGGCGCTGGCTGAGCTGGGCCTGGATCTGAATGTGATCGAGGATCAGGAGCGGGATTACGCTCTGGGCAACGGCGGCCTGGGACGTCTGGCAGCCTGCTTCCTGGACTCCCTGGCTACGCTGGGCTATCCGGCATATGGCTGCGGCATCCGTTATAAATATGGTATGTTCAAGCAGAAAATCGAGAACGGCTATCAGGTAGAGGCTCCCGACGACTGGTTAAAAAATGGAAATCCTTTCGAGGTACGCCGTGAGGAATATGCCAAAGAGGTAAAATTCGGCGGCTATGTGAGAGTAGAACGGGACGGAAACGGCCGGGATCACTTTATCCAGGAAGGCTATCAGTCTGTCCGGGCAGTGCCTTATGACCTGCCGGTCGTAGGATATGGCAACAATGTGGTAAACACGCTGAGAATCTGGGACGCGGAGCCCATTAACACCTTTAACCTGGAAGCCTTCGACAAGGGAGACTACCAGAAGGCGGTGGAAGCGGAAAACCTGGCGAAAACCATCGTGGAGGTGCTGTATCCCAACGACAACCATTACGCAGGCAAGGAGCTGCGTCTGAAACAGCAGTATTTCTTTATTTCTGCCAGCGTTCAGACTGCGATTCAGAAATATCTGAGCAATCCGAAGCATACAGATATCCGCAACCTGCATGAGAAGATCGTATTCCAGATGAACGATACCCATCCCACAGTAGCGGTGCCGGAGCTGATGCGGGTGCTGATGGATGAGTATTACCTGACCTGGGATGAAGCGTGGAATGTCACCACGAAAGCCTGCGCCTACACCAACCATACCATTATGGCGGAAGCGCTGGAAAAATGGCCCATCGAGCTGTTCTCCCGGCTGCTGCCCAGAATTTACCAGATCGTGGAAGAGATCAACAAGAGATTCTGCGAGCAGATCCGGCAGATGTACCCCAACCAGGCCCAGGAGAAGATCGCGAAGATGGCGATTATCTACGATGGCCAGGTAAAAATGGCGAATATGGCTATTGTGGCCAGCTTCTCCGTAAACGGCGTGGCTCAGCTGCACACAGAAATCCTGAAGAAGCAGGAGCTGCGGGACTTCTATGAGATGATGCCTCAGAAGTTTAACAATAAAACCAACGGCATTACTCAGAGAAGGTTCCTTCTCCATGCCAATCCGCTGCTGGCTGACTGGGTGACCAGTAAGATCGGAGACGAGTGGATCACTGATCTTCCCCATATTAAAAAGCTGGAGATTTATGCGGATGATGAAAAATGCCAGCAGGAGTTTATGAACATCAAGTATCAGAACAAACTGCGCCTGGCGAAATATATTAAGGAGCATAACGGAATCGATGTAGATCCCCGCTCCATCTTCGACGTACAGGTAAAGCGTCTCCACGAGTATAAGCGGCAGCTGCTGAATATCCTGCATATTATGTATCTGTATAACCAGCTGAAGGATAACCCGGATATGGATTTCTATCCCAGAACCTTTATCTTCGGCGCTAAGGCTGCGGCAGGCTATAAGATCGCGAAGCTGACCATCAAGCTGATTAATTCCGTGGCGGATGTGATCAACAACGATAAGAGCATTAACGGCAAGATCAAGGTAGTATTTATCGAAGATTACCGGGTGTCCAACGCCGAACTGATCTTCCCGGCCAGCGATGTGAGCGAGCAGATCTCTACCGCCAGCAAGGAAGCGTCCGGCACAGGCAATATGAAGTTTATGCTGAACGGCGCTCTGACCCTGGGCACCATGGACGGCGCGAATGTGGAGATCGTGCAGGAGGTAGGGGAGGAATACGCCTTTATCTTCGGTCTTTCCGCAGAAGAGGTTATCAATTATGAAAACAATGGCGGCTATCATCCGATGGATATCTTTAACAGTGACCAGGATATCCGCCGGGTACTGATGCAGCTGATCAACGGCTACTATTCACCGGAGAATCCGGAGCTGTTCCGTGATCTGTATAACTCCCTGCTGAACACCTTCAGCACATCCAAGGCAGACACCTACTTCATCCTGAAAGACTTCCGTTCCTACGCAGAGGCACAGAAGCGGGTAGAAGCGGCATACCGGGATGAAAAATGGTGGGCAAAGGCAGCCATCAAGAACGTCAGCAACGTAGGCAAATTCTCATCCGACAGAACCATCCAGGAATATGTGGATGATATCTGGCATCTGGATAAGATTACGGTGGATATGGCAGAATAAAAATAATATTTTGTACACCGCAGGCGGGAGGTACGAACCGCCGGACGGGGACGCAAAGTTTTGGGGCGCGGCGCCATATGGGCGGGCCGTTCTGCCGCTTGATTCCCGGCCCGAACAGGTACTAAACAGATTCCGAGGCGGTTTTTCAGAACCGGACTTATCTTCGGGGAAAGCTTGATGCTTTCCCCTCAGTAAGCTCCTCAGAAATCGGTCTTGTGGACCGATTTCTGTCTGAAAAACCGCCTCGGAATCTGTAAGTACCTGTAGATCGGGCCTCCATATGCGGCAGAATGGCCCGCCCATATGGCGCCGCGCCCCAAAACTTTGCGTCCCCGTCCGGCGGTTCTGAACATTGGCCGCTGAAAGGAACGAATTTTTATTCAGGCCGGGAACAAAGGCATTCAGGAACCGGGCCGTCCGGATTCAGTGTCCTGCTGCGGCTGCTGATGCTGTCAGGTCAGGGCTTTCTGCTGCGGCACATTGCTGTGCATCTTCTGACGGAACATACATATAATGGAAATAGTGAGAGGCGGTGTGTTTGTTTTGGTCAGAAGATGGGGCATGGTACTGGGCGGCTTTCTGCTGTCGATGATGGTTCCTTATATTATAACGCTGGTTTGGAGCGGTCAGCTGGGGGTGCGCCGTATTGGCCTGCATAGCAGCGGCGATATGGTGGTGACGGAGGGAGAGGAGATGGACGCGGAGAATTTCCTGATTTATGTGCTGGCGGAGCAGATCGGCAGGGAAGCGCCGGCCGGGGCGAAGGAGGCCCAGGCGGTGGTGGCCAGGACAAACCTGTATCAGACAATGGCGCAGGCCCAAAGCAGCCGGGCAGAGGATCTGGGGATCGGGTATATGAGTCTGGAAGAGATGCGGGAGAGCTGGGCAGATGACTTTTCAGATGTGTACCAGTCATATCAGGAGGCTGTATCGGCTACGGCGGGACTGGTGCTGACCTATAACGGGGAGCTGATTGACGCGCTGTTCCATAAGGCCAGCGCCGGTATGACCCGGACGATGGGGGAGGAGTATCCTTATCTGACTTCTGTGGAAAGCGATGATCAGCTGTGCGATGGTTATCTGACGGTCATGGATCTTAGCGGACAGAAGCTGGCGGAGCAGATCAATAAAGTGGACAAAGCCCGCCAGGTGTCGTCCCAGGAGATCAGCGGAAAGATTCAGATCGTAAACCGCGAGGATACCGGCTATGTGACGGCTGTGCAGATTGACCAGCAGCTGTTTTCAGGGGATGAGCTGGCGGAAGCGCTGGGATTGCCCTGCGCGGCCTTTTCCTTTTCCGCCCTGGAGGATGGCGTCCGGATCACCTGTACCGGTATCGGCCACGGATACGGCCTCAGCCAGACAGGGGCTGCCCGGATGGCGGAGGAGGGAAAAAGCAGAGAGGAAATTCTGGCTTATTATTATCCGGGAACGGAAGTAACACAGTGGCAGCTAGATCAGAACAGGCAGCAGTAAATATCATGTTTTCATTCATTTCGAGGAATAAATCATATGTTTCCGGCAACACTAGAAACATAACAGCGAGAGCTGAAAGGGAATCGAGGTGAATGTTGTGAACAGAAAAATGAATAAACTTTTCCAGAGCAAAACCTTCATGTCCGTTGTACTTACCATGCTGGTAGTAGCAGCCTCCGCCGCTGTGGTATGGGGCAGCAGGCAGGAGAATGAAGGGGAGGAGAACCCGTCTTACGCACAGGAGAGCCAGGCGCAGATGCAGGCGGCGCAGGATGAGACAGACGCTGAGCAGGAAACAGGACAGAGCAATGAGGTAGCAGGATTCGCAGCAGTCGGGGAGGAGCAGGAACCGGAGGAAGAAAGCGCGGCTGCTGCAGCCGGGACGCCTGAGGAAACGGCGGCGGATACGGCAAATGCAGACGGCGCGGACACAGGCGGGCTGTCAGAACCGTCACAGGAGGGAGAAGCGGCTGCCGCCAATGCTGATCCTGAGACGGAAACCGCAGCAGAAGAAAGGGATGCTGCCCCGGAAGGCGGAGAGCCTGCCGAACAGGGACAGGCTGGCGAAAGTGAGGCAGAAGGAGCAGAGGCCGCTTCTAACCTGGTCAATCCGGTAGCAGAACTGCCATACACTTATTTTAATGAAGCCAGCACCCTGCAGTGGCCGGTAGAGGGCAGCGTGCTGCTGGATTTCAGTATGGATTCTACGATTTACTACCCGACGCTGGATTTGTATAAAACCAATCCGGCAGTACTGATCCAGGCGGAGCCCGGTACTCCTGTGGCTGCACCTGCGGAAGGCAAGGTGGTTACGGTAGACCATAACGAAGAGATCGGTGACTTCGTGGTCATTGACATGGGCAACGGCTATCAGGCCAAGTGCGGCCAGCTGACAGAAATACCGGTTACGTCCGGCGATATCGTGGAGGCGGGAACCGTCATCGGCAAGGTAGCGGAGCCAACGAAATATTATGTGGTGGAAGGCGGGAACCTGTATTTCAGCATGACAAAAGACGGGGTTCCCATCGATCCTCTGGATTATATTCAATAATCCTATATTAATCATCGTGAAGCAAATGAAAGGCCAGCGGAACGCAGTATTTTCCGCCGGCCTTTTTATCTTCAGAAAAATCTTCATGCGCCCGGCAGCTGCGCACCACCAGAGATGAAAATCTGGCGGGCGCATCAGCGGGATCAGGGCATCCGGCTCATATAGCTGTTCTGATAGTGGAAGTCCTGGGTCACATCTTCCCCGAACCAGTCCGGAGGCGTGAAGCTGAGGGCCTGCTCTTCGGAAGAAAACTCCACCTCCGCCAGCAGCAGCCCCTGATTGGGCGACTGAAACACGTCCAGTTCCACTGCCAGGCCGTCAGGCAGGGGAATCAGATAGCGGGTTTTTGTGATAATATTGCCGTCAGCCTTGGCGCGGAGGTGGAGGTAGGCCTCTTCTGTCAGGGGAAGATTGTATTCCTCTCTTACCATCATCCCTTTTCCCTTGTAGGTCAGATAATAGGTGTCATCCTCCCGGCGGACACGGATCACCGGTTCCGTACACAGATAGGCCTGCTCAATCAGATGGCAGGGGAACTGCTCCAGAGGAAAAGGCAGGTCTGTGATTAAAAATTTTCTCTCAATTTCCATATAAAATCCTTTCCGGGTTGTGAAAACCCTGCCGGCCGCGCCGGATAATATCAGAGAACTCATCCCAGCCGGCGGTCTTAGATTACTGCATGTCGGGTATTTTGGAAAAATCATATCATGTTTTGCGGACAAAGGCAATTCTGTCCGAAAATCTGGCGGAAACAGGCCTGCTTGACATGAATAGGGGAAAAATGCTATATATCATTTATGCAATCGTATCACATATCCTGCGGCAGGGCAGAGATATTGGTGAAAAAGAGAGGGCGAATATGGGAAAAACAGTTGTTGTGAGCTGCAAGACACTGGAAAATGAACTGACAGAGGCTGTGAAAGAGTGCGGCTGTGACTATGAGATTCACTGGATCGAATCCGGTCTTCACAACTATCCGGCGAAACTGAATCAGGTGCTGCAGGAGACTTTTGACAGCATCGAGGGGGCGGAGCGGATTCTGCTGGCGATGGGATACTGCGGAAACTCGATTGAAAATGTACGAACCGGGAAATTCACACTGATTATTCCCAGAGCAGATGACTGCATTTCCTTCCTGCTGGGCTCCTGCAAAAACCGGATCGAGATTTCCCGGGCTTACGGGACATATTTTCTGACCGAGGGCTGGCTGAAGGGAGAGCGGAACATCTGGAAGGAATATGAGTATTCCATTCAAAAGTACGGGGAAAAGACCGGCAATGAGATCTTTAAAATGATGCTGGGAAATTACAGGACGCTGGCTTTGCTGGATACCGGCTGCTACTCCATGGAAAAGGCCGGCGCCGAGGCAAAGCGGATCGCGGAAGCGCTGAAGCTGGAGTACCGGGTATTGCCCGCCACCCTGGATTATATCAAAAAACTGCTGACCGGGCCGTGGACAGAGGAGGAATTTCTGATCGTACAGCCTCACAGCATGGTACAGGGAGCAGATCTGACGCTGCCGGTATGAAAGGGCGGGGAGTGATCTCCCGTCTGATATACTTGCGTTTCCCGGCGGGATAGGATACACTATAGGAAATATCCGGACAGATTGGGAAGAAAGCTCCCAAATCTGCCTGGACGACGCGGTAAAAAGGAGGAAAGTTTGATGAGTAAAGTGCTGGTATATATTGCGGATGGAATGGAAGAAGTAGAGTGCCTGGCAGTGGTTGATATGCTGCGCAGGGGCGGCGTGGAGGTACAGATGGCGGCTGTGAATGGAAAAACTGAGGTGACAGGGGCCCATCAGATCAGGGTAGGGGCTGACTGCGCCATCGGCGACAGTGACCCGGACAGCGCGGATCTGCTCTTTCTGCCCGGCGGTATGCCCGGAACCACTCATCTGCGGGAGAGCGAAGCCGTGTGCGGGGCCCTGAAAAAAGCTGCTGCAGACGGCCGCCGTCTGGCTGCGATCTGCGCCGCGCCCAGCGTGCTGGGAGAGCTGGGGCTGCTGGAAGGGAAAAAAGCCACCTGCTATCCCGGCTTTGAAGACCGGCTGCTGGGAGCGGTTTACTGCCATGACGGCGTGGTGACAGACGGAAATATTACCACCGCCAGAGGCGTGGGATTTGCCGTTGACCTGGGACTGGAGCTGCTGCGCCTTTTAAAGGGAGAAAAGCTGGCAGGAGAAATTAAGGCGGCGATCCAGCATCCGGAAGAATAAAGAGGCAAAAAGACGGAGAAAAAATCGGATTTTTACCGTAATTTCATAATATTTTCATAGTTTCTCCCTGAAAAAGGGATGACAAAACACTGGACTCTATGCTATAATGGTATACTGCTGATATAGAAGGAATCGTCGTGCTTCCGCTCTTATGGATTGCCCTGTGCAATATGAAACAGGGACTTTTCCCTGATCCGGCTGAACTGACGGTTCTGTTCACATATGCTCCGTGAGGATGGGATCATCATTCAGAAAAGCAGACGGAGCCCTCCGCGAAAGCGGATATTGCCAGGTTAAGGAGGATGCACAACAGATGAGTGTGAAAGTTGAAACATTGGAAAAAAATATGGCGAAGCTGACCATAGAGGTTCCGGCTGCGGAGATCGAGAAGGCTATGCAGGCAGCGTTTATCAAGAACAAGAATAGATTTAACGTTCCCGGATTCAGAAAGGGAAAGGTTCCCCGCCAGATGATCGAGAAGATGTATGGCAAGGGCGTGTTCCTGGAGGATGCTGTAAACAGCGTGCTGCCTGACGCTTACGAGCAGGGCGCGAAGGAGAGCGGCCTGGAGATCGTTTCTTCTCCCGAGATTGATTTCGAGCAGGTTGAGCCGGACAAAGATCTGATCTTTACCGCTACTGTGGCAGTGAAGCCGGAAGTAACCCTGGGCGCTTACAAGGGCCTGGAAGTACCGAAGAATGAGGTAGTGGTAACAGAAGACGATGTGATGGCGGAAATCAGAAGAGAGCAGGAGAAAAACGCGGTGATTTCCAGCGTGGAGCGTCCGGTGCAGAAGGATGACCAGACTGTGATTGATTTCGAAGGCTTCGTGGACGGCGAGGCATTCGATGGCGGAAAAGGCGAGGACTACCCTCTGACCATCGGCTCCGGTTCCTTTATCCCCGGTTTCGAAGATCAGCTGATCGGCGCTGAGATCGGCAGGGAAGGGGAAGTAAATGTAACCTTCCCCGAGGATTATCATTCCAAGGATCTGGCAGGAAAGGCGGCGGTATTTAAAGTTACCGTAAAGGAAATCAAAGAGAAGAAGCTGCCTGAGCTGGACGATGAATTTGCTTCCGAGGTATCTGATTTTGAGACAATGGCCGAGTATAAGGCGGATGTGGAGAAGAAGATCAGAGAGAGAAGAGAGGCGAATGCTAAGACCATGAAGGAAAACGCAGCGGTAGACGCTGCCATCGCCAACGCGCAGATGGATATTCCTGATGCGATGCTGAAGACCCAGGCGTCTAATCTGGTGAATGATTTCGCCAGAAGAATGCAGATGCAGGGCCTGAGCATGGAGCAGTATATGCAGTATACCGGCCAGGATGAGAATGCCCTTCTGGAGCAGATGAAGCCCCAGGCGCTGAAGCAGATCCAGACCAGACTGGTTCTGGAGGCCATCGCGGATGCGGAAAACATTCAGATTTCTGACGAGGATGTCGATAAGGAGCTGGAAGAAACAGCGAAGAATTATGAGATGGAAGCAGATAAGCTGAAATCCATGATGGGTGAAGAAGAGATGAAGGCCATGAAGAGAGATATGGCTGTTCAGAAAGCGATCGACCTTCTGGCTGAGACCGCTGTGGAAGTGGAGAAGACAGAAGAGGAAAACAAAGAAGCAGAAAACACGGAGGCGGCTGCAGAATAAGCTGCGCTGCCTGCGGGAACAGACCGGGAGGCAAAAGCATGAGTATTATTCCTAATGTTATTGAAACCGTCAGAGGCGGGGAGCGTTTCTATGATATTTACTCCCGTCTGCTGAAGGACCGGATTATTTTCCTGGGCGAGGAAGTGACAGATGTGTCTGCCAGCATTATCGTAGCCCAGCTGCTTTACCTGGAGTCAGAGGATCCGGGGAAGGACATCAGCCTGTATATCAACAGCCCCGGCGGCTCTGTATCAGCCGGGCTGGCGATTTACGATACGATGAACTATATTAAATGCGACGTATCCACCATCTGCATCGGCATGGCAGCCAGCATGGGAGCCTTTCTGCTGGCCGGCGGCGCGAAAGGCAAGCGTTTTGCCCTGCCCAATTCCGAGGTGATGATCCATCAGCCATCAGGCGGCGCGCAGGGCCAGGCCACAGAGATCCAGATCGTAGCGGAGAAGATTCTCGCTACCAAGAAGAAGCTGAATGAGATCCTGGCGGCGAATACAGGCCAGCCCTATGAAGTCATTGCGGCGGATACAGAGAGAGACCATTATATGACGGCGGAAGAGGCGAAAGCCTATGGCCTGATTGATGCTGTGATTGGCAGCCGTTAATTCCGGCCAGAAGGAGATTAACTGAATGGCAAACAGATTTGACAATCGCTATGATAACCAGCAGTACAGATGCTCTTTCTGCGGCAAAACGCAGGATCAGGTGAGAAAGCTGATCGCAGGCTCCAAGGACGTTTATATCTGCGATGAATGCGTTGAGCTGTGCGCAGAGCTGATTGAAGAGGAATTTGAGATGGAGGAAGCCCCGGAGCAGCTGTTTGACGGGCTGAACCTGCTGAAACCGAAGGAAATCAAGGAATTTCTGGATGAGTATGTGATCGGGCAGGATGAAGCAAAGAAAACGCTGGCGGTGGCAGTTTACAACCATTACAAAAGAATTACCTCCGCGTCCCAGTTGGATGTGGAGATTCAGAAGAGCAATATTCTGATGTTAGGGCCTACCGGTTCCGGAAAAACTTATCTGGCCCAGACGCTGGCGAAGCTGCTGAATGTTCCCTTTGCCATCGCTGACGCAACGGCGCTGACAGAAGCCGGATATGTGGGCGAGGATGTGGAAAATATTCTGCTGAAAATCATTCAGGCGGCAGACTATGATATTAGCAAGGCGGAGTATGGCATCATCTATATTGATGAGATTGACAAGATTACGAAAAAATCGGAAAATGTTTCGATTACCAGAGATGTATCGGGTGAAGGCGTGCAGCAGGCGCTGCTGAAAATCCTGGAAGGAACCGTTGCCAGCGTGCCTCCCCAGGGCGGCAGGAAGCACCCGCATCAGGAAATGTATCAGATCGATACCACGAATATTCTTTTCATCTGCGGCGGCGCCTTCGACGGGCTGGATAAGATGATCGAGCACCGGCTGGGAGCCAATGCGATTGGATTTAACAAAGAAATCCATGAAAAGACGGAGAATAATCCGGGCAGGCTGCTGAAGCAGGTACTGCCGGAGGATTTGGTGAAATACGGGCTGATCCCTGAGTTCGTAGGCCGCGTGCCGATCAATGTGACGCTGGATCTGCTGGATGAGGACGCCCTGGTGAAGATCCTGACAGAGCCGAAAAACGCTCTGGTGAAACAATACAGAAAGTTGTTCGAGCTGGACGGCGTGGAGCTGGAAATCACAGAGGATGCAGTGCGGGAGATCGCCAAGAAGTCCTATGAGAGAAAGACCGGCGCCAGAGGGCTGCGTTCCATTATGGAGCATACGATGATGGATGTAATGTATGAAATTCCTTCAGATGAATCCATTGGAAAATGCGTCATAACAAAGGACGTGGTGGACGGCCAGGGACAACCGGAACTGATTTATCGCGATGTGGAGGTGCCCCGCAGAAAAAAAACCAGATCTGCGGGATAACCGGAAATCGTGTGAATCGTGAAAAAGCTGCCGCAAACCCATGCTGTCAACAGGATTTGCGGCAGTTCTTCGTTTCTAATATTAATACGGAGGAAATCTATGAAGTTACCTGTAGTAGCATTGAGAGGCTTGACGGTTCTTCCGAAGATGACCATTCATTTTGATGTGAGCAGGAAGAAATCGATCGAAGCTGTAGAGCAGGCGATGAAAACAGACCAGACGGTGTTTCTGATTACCCAGCTGTCCTCCGGGACAGAGGAGCCGGGGAAAAAGGATCTCTACACAGCCGGTACTGTGGCGCAGATTAAACAGCTGCTGAAGCTGCCGAATAATATCGTGCGGGTGCTGGCGGAGGGCCAGCACCGGGGAGCCCTCAAAGAGCTGGACACGAGAGGCAGTTTTCTGACAGGCGAGGTAGAGCTGTGGGATCTGGATCCCATAGAAGAAGAACTGGATGAGTACACCAGAGAGGCAATGCTGCGGATACTGAAGGATGGATTGGAGGCCTACGCGGAAAGCGGCGGCCCCGGAAGCCAGGGACTGGCGCAGCTGGCGGACGTGGAGGATCTCCAGACCATGCTGGAGCAGATTCCCCAGGTGCTGCCCCTCAGCTATAAAACCCGGCAGGGAATGCTGGAAGCGCCCTCTTATGAAGACCTGTATATGTTTACAGAACGGGCCCTGCAAAGAGAGGCGGAAGTCAGCAAGATCAAGCGGGAGTTCCAGGCGAAGGTAAAAGAGCGGGTAGATAAATCTCAGAAAGAATATATTCTTCGGGAACAGATGAAGGTCATCCGGGAGGAGCTGGGAGAGGATGGCGGCGCGGCAGATCTGGAACAGCTGGAGAAGAAGCTTAAGGGGATGAAGGCTCCCAAGGAGGTAAAAAACCAGCTGGAAAAGGAACTGAAGCGGCTGAAAACCATGCCCTTCGGCAGCCAGGAGGCTACGGTCAGCCGTACATATATTGATGTTCTGATGGAGCTGCCCTGGGAGAAATCCACAAAGGATAACCAGGATATCAAACATGCCCAGCAGATCCTGGATGAGGATCACTATGGCCTGGATAAGGTGAAGGAGCGGATCCTGGAATACCTGGCTGTCCGTTCCATGACCAGCAAGGGAGACGCGCCGATTCTCTGTCTTGTAGGCCCGCCGGGAACCGGAAAAACCTCTGTGGCCCAGTCCGTAGCCAGAGCTCTGGGAAAGAAATATGTGCGGATCTGCCTGGGCGGCGTCCGGGATGAGGCTGAGATCCGGGGCCACAGGAGAACCTATATCGGCGCTATGCCGGGGCGGTTTGCCGCGGCGCTGCGGCAGGCAGGGGTGAACAATCCGCTGATGCTGCTGGATGAGATCGATAAGGTCAGCGGCGATTATAAAGGGGATACCGCTTCTGCCCTGCTGGAGGTACTGGATTCCGAGCAGAACAGCCAATTCCGGGATCATTATGTAGAAGTGCCTCTGGATCTGTCCCATGTACTTTTTATCGCTACGGCCAACACCACCCAGACCATCCCCCAGCCGCTGCTGGACAGGATGGAGATCACTGAGGTGGGCCGCTATACGGAAAATGAGAAATACCATATCGCGCAGGAGCATCTGATTCCGAAGCAGAGGAAGAAAAAAGGGCTGAAGGAAGACCAGCTG
>CALWQE010000109.1 GCA_944383605.1 uncultured Lachnospiraceae bacterium
CGTCCTTCCCCCTCCATTTCCTTCAGGATTTCCTCCACCAGCGCCTCCTGCTCCCGGCTCATAGGCATCCGGTTCTGGCTCTCATAAAACTCCCGGAACAGCTCCGCCGGCGTCTTTGCCGCCACCAGCTCTGCCGCCATTCGGGTACCCTCCCGGTACAGCGCGCCGCCCCGGTCAAAATCCAGCTTCATCAGATTGGGATACACCGCCCGCAGCCGTCCCATAGCGTCATAAATTTCGTTCTCATCCGTCAGAGTGGCCCGGATATAATCGTGAACATCTGCCTGGCTGTAATTTTCCTTCTTCAGCAGTTCTTCAATAGGCCCTCTGATCTCCCGCATGTCGTGGAGGGGCGTAAAAGGCAGAAGGGCAATCTCCGCCTCTCCTTTTTCCTTCACAGTAACCAGCACTGCAGATTTTCTGTGCCTGCATTCTGAGAAAGAATATTTCAGAGGCGAGCCGGCATATCGCACCGTTTCCCGCCCCACCTTCTGCGGGCCATGGAGATGGCCCAGCGCCACATAATCAAAAGCGTCAAAAACAGAGACGTCCACCTGATCCAGCGTGCCCAGAGACAGCTGCTCCGAGTCGCTTCGCTCCGGCTCCTCCCCGCCCTTTACCACAAACTGGTGAGCCACCAGCACATTCCGCTCTGATCCGTCAATCTTTCCATGACGCAGCACTGCTTCCACCGCCTGCTGATATGTGGAAACCTCCGGCTCCAGGCGTCTGGCCTGTGAGGGGCGGATAAAGGGCATCAGATACAGGTTCAGCGGGCCATATCCATCCTCCAGGCGGATCCGCTCCAGATATTCCGTCCCGGCCCCGCCGATATAAACCTGATTCCGGCGCATCAGCTCCCGCCCAAAGGCCAGCCGCTCGCCGGAATCATGATTTCCGCTGACCATATAGACAGGACAGCCTTCCCGATACAGTCCGGTCAGAAACTGATCCAGCATCAGGACTCCCTCCACGCCGGGAATATTTTTGTCATATACATCCCCTGCAATCAGGATGCCGTCCGGCCTGTGAATCCTGACCATTTCCGTAATCTGCGCCAAAATATGGCGCTGATCCTCCGCCATGGAAAATTCATTTACCCGTTTGCCGATATGAAGATCGGCCACATGAAGAAATTGCATATCCGTCTCCTTCCTGATGTGCCTGCCGCGCTGTCAGAACCGAATTGGAAAAGCTGCTTCCGCATTTTCTCCTTTCATCTGTCATATTGCGGCCGCTTCCCGCATATAATTTATCAGATAAACTCAATTCTAAGTTTCCATTCAGGAGGTACAATCTATGAATCCAAATCTTTCCTTTCAGGACATCCCTGCTCCCTCGGACAGCCAGTACCGGCGCACCGTCCGGCTGCTGAAACGATACCGAAACTACTGCTGGCAGCTGAAAATCGCCGTGTTTCATGCATCTGAGCTGACCGGCATCCCGTTCACAGACCAGACAGAACAGTTTATGTCGGAATTTCGCCGGCAGGCCGGAGAAAACAGCCACAGTCAGCTGGCCTCCCTCTGGAATCAGATTTCCCTGCTGTCAGCCTTTCTCACATCTATGGATCATTTCTGCGCGCTGATTCGCAGATACCACCCCAACGGAGAATTATATTACTGGATTTTATACTACACATACTTCTCATCCCAAAAGCCGGAATCCACAGAGGAAATTCTGGATCTGCTGAATCGCCGGGGCTATGAAACCCCCATCCGCTCTTATTTCCGCAAACGCAGACATGCAATAGAAGTGATGTCCATCCTGATTGCTCAGAGAAGCGACCTCCCTTTTCCAGAGTAATTCGTTTTATCTGCTGCGCGAGTGCGCATCCCTGCGGAACTCCCGCGCCGAGCGCTGTCGCTTCTGCGGCATTTTTCCATCAGCGCGAGTGCGCATCCCTGCGGAGCGCTTTTTTTCATAGGAAACTTCGTTTCCTATGAAAAAAAGCAGCTTTCCTCTCGGAAAACTGCCTATTCATCGGGGCGACAGGATTCGAACCTGCGACCTCCCGGTCCCTAACCGGACGCTCTACCAAGCTGAGCCACGCCCCGTACACTCGCTGACTGACGTTCCAGTCAGCGATATATATATTATCATTTTCTTATGAATCTGTCAACAGTTAATTTGACAAATTAAGCAATTTTTTCTTTTGCCATCTCTGCCAGCTTTGTGAAGCCTGCAGCGTCATTGACAGCCATCTCCGCCAGCATCTTTCTGTTGACTTCCACGCCTGCCAGCTTTAATCCATACATGAATTTGCTGTAGGATAAGCCGTTCATTCTCGCCGCTGCATTAATCCGGGCGATCCACAGCCGTCTGAACTGTCTCTTTCTCTGCTTTCTGCCAGCGTAGGATGTCGCCAGGGCTCTCATAACAGACTGCTTTGCCACGCGGTACTGTTTGGATCTGGCTCCTCTATAACCCTTTGCGAGTTTTAATACTCTGTTATGTTTTTTCTTTGCGTTCATTCCGCCTTTTACTCTTGCCATTACAGTCTTCCTCCTTTATTTCTATCCTGCCCAATTATAAGTAAGGTAAAATCTTCTTCATAACCTTTGCATTGGTATGATCGGTCATGATTGCTTTTCTGAGGTTTCTCTTCCTCTTTGTAGACTTCTTGGTCAAGATATGGCTCTTATAAGCTTTCATTCTCTTTAACTTACCTGTACCTGTCTTTTTAAAACGCTTAGCAGCTGCTCTGCTGGTCTTCATTTTTGGCATAACTGATGTCCTCCTTATACTCTATCTTCTAACGTTTTTCAGTTAAAAACATTACCAGGCTTCTGCCCTCTACCTTGGAAGGCTTTTCCACCACAGCGATATCCTTCAGCTCCTCCGCGAAGTCGTCAAGGATATGCTTTGAATTTGCCATATGGCTCATCTCACGTCCGCGGAAACGGAGTGTTACTTTCACCTTGTTTCCCTTGGACAGGAACTTTCTGGCCGCGCTGATCTTTGTGTTCAGATCATTTTCCTCAATATTGGGAGACAGACGAACTTCCTTGATTTCAATGGTTTTCTGCTTTTTCTTCGCTTCCTTCTCTTTCCGGGCCTGTTCATAACGGTATTTTCCGTAATCAATGATCTTGCATACAGGCGGTTTTGCGTTGGGAGCAATCTTTACCAGATCCAATTCTGCCTCAGCAGCCAGCTTTAAAGCTTCCTTTGCAGACATAATTCCCAGCTGTTCTCCATTGGAACCAACCAGACGAATTTCTTTGTCCCTAATTTGTTCGTTAATCATTAAATCGCTAATTGTCGTGCACCCCCATAAAATATTAGCTCTTTCTGCGGCAACATCTCTCTCCGCCGCGGTGCGATCCACGGGGAGCGTTTTTATTTAACAGGGAACAAGATTTTCTGTTAAATAAAAAAGGTGGACAGTCAGACTATCCACCTAAGCTTATCATCGAAAAACCGCCTGCTGCAAGACAGCCGGCAACGTCTACTAAGCATAACCCGAGTCACTGTATGTGCTGAGGTGAGAGTGGATACTCTGCTTCTTCTTGCTTTCGCAACGTTTGTATCTTACCATTAATTTGCCGGTCTGTCAAGATTTTTTTCCAGTTACGCTATCTCTAATTTAGGGATTACTTTTTCAATGAAATACGCTATACTATAATCCATAAGGCAGTCTCCTTTGTCATTTGTGTATCTTTGGTTAAATACATTATACGACAAAACGGAACTGCCTTATCTTTTAT
>CALWQE010000110.1 GCA_944383605.1 uncultured Lachnospiraceae bacterium
GAAAAGAAGGCGCTGTCGCCATCTGCCACGGCGCAACCGGAAAAGGTAATGACCAGATCCGTTTTGAGCTCAGCATCCGCGCTCTGGCTCCGGATATCAAGATCATCGCTCCCTGGAGAATGACCGACATCTGGACCATGCAGTCCCGTGAAGACGAGATCGCCTACTGTGAGAAGCACGGCATCCACCTTCCCTTCTCTACGGACTCCAGCTACAGCCGTGACCGCAACCTGTGGCATATCAGCCATGAGGGACTGGAGCTGGAGGATCCTTCCCTGGCGCCCAATTACAAGCATCTGCTGGTATTAGGCGTAACGCCTCAGGAAGCGCCTGATGAGGGAGAACTGGTGACGCTTCACTTCGAAAAGGGCGTTCCCACTGCCATCAACGGCGAAGAAATGAAGGTATCTGATATTCTGCGCAAATTAAACGAGCTGGGCGGAAAGCATGGCATCGGCATTGTGGACATTGTAGAAAACCGGGTAGTAGGCATGAAATCCAGAGGCGTATACGAAACCCCCGGCGGAACCATTTTAATGGAAGCGCACCAGCAGCTGGAAGAGCTGATCCTGGACAAGGATACCATGGCGGCTAAGAGAACAGTAGGCATCCAGTTTGCAGATATCGTATACAGCGGCAAATGGTTTACGCCCCTGCGGGAAGCTTACCAGGCATTTATCGAAAAAACCCAGGAATATGTAACCGGTGACGCCAAGATGCTTCTGTACAAAGGAAATATCATCAAACAGGGAACTACCTCCCCTTATTCCTTATATAACGAAAACATCGCTTCCTTCACCACCGGCGACCTGTATGACCACCATGACGCAAACGGCTTCATCAACCTGTTTGGCCTCTCCTTAAAGGTAAGAGCCATGAAGCAGATGGAGATCGAAAAAAATAAAAACAAATAAAAAATAGGGAGGGAACGTCCTGTTTTCAGACGTTCCCTCCCTGCATATTTCATCCGCTGCTTTTTATTTATGCTCCACATCGAGGAGGATTTTTCTGGCCCTTTTCACTCTCTCTTCAATGGAAAAAGTCTGGAATGACAGCTTTTTCACCCGGAAAACATCCTGATTGTCATCCAGCTCCGCCAGCTTTACCTTTGCGGTAATCGGATTGGTAGCCACATCTTCAATATACTCAAAATATGTCATATCGCTTCTGCGTCTCAGCTGATCCAGATAGTCCAGAATCTCATTTTTAAATCCTGCCTCTTCCAGATCCGCCATCAGTACCGATGTATCTTCCAGGACGTCATGCAGCACCGCCACGATTTTTTCATCCTCGGTGTCCATCTTTTCCATTACCCGCAGCGCATGCTCATAGTACGGCGTTCCATCCTCATTTTTCAGGTCTTTCAAAGCCTCTTCGGCTATTTTCATTGCTTTTTCCAGCATAACATCACCCTCCCAGGTTTTTCTTTATTTTACCATGTAAAGTCTCAGGTTTCAATCATTATCCTGCTATCTTGACTAAAATTTACAAACAGTTCAGTCATGCCGCTCTACATGGACGGTCATCTGGGGATAGGGAATCTCGATTCCTTCTGCATCAAACTTCAGCTTGATCTTTTCTGTCACATTCCACTTGGTGGGCCAGAAATCAGCCATCGGAACCCAGCAGCGGCAGCCCATGGTAACAGCGCTGTCGTCCAGGCTGGAGACAAATACCACCAGCTCCTCATCCTTCAGGACAGCCGGTTCCTCCAGCAAAATATTCCGGATCAGCTCCTTCGCCTTTTTCAGATCGGCGCTGTAGGAAATGCCCACCAGCACATCCAGACGCCGTTTATCCTGCGCTGTCACATTGGTCATGCTGTTATTGGCCAGGTTGCCGTTGGGGATGACGATCAGCTTGTTGTCCGGCGTCACCAGATGGGTATACACCAGCCCGATGCTTTTTACCGTCCCTTCGTTTTTGTTCCCGTCCTCAATAATATAATCTCCTACCCGGAAGGGCTTCATCGCCAAAATCAGCACGCCCCCGGCGAAATTGGACAGGCTGCCCTGTACCGCCAGGCCCAGGGCCACGCCGGCGGAGCCGACTACGGTAATCAGGGACGCCGTCTGAAATCCCACCACCTGGAGCATGGTGATAATAATCAGCCCATACCCTGCGGCATGAAGAAGATACTTCAGAAATTTCCGCACTGAAATTTCAGTGCCGATCCGCTCCATCGACCTGTCGGCAATTTTCAGCAGCATATTCAGCAGCTTTTTCCCCACATAGAGGATGGCCAGCGCTACAATAATCTGCAAACACTTATCCAGGGCGCCGTCCAGCAGCCTGTCCAGCCAGGCTTCCAGAACCCTGCTCTGCTGCTCAAAGCTTTCAGCTGTCAGTTCCAGTTCCATAAATTCTTCTGTTAATTCCTTTCTTTCCTGCCTGGATTATCGTTTTCCTTCCTCATCTCCCGCGGGCTGTTCTTCTGCCGCTTTCGCCGCAGTCACGGCTTCCGCGGCTTCTTCCGTTCTGCCGGTCTCTTCTTTTACTGCTGCCGCTTCTGCCTTCTTTGCGGCCGCTTTTTTCTTCGCCGGCTCTTTTCCTGCCTTTGCCCCGGTTTTCCTAGCGTTTTTTCCCGCGGCTTTCTTCTCTTCCGCCTTCGCTTCGGCCTTTACAGCTCCGGCTCCTTCCTTCACAGCCGCAGCTTCCGCCGCGTCCCCGCTCTTTTGTGCCGCTGCCGCATCAGCTCCGTTCTCTGCCGCTTCCTCGCTCATAGCTGCCTTTTTCAGCGCTTCCACCTGCTTGTCCGCCCTGGTTTTCTTTCTGGAAGCCGCAGGTCTCTGGTTCTTTTTCGCCGACCGGTTGGATACCTTTTTCTGCTCCACCGGAATATATTTGAATACGGCTACTGACAGAGGCGCCAGCTTCAGCGTAATGGAATATTCCCTCTCGTCCCATTCTTCCTTTTTGGCGATCTTTACCCGGCTGTTTACCCGGCCCTCGCCGCCGAAATCTTCCGCGTCAGAGTTGAAAATTTCTTTATACTTTCCGGGCATGGGAACGCCGACCTGGAATTTTTCATGGTAAATGGTATCAAAATTGCAGACTACCAGCAAGGTTTCTTCCGTCTTTTCCGTCTTACGCAGGAAGCTGCATGTGCTTTCCTCCCAGCCATCGCAGTTAATCCACTCAAAGCCATCCGGATCATCATCCAGCTGGTAGAGGGCGGGCTGCTCCCGGTACATCCGCTGCAGCGCCTTTACACAGTTCTGCATTTCCTTATGGAGGTCATAGGCCAGCAGCTGCCACTCGATGCCGCCTTTTTCGTTCCACTCGTCCATCTGGGCGAAATCCTGTCCCATAAACAGCAGCTTCTTGCCCGGATGGGTCATCCAGAATCCATATGCCGCCCGCAGGTTAGCGAATTTCACCTCAAAGGTTTCCCCGGGCATCTTGCCAACCATGGAGCCCTTGCCATGGACTACCTCGTCATGGGAGAATACCAGGATGAAATTTTCACTGTAGGCGTAAATCATACTGAATGTCAGCTCATTGTAATGGTGCTTCCGGAAATAGGGGTCGCACTGCATATAGCCCAGGAAATCATTCATCCAGCCCATGTTCCACTTAAAGTCAAAGCCTACTGCCCCATCCTCCACATCGCCGGTGATTCTGGGCCATGCGGTAGATTCCTCAGCGATCATCAGCGCGCCGTTTTTCTGCTTCTTCATAATAGAGTTCAGGTGCTTCAGCATCTCCAGCGCTTCCAGGTTCTCATTTCCGCCGTACATGTTTGGCACCCATTCCCCATCATTTTTCCCGTAATCCAGGTAGAGCATGGAAGCCACCGCATCCATGCGAATGCCGTCGGCGTGGAATTTATTCACCCAGAACAAAGCGTTGGCAATCAGGAAATTGGATACCTGAGGACGGCCATAGTTAAAAATCAGCGTACCCCAGTGAGGGTGCATTCCCTTGCGGGGATCCTTATGCTCATACAGTCCTGTGCCGTCAAAATCAGCCAGCGCCACCGTATCCTTCGGGAAATGGGCCGGCACCCAGTCCAGAATCACGCCGATTCCCTGCTGATGCATGTAATCCATAAAATACATAAAGTCCTCCGGCGTACCATACCGGCTGGTGGGCGCGTAATACCCTGTCACCAGGTAGCCCCAGGACTCGTCCAGCAGATGCTCCATCACCGGCATCAGCTCCACATGGGTATAGCCCATTTCCTTCACATAGTCCGCCAGCATGGGAGCCAGCTCCCGGTAATTATAAAATTCCCGATCCTCTTCCTCCGGCACCCGCCAGGAACCCAGATGTACTTCATAGACAGACATGGGCTGCTGCTGAGGCTTCGCTTTCTTCCGCTCCTTCATCCACTTTTCATCCTGCCACTGATGATGCTCCAGGCTGGTGACAATGGAAGCCGTATCCGGTCTGAGCTGAGAATAATTTCCATAAGGATCAGACTTCAGGGCCGGGTCGCCGCCTTTGAATTTTACTTCATATTTATAAATCTCCCCTTCTCCTACACCGGGAATAAACAGTTCAA
>CALWQE010000111.1 GCA_944383605.1 uncultured Lachnospiraceae bacterium
CATGGATATGGGACAGTGCAATGACGCCTACGGCGCCGTGAAGGTGGCCCTGGCGCTGGCGGACGCCTTCCAGTGTGGCGTCAACGACCTGCCTCTTACCCTGGTACTCTCCTGGTATGAACAGAAAGCAGTGGCCATCCTGCTGACCCTGCTTCATCTGGGCGTCAAAAATATCTACCTGGGGCCCACTCTGCCGGCATTTGTATCCCCTAACGTGCTGAATTTCCTGGTGGAACATTACGGAATCCGTCCTGTATCTACACCGGAAGAAGATCTGAAAGCGATCCTGGGCTGAAAGGGGCTGAAAATTCCCATCCTGCTGTCTCCCGCATCCTGCTCAGACAGTAAACCTGTATGCGCCCAGCAGCTGACGCACCACCAGAGATGAAAATCTGGCGGGCGCATTTGGCATCCCTGAATGAATGCCGCCTATCCGGCGGCGGATGTTCAGAGTAAAAAAGGATCCTGTGAAACAAAAAACCGGGCGGGGGGAACTTCCTCATCAACGGAAGTTCTCCCGCCCGGTTTTTCTTTAAACGGAAGCCCGCAGCAGCGGTTTATCCGAATACTTTTTCTTATTTGAACAGCCGGTTCAGCGCGCTGAACAGCGCCCTGTGGGAAGCTCTGGTGATATTTGAGCTTACGCCCACGCCGTAGGTAGCCTTCCCGCTTTCATTGTCCATCAGATGGACATACGCAGCTGCAGAAGCGTGGGAGCCTGCGCTTAAAGCGTGCTCGGAATAGTCCAGAACCTTTACGTCGATGCCTGTTCTCTTGTATACGGCATTCCGCACTGCATCGATGGGGCCGTTTCCTTCCGCCTCCACTACCTCAATCACATTGTGGTATTTAAAGGTCAGCTTGCATCTGGTATCCGCCTCAGTCCCTTCGCCGCCTACCTCAATGGTCTCGCAGCGGATAAAGTTGAAGGGCTCCTTCGCTGACAGATAGCAGCTCTTGAATTTCTCCATGATCTGCTCCGGCGCTACCTCGCCCTGTACCTCGGCGATCTTCTGGATCTCATCGGCAAATTCCTTATGCATTCCCTTCGGCAGCTTGAATCCATAGAAGGTATCCATCACATAAGCTACGCCGCCCTTTCCGGACTGGCTGTTGATCCGTACCACCGGCTCGTATTCCCTTCCAATATCGGCGGGATCGATGGGCAGATAGGGTACCTCCCAGATATCGCTGCCTTTCTCCTGAAGGGCATGAACGCCTTTGTTGATGGCATCCTGATGGGAGCCTGAGAAAGCGGTAAACACCAGCTTGCCCGCGTAAGGATGGCGGGGATGGATATCCATCTTGGTACACCGCTCATACACGTCAATAATTTCCTTAATATCTTCAATTTCCAGTTCGGGGTTGATGCCCTGGGAGAACATATTGTAGGCAATATTCAGGATATCCACATTGCCGGTTCTCTCGCCATTGCCAAACAAGGTTCCCTCGATTCGCTCCGCGCCGGCCAGCAGCGCCAGTTCTGCCGCCGCCACGCCGGTGCCCCGGTCGTTATGGGGATGAACGCTCAGGGTAATGCAGTCCCTGTTCTTAAAATGTTTGTTCATCCACTCGATCTGATCCGCGTAAGCGTTAGGCGTAGTCATCTCCACCGTGGAAGGCAGATTGATAATCAGCTTATTATCCGGCGTCGGCTGCCATACGTCCTGTACCGCCGTACATACGTCCAGAGCGTACTCCACCTCTGTTCCGGTAAAGCTTTCCGGCGAATACTCCATATAAATCTTTCCCGGGAACTTCCGGGCGTACTCCTTTACCAGCCTCGCCCCGTCTACCGCGATCTGCCTGATCTCTTCCTTATCCATATGGAATACCACGTCTCTCTGAAGAACAGATGTGGAATTGTAAATATGGACGATAGCCTGCGGTACGCCTTCCAGCGCCTCAAAAGTTCTGGCGATCAGATGCTCGCGGCACTGAGTCAGCACCTGGACGACCACATCGTCCGGAATCAGCCTGCGGTTCACCAGCTGACGCATAAAGTCAAACTCAATCTGGGAGGCGGACGGGAAACCCACCTCGATTTCCTTGAACCCCAGCTTCACCAGCAGATTAAACAGTTCGATCTTTTCTTCCACCACCATAGGCTCGATCAGAGCCTGGTTGCCGTCGCGCAGGTCAACGCTGCACCATATGGGCGCCGCCTGGATTTCCTTATCCGGCCATTCTCTGTCCGGCAGGCTGATTACTGGTACTCTCTTATATCTCTGATAATTTAACATGATTTCCTCCTTAAAGATGATCTCTGATTCCGCTTCTTCGCTTTCTTCATCATCCGGGTAGTCGGTAAATCACGCTGTATCTTTTCACGATAAAGAGCTTGGTTTTGTCAACCCTAACCCCATGGAAAATCATCCTTTCTTTTTGTTTATGTATGAAGAATACTATAGCACAAAGACACGCCGGCCGCAACCGTACTATTTGTCTCCCAGGCCGTCTTCGATGGCTGCAACGATTGCTTTCATCGCTTCTTCTTCATCCTCGCCCTCACAGAAAAATTCCAGTTCATCTCCGGACTTCACACAGGCGCCCAGCACGCTCAGCACGCTTTTCGCATTAGACGTAATATTTTTGTGCTGAAATGTAATATGGGACTTAAACTCCATCGCAACTGTACATAATACGCCTGCGGGTCTCAGATGCAGGCCTGTGGGGTTTTTAATAACAACTTTCTGACTTACCATGCCAAATCCCTCCAACTATAAAATTGTTATTGTCTTTATTCTTCTGATGATTCTTCTGTTTCTTCGTCAGTTTCATTCCCGTCTCCCGACTCTTCATCGGAAGCCGAAACATCCACTGTCACATTGACAGAGCCGGCCAGTTCATAAACATCTCCCAGCTCAAGCGACAGCTCCGTCTCATGGACGCCAATGCCCAGTCCCGCCGCGTCTATGGACGGCGCCAGGCTTTCCAGCTCCAGGGTGTCCAGATCTTCCTGCAGCCCCATGACTGTGATACGCACCGGCATATCTTCCAGGCTGTAATCCAATCCTTCCGTCTGATTCTGAATCTGTATATCATCAGTGTTTAAAGCAAATTCTCTCTGGGCCAGAGGCTCTACCGCCATCTCGATTTCCACCTGGCTGGAATCCATCCCCACCAGGCTGACCCCCGCCGGCAGATAATCGGCCAGATCCATCGTAACGCGCACATTTTCCGTTGCCCCTGACACATCCAGCAAATCTGAATCCAGGATCACTGCCGTCACATTGCTGACCACTGCCCGCGGCCCGGCGATTTCCACCGATTCCACAGAACAGGTGGTTTCTGTATACCGATAGCCCTCGGCCGGCCGGCCGGTTACATTTGTCACCACCACCGGCACCCGTTTTGTATTGAGAATCTCCGCAGCCACATTGACCGTATCGGAGCTTAATGTCACATCTGCTTCATCCGGCACGATTGCCGTTCCGTTTCCGTCATACAGGATAATATTTCCCACGTCCTGAATATCGCCCATGGCGTCGCTGACATTGATGTAGGCTACCGCCCGGGATAAAATATTGGCCACTGACTCAGGCGCCCTGACCTCAATCTGTTCCGGCGCGCAGGTAAGGCTGCCCAGCGTAAAGCCCTCGGCCACCTCTCCCACTGTCTCCACCTCTACGTTCATCACTTTGGTCTTCAGCTCTTCCACCTCGATTTTTACTACTGTAGAGCTAAGCTGGTAGCTGCCCTCCTGGTAATAGGTACGGTGGTTCACCACCTCTGCCTCAATGGGAATCGTGGGAAATCCCGGATGCCAGTTGGTACAGTCGGCTACCAGGCGGAAATCAGAAGCCCGCAGCTGCCGGGCTATGGTCTGGCGAACCTGAACCCGGATATTCACAGTACTTCCCTCTGTCACCTCATACACCAGGTCATTATCGGAAAACACATCGTCATTGATCACCTCCACCGGCACATTATACAGCGTATAGGGGATCAGCGGATTATTGTCATTAATCACCACCAGCCACAGCAGCGCGGCGGCCAACAGGGAAAACAGCTTCAGCATCCAGTTATTTGTCAGATGTTTTTTCATGCTTCCATCTTCCTTTCCACAGCTTCAGCGTCCTGCGCTCTGAGCCGGTTTCGCTGCAGAGAGTTTTCAGCTGGGCCTTCAGGCCTTCCGCGTCAATATTCCGGGTCAGCTGCCCCTCCCGGGCCAGAGATACATATCCGGTTTCCTCAGATACGATCACTGTCACGCTGTCTGTCGCCTCGCTGATGCCGATGCCGGCCCTGTGCCTGGTTCCCAGATCCTTGCTGATCTCCATATTATCTGACAAAGGGAGATAGCAGGTAGCGGATGTAATGCGGTTGCCCCGCACAATGACCGCCCCGTCATGAAGGGGCGTATTATGTTCAAATATATTGATTAAAAGCTGACTGGTCAGGATACTGTCCAGGATAATGCCGGTACGCTCGTATTCTTCCAGGGACATTTTATTTTCAATGACGATCAGCGCTCCTGTTTTCGCCCGCCCCAGATCGTAGGCCGCCCTGACAATTTCATTTACCGTCTTCTCTGTAAAGCCGTTTTCCGGCAGACCGCTGTCCAGCGTAAAGATGCCGGTCAGCGTATTCCTGCGGCCCAGCTGTTCCAGCGCCCGGCGCAGCTCCGGCTGAAAAATAACCACTACGCCAATAATGACCACATTCAGCGACCGGTCCACCAGATATACGATGGTATTCAGCTCCAGGAGAGCCGCCGCCGCGTAAAAAGCCAGCAGGACGCATATGCCCTTCAGCAGAATCCATGCCTTGGTATTTTTGATCCACAGCGCCAGCTGGTAGATCAGGAATGCCATGATCACTACTTCAAGCACATCGCTGACCCTGATATAGGGAATGGTCTGAATAATCTGCCCGCTGAAAAAATCCGCAATCGCTTCCATAAACATCTCCTAAATCTTCCGGCTTCCTCTCAGTCCCAGATCTCCTCTTCCACATCCCGTTTTTCTTTTTGCCCGGGAGCCGGAGCGGAAGGCTTTTCTGTCCTGACATTAATTTTTTTCACCTGTTTGTCAGGCGCGGTTACTGTAATCTTGGGAACGGCCTTCACATAATAATAATAATCGTCATCCTCGAACTGCACATATTCCGTACGGTTATAATCCACGGCGAACACAAAGAAATCGATCACCGCCGCCAGCGCGCCGCAGGCCAGGGATCCGGCCACTATGGATACGATAGGAAGGGCGCTGGCGTCAATATGGAAAATCAGCTCGCCTACCAGAAGCACCAGAGCATTTACCACCGAACCGGTAATAATGGCGATCATGCGGGAATAATCCGTCCACAGCTGCCTGATCAGATAGACCACCAGATACACTGCCACAAAGGCCGTCAGCATCACATACAAAACATGGTTATCCTTCAGGCTGGTCAGGATCTGGGTAAAGCGCTGCAGAACGCCCAAAGAATCCCCGTTTGCCAGCACTGAAACGCTGTTCATCACCGTCTGAATCAGATAGTAGATGATCACGCCGAAGGCTGACGGCACCACGCCGGACAGGGAGCCTCCCAGCGCCACCAGAATCGGAACCAGATAAGGGATCCGAAAACAGAACAGCAGCGGGATCAAAACCACCGCTATCCGTCCTTCCGGCAGCAAAATCATATGCGTCACCCAGATAAAAAAGAACAGCGCCGCCCCGATCAGCGTCACCTCCAGGGAGACCGCGCTGAACTGAACCAGCAGGCAGGCGCCCAGCACCACAGTCAGCCCGCCCCAGGGCAAAAGGGCGCAGATCAGAGCCAGGCCCAGCATCACCGGCAGGCTGCCCAGCTGGCGCTGATATCCCATATTCACATCCATCAGAACCAAGGCGGCCAGCGACAGGGCAAACCGGCAGGCCGGCACAATATACATGGCATATTTTCCGTAAAAATTTCTCAGCTGCTCCCGCAGCAGGTAAAACTGCATCATCATGGAAGCTCCTCCTTTTCACCCTCACTGTCCCTGCTTTCCTTCTGATAAATGCGGTTTATTTTTTTCAGATAATGGACGTAGGTTTTATTTTTCTTCCTGGCCCGCTGATATCTCGCATAATAGGCCAGAAAAGCCAGAAATCCCGCCGCCGCCAGAACCGCGGCGTAAACCAGAATCAGCCGCCCGCCCAGCTCCAGCAGGTAAGGGAAGGTGATCTCATCCAGCATGGTTTCCGCCCCGTACAGCAGATAAAGTCCCGCCCCGATGGCGTAGCCTGCCGTTGTGACGATCAGGCTCTTCATTACGTTCCAGCTGAT
>CALWQE010000112.1 GCA_944383605.1 uncultured Lachnospiraceae bacterium
GTAACCCATATCGCCCAGAAAAACGGCGTAATTGCCGGCTCACAGGAAGCTTCCGCACAGACAGAAAACCAGGGAGAGACGCAGGCTGCCGCGGATGCAGGCTCTGGCACATCTTCAGTGCAGAACGCTTATCAATCCTCTGGCAGCAGCTCGGCCGCCCTGGATGTCAGCGGCATCGTGGATCAGGTGATGCCCTCTGTAGTAGCGATTACCAACACCCAGATTTATGAGGATTTTGACAATTATTACAGATACTTCCAGTATTTCTTCGGCGGCCAGCCTCAGGGAGAGGATGAGGATGGCGAGCCTGAGGAATATACCGCCGGCAGCGGTTCCGGTATTATTATCGGTGAAAACGATACAGAATATCTGATTGTAACCAACAACCATGTGATTGAGGGAGCCGATTCCCTGACCATTACGTTCTGTGATGATTCTACGGCCAAAGCCAATCTGAAAGGAACGGACAGCCAGGCAGATGTGGCAGTGGTAGCGGTGGAAAAGAGCGATCTGAGCAGCGATACGGCCAATGCGATCCGGGTTGCCACAATGGGCAACTCTGATACGCTGAAGGTAGGGGAAGGAGTGGTAGCCATCGGCAATGCGCTGGGCTATGGCCAGTCTGTAACCGTAGGCTATATCAGCGCTCTGAACCGCCAGGTCACGACCAGCGATAACATTACCCGTACCCTCCTCCAGACAGACGCGGCCATCAACCCTGGCAACAGCGGCGGCGCCCTGGTAAATATGGACGGTGAAATCATCGGCATTAACTCTGCGAAATATTCTGATACAGATGTGGAAGGCGTAGGCTACGCGATCCCGATTACAACGGTACAGGATCTGATTTCCAATATGATGGATCAGAAAACGAAGGTGGAAGTGGCCGAGGAAGACAGAGGCTATCTGGGAATTAACGGCGTCACAGTAGACGCGTCCATGACTAATGCGCTGAATATGCCGGCAGGCGTGTATGTATACTCCCTAATTGAAGGCGGCGGCGCGGAAAGCAGCGGACTGATGGCCAAGGATATCATTACGGGTATCGAGGGACAGAGCATTTCCACAATGGATCAGCTGCAGGACGCCCTGACCTATTACGCGGCAGGCGATACCGTAGAGCTGACAGTGCAGAGACTGAACAATGGAGAATATGGAGAAATGCAGATCAGTGTGACGCTGGGGACAAATCCTAATCAGTAAAGAAGAGAATGTCTCCCGCTCTAAACGGCGGCGGGCAGCAAGGCAGGCGGCAGGATATTTTGCAGAACCAGGCTCCATCCTTGGAGAAAGCCGGATTCGGCCTGAAAATATCCTGCCGTCTGCTTTGTTCTTTCATAGGAAACTGCGTTCCCTATGAAACAAAAATGCTCCGCAGGATTCTTTTTTACTGTCATCTGACCTGCTCTTCATAAAAAGTTTAGTTGTTCTGACGGCGGTATCGCGTTATAATACATCAGATGAGAGATATCTCCTGCTCCCGTGAGCAGTGAGGAAGAGGAGGTTGTTGGAATTTATGTCTGATAAACAGAATCGTGATCATGATGAACAGGATTTTCGTGAAATAGAAATCAAGCCGAAGGAGGTGGATCCGCAGAAGCGGGATGACGATTCCGATTATGAGGAGGTTTGTTATGTCTGCCGCCGCCCTGAGAGCCGGACGGGGAAGCTGATCAATATGCCGGGCGGACTTCATATTTGCAGCGACTGTATGCAGAAGGCTTTTGATTCCTTTGAAAAAAGCGGTCTTCAGTATTCTGATCTGATGCGGATGACTTCTCTGCCGCCGGGATTGCAGTTTCAGGATCCTTCCCAGATGCAGGTTCCGAGAAAGCAGAAAATCAGACGGAAGAAGGATGAGGCTCCCGGCTTTGACCTGAAAACAATTCCCCATCCCCATGAGATCAAAGCCCGGCTGGATGAGTATGTGGTAGGACAGGAGAGGGCAAAGAAGGCGATTTCCGTGGCGGTTTACAATCACTATAAACGGGTGGCCGCCGACCCCTCTGACGGGGTTGAAATTGAGAAGTCAAATCTGCTGATGATCGGCCCCACAGGCAGCGGGAAAACCTATCTGGTGAAGACGCTGGCCCGCCTGCTGGACGTGCCTCTGGCCATTGCAGACGCGACTTCCCTGACGGAAGCAGGCTATATCGGGGATGATATCGAGAGCGTGGTGTCCAAGCTGCTGGCAGCCGCGGACAATGATGTGGAGAAGGCAGAGCGGGGCATTGTTTTTATTGATGAGATCGATAAAATTGCCAAGAAGAAAAATACCAATACCAGGGACGTCAGCGGCGAGTCGGTGCAGCAGGAGCTGCTGAAGCTGCTGGAGGGCAGTACAGTGGAGGTGCCTGTGGGAGGCAGCAGCAAAAATATGATGGTACCCATGGCTACCGTGAATACCAATCATATTCTTTTCATCTGCGGCGGCGCCTTCCCGGATCTGGAGGATATTATCCGGGAGCGGATCAACCGGAAATCTACGATCGGCTTTCAGTCTGAGCTGCGGCTGGGGAAGGACGAGGGGGAAAACCTGCTGAGCCAGGTGACGATGGATGATCTGCGCCAGTTCGGTATGATTCCGGAATTTCTGGGACGTCTGCCGGTGGTGGTGACGCTGGAGACGCTGACGGAGAATTATCTGGTACGGATTCTTACAGAACCGAAGAACGCGATCGTGAAGCAGTATCAGAAGCTGCTGCGGATGGATGAGGTTGACCTGCAGTTTGAGCCGGAGGCGCTGGAGCAGATCGCCCGGCTGGCCCTGGAGAAGAAAACAGGCGCCAGGGCGCTGCGGGCGATTATTGAAAGCTTTATGCTGGATATTATGTATGAGATTCCCAAGGATCATAATATCGGCAGCGTTACGATCACAGCAGATTATATTAACAAGAAAGGCGGGCCGCTGATCGGTTTCCGGGGAATGTCGGTTATGTAGTCCGGATCAGCGGGGCCGGCTGCCGAGAAAGAGGGCCAGGCCGGCAAAGATAGCAAAATCACCGATATTAAATACGATATGGCGGATGGGCCGGAAGGGGAAGCTGATGTAATCTACCACATATCCCCGTTTCAGCCGGTCTGCGATATTGCTGAGCGCGCCGCCCAGAACCAGGGCGGCGCCTGTTTTTTCCAAAGCCGCCGCTCCATTTTTTCCCGCTTCCGAGAGGAAGAGAAGGGATGCAGTCCCCAGGGCGGCGCAGGAAATGACGGCGGAGGCTTTTGGCCGCTGTTCCAGCAGATTCATAAACATTCCTTT
>CALWQE010000113.1 GCA_944383605.1 uncultured Lachnospiraceae bacterium
CGGTTTCAGAAGGCGGTTGTTCATACAGAGTCTATGCGAAACTGGCTTTTACAGCAAAACGCCCGATTTCGCATGGAGATTTTAGAGATGTTTGACTATCTCCTTCCTGAAACTCCTGTTCCGCCTGTGTGGGATCCCAGCCAGAAGCCAGTTGTCATTTTTGCGGGAAATCTCGGAAAAAGCCCATTTCTGCTGGAGCTGGCAAAGATGGATGGCTGCGGCATGAATCTTGTATGCTACGGCCCCAGCGCTTCGGAAGAATTAGAACGAACCGGCTGCTGTCGGGGGGCGCTTCCATCGGATCAGCTGCCATTTTATATGAATGGACAATATGGGTTGGTGTGGGACGGTTCCAGCACAGAAAGCTGCGTTGGAGCAGAGGGCGGCTACCTGAGGTACAACAGCCCTCACAAGTTCTCCTTGTATCTGGCAGCTGGAATACCGGTTATTGTCTGGAACCAGTCCGCAATGGCGGACTTGATACAGCGTGAGGGAATCGGACTGACCATTTCTTCTTTAAAGGAACTTCCTAAGGTGCTGAGCGCAGTAAGCGCCGACCAGTATCAGAAAATGGCAGCTGCCTGCAGGAAGCTGCAGCCGGAGTTGATCCGGGGAAATTTTTTCAAAAGAACGCTGAAAGCCCTTCTGCAATGAGCGGCCGATGCGGCACGAGGTGAATTTTATGAATTTAACAATCGCCCGTCTTAAGGGATTTTGGCAATATAAAGATCTGATTAAGCAGCTTGTAATCCGCGATATCAAGCTGAAATACCGGCGCAGTTTTTTGGGTTACCTGTGGAGCGTATTAAATCCGCTGCTGATCATGATTGTTATGACTGTGGTATTTTCCACCATGTTCAGCCGGAATATTGAGAATTTCCCAGTCTATCTTTTTACCGGACAGATTCTCTTTAACTTTATGAATCAGTCCACCCATCAGGCCCTCAATTCCATCAATGGAAATGCGGCGCTTCTGAAAAAGACCTATATTCCAAAATACATTTTTACTTTTGCCAAGATTACCAGCGGTCTGGTAGACCTGCTTTTCTCTATGGCTGCCCTGCTGATTGTTATGATCGCTACAAGGGCTAGATTCAGCTGGTATAATCTCCTATTTCCATTTGTCCTTTTGCAGTTATATGTTTTCTGTTTGGGACTGGGAATGTTTCTGGCCCAGGCAAATGTCTTTTTCCGGGATATTCAGTACATCTATAACGCGGTTACAACCGCCTGGCTGTACCTGACCCCTATCTTCTATCCCATCGAATCACTTCCGGACAATGTGCTGTGGTTCGTTAAGCACTGCAATCCTATGTACTTTTATGTAGGGCAGTTTCGGGATCTGATGTATGCAGGACGCATGCCAGGACCTGTAATTATATTCGCCGGCTGCGTTACCGCTGTTTTGATGCTATTGATCGGGATCATCAGCTTTCTGAGGAATCAAAACAAATTTATCCTCTATATCTAAGGAGTGCTGTACCATGGACGACAAGATTATGGTGGACGTCAGGGATGTCACCATCCAATTTAACTTGGCCAACCAGAAAGTGGACAACCTAAAGGAGTACTTTATCAAACTGGTCAAACGTGAATTAATGTTTCAGGAATTTTTAGCCCTGAAAAATGTATCCTTTCAGGTCCGCAAAGGGGAAGCCTGGGGGATCGTCGGAACCAATGGTTCCGGAAAATCAACGCTTTTAAAGGCAATCTGCGGAATCTTAAAGCCATATAAGGGTTCCATTTCCATTCACGGAACCGTTGCTCCGCTGATTGAGTTGGGAGCTGGGTTTGACGGAAACATGACGGCCCGGGAGAATATTTTCTTAAACGGCTGTGTGCTGGGTCACTCTGAAAAATACATGAAAGAACATTTTGACGAAATCGTGGATTTCGCGGAGCTGTGGGATTTTTTGGACTCTCCCATCAAGAACTATTCCTCCGGTATGAAGGCACGTTTAGGTTTTTCTGTTGCGACAATGGTGAGGCCTCAGATTTTAATTGTGGATGAGATCCTGGCAGTAGGCGACTATAAATTCCGCAAGAAATGCGAGAAACGGATGAACGAGATGCTGAGCCATGGAACAACGCTTCTTTATGTATCTCATTCCATTGAGGATGTGTTGAATATCTGTGACCACGCTTTGTGGCTGGACCACGGAAATGTAGTTATGAAAGGTGCAGCGGACGAAATCTGCAGCGCCTATATGAACGCTCAAAACACATGATTTTTACCAAAAAATAGAAAACAAGGAACAGGTGGGAAGAAATGAAGATTGCAGTAGCAGGCACAGGATATGTGGGACTGGTAACCGGGGTATGTCTGGCGGAGCACGGCCACAGCGTAACCTGTGTGGATGTGGATGAAACAAAGGTTGAGCAGATGCGGAAGGGACATTGTCCGATTTATGAAAGTGGATTGGAAGAACTGATGCATAAAAATCAGGACCGTTTAACTTATACCACGGATTACCGGACCGCCTACCAGGATGCAGATGTGATCTTCATCGGAGTGGGAACCCCGGAGAAATCAGATGGCTCCGCCAATCTCCAATACATCTATCAGGCAGCCGGGCAGATTGCGGACTCGGTGACAAAGGACTGCGTTGTTGTTATCAAATCCACGGTTCCCATCGGTACCAATGACAAGGTGGAAAGCTGGATGAACCGCCATAAGGCGAAGGAAGTTGTAATTTCCGTGGCCTCTAACCCGGAATTTCTAGCCCAGGGAACGGCGGTTCACGACACCCTCCACGCCTCTCGGATCGTGATTGGAGCGGAAAATGACTATGCGAAGAACGTGCTCCTGGAGGTTTACAAGGATTTTGACGCCCCCATTTTAACGACGAACCGCCGCTCCGCTGAGATGATTAAATACGCCTCCAATGATT
>CALWQE010000114.1 GCA_944383605.1 uncultured Lachnospiraceae bacterium
ATCCATTCTGCCGGCCCTGTTTTTTTCTGAAGTCCTTCCGTTTTCTCCTCTTTTCCCCGGCTCTCTTCCATGATTTCTGCTTTTTCTTCTATTCTGTCCATCCTCTGTCCCTCCTGCTCATACAAAACCCGCACATTTTATTCCTCCCAGTATTCCAGGATATCTCCCGGCTGGCAGTCCAGCTCCCGGCAGATCGCCTCCAGCGTGGAAAATCGCACCGCCTTCGCCTTATTGTTTTTTAAAATCGACAGATTGGCCTGGGTAATCCCCACCCGCCGGGCCAGCTCCCCGGAGGAAATTTTCCGTTTCGCCATCATCACATCCAGATTGACTACAATCGGCATCGCCGCTCCCTCCTGTTCTTTATCAGGCAGACATTCCTGATCCGGTTAAATCGTGAAATCATTTTCCTCTTTAATCTCCCTGGCCCGCTCAAACACATTTTTAATAACGCGGATCAGCAGTCCCATAAATGCCATACAGCCGGCAATCACCAGCCAGAAAATATAATAAACCGCTGAAACCAGAGCCACTGCCGCCACGGCAAAGCACATCCAGGAAATCCACCGGAGGCAGCTGATATTATCCCCCGTAAATATGTCCAGGCGGCTGATGTTTCTCATCAGTCTGTGCAGCTTCCAGAGAATCATCCCCACCGGCGCTGCGCACAGGTAAACAGAAAGAATAAACCATTGTTCATTTCCCTCCGCCTGGCTGGCGCTGACGGCAATATACCCCTCAACCGCGAAGGGGCATCCAATTACTACAGCCAGATAAGCCAGGGTGCACAAAACAATACAGACCCTGGACAGCATAATCGAACGGCTCGGCGTCCATCCCATCATTTTTTCCTCCTGTACAGTGCAGGGAGCCTGGCGCAGCAGTCTCCCTGTTCATTTTACGGGGCTTCCGGATTTCTGTCGCTTCTTTCAGCCATCTGGCCACAGTATTCCCTTGCCCCGACATCATCGGTATTATAGCACAGGCGCATCTGTATTTCAATATAATTTTATTGTTTTTCAATAAATTTTATTATAATTCGTTTGCTTCGGCGCGCGCCCCGGGCGAAACGGCGGAAGGGAGAATGCGCTGAACGGTATGCTCCCGGAAATGTCAAAAAAACCTTGGAAAGTTTTACCTTCTGTTTCTTGTTTTCTCTTTTTGCCCAGTGTATAATGTTAGGCAATATGTCAAACGGGCGGGGAGCCTGGGATCCGGAGCTCCTTGCCCGCAGAGCCTGAAACATTATGGGAGGTGTAAACGTATGGAAAAGAACAAACTGAAAACGATTTTCCAGCTCTTTGCTTCTTTTTTTAAGATCGGAGCCTTTACCTTCGGCGGCGGCTACGCTATGATTCCGCTGATCCAGAAGGAGGCGGCCCAGAAGCAGGGCTGGATTTCTGATAGCGATATCCTGGACATTGTAGCCATCGCCGAGTCCACCCCAGGGCCGATCGCCATCAATGCTGCCACTTTTGTCGGCTACAAGACCTGCGGTTTCCCCGGCGCTGTATCCGCTACCCTGGGCGTCGTACTGCCATCCTTTACCGTCATTTTTATCATTTCTTTTGTGCTGGAGCAATTTGAGCATCTGCGGGCAGTCCAGTTCGCCTTTAACGGAATCCGGGCAGGCGTGCTGGCCCTGATCGTACAGGCGCTCTATTCCATGTATAAGCAATGCCCGAAGCACCCTGTTTCCTACTGTATTTCTGCGGGCGCTTTTATCGCGGCAGCGCTGCTGCAGGTAAATGTCCTGCTGGTAATTATCCTGTGCGCCGCGGCAGGGCTGATCTCTGCCTCTGTCATGGACAGGCATGCCAAAGCTTGACTGCAATATTCGCCCGCGCGTCCCGGCGCGGCAAATCTGCACTGATGACGCAGCAAATGCGTCAGGAAGGAGCCTATCATGAATCTTTATCTGGATCTTTTTCTTACCTTTTTTAAAATCGGAGCCTTTACCATCGGCGGCGGCTACGCCATGCTGCCTCTCATTCAGGCGGAAGCCCAGGCCCACGGGTGGATGAGCGAAGCCAACCTGGTAAATTTTGTAGCTGTCAGCGAGAGTACGCCCGGCCCCCTGGCAGTCAACTTTTCCACCTATATCGGCCGGGTGACTGGCGGCTTTTTCGGCTCACTGTGCGCTACCCTGGGCGTCGTGCTGCCCTCTTTTCTGATTATCCTGCTGATCGCCAGATGCTATAAGCGGTTTCAGTCCAGCAAAATTGTCAGCGGATGTATGTCCGGCCTGCGCCCTGCGGTGATCGGCCTGATCGCTACCTCAGTGCTGTCAGTTGGGCAGACCGTGTTCTTTCCAGGCGGCTTTCGCATAGAAGAGCTGGCAGGCTTTTCCTTCCTTCTCTCTCTTGCGGTCTTCCTTTTCGCCCTCTTTCTGGCATTCAAGAAAAAAAGCCATCCAATTCTGATTATATGCCTGTCTGCCGTAATCGGCATTGCCGCAGGATATATTCAGATCTGGACAGCCTGATTTATAAAAAATTCTCCTGAGATTTCTCACACCGCAGGCATTCGTTTGGAAATGCCTGTGGTATCCCTTTCCAAATCCCCGGCCGCTCTCGCGGCGCCGGCTTTATACTTCCTCGATCTTCCCGATTCTTCTGATATGGCGCTCATCCTGTGAGAAAGGCGTATTCAGAAACGTCTCCACGATTTTCAGCGCCAGGCCGGGGCCTACCACCCGTCCGCCCAGAGCCAGGATATTGGCGTCATTATGGAGCCTGGTAGCCTCCGCCATAAAACAGTCCGTACAGAGAGCCGCCCGGATTCCCTTTACCTTATTTGCGGCAATGGAAATCCCGATTCCGGTACCGCAGATCAGGATGCCTTTCTCGCATGTCCCATCCGCCACCGCATGAGCCACCACATGGGCATACTCCGGGTAATCTGCAGAGGCTGTACTGTAGCAGCCATAATCCTTGTAATCCAGTCCCTTCGCCTCCAGCCAGGCGATAATCTCCTGCTTCAGTTCATATCCGCCATGATCACATCCTAACGCAATCATCTTTCTCTTCCTCCTTATTCTTCCTTTAAGATGGCCTGAGCCACCATTTTTACCAGCAGATCCAGATGCTCAAAGAACATTCCATATTCCGCAAGACTGCCGTGAGGCTCCTCAACATCCCCTTTCTGTCCCACGAACCGCCGGATCGTTGTGATGTCTGCCTCCGTCCCGAACCGTTCCGCCACAGACAGGCACTCTGCCTCCGTCATGGTGATCACCAGCGTGTCGCTGTCCAGATCCTCCGGCTCCAGGGACATGGAATATTCATGCAGCGGCTTCAGCCCCCTGCTCTTCAGGATCGCCACTGCCTTCGGATTCATCGGTTCCGGAAACAGCACCACCAGCCCTCTGGAAATCACCTCCAGAGCGTCGCCGCCCTTCAGCGTATTTTTAATTCCGTTCATAATCGCCTCAGCCATCACGCTGCGGCAGGTATTTTCCCCACAGACAAAAATAATCTTCTTATATTTCTTCATCTTTCTATCCTACACCTGGATGATATGATATCCGGCAGCCTTTTTCAGGCGGTTCATAATCGCCTGGCCCAGCTGTCCGCCCTCAAAGCTTTCCGAATAAATGAAAGCGATGTCTTCCTCATCAAATTCCCGCAGCACCGCGTACAGGTTGTGTGCGATCGTCTCCGGCTTATTCCGGCTCCCCACTACCTTCACATCCTGGCAGCTGTACCGTTCTCTGGTTTCTTCTGTACAGATGACGCCGCAGGGAATCCCCTGGGCCGCTTTTTCCCCGGTCAGCCGGTTAATCCGCTCTGCAACCGCCTCTGTCTCCCCGGCCACAATGGTCAGCTGGGCTTTCGGCGCGTAATGGCGGTATTTCATTCCCGGCGCTTTCGGCGCTACGTCAGGGTCCGGCGGGCCCTCCACCGCGGGGTCAATGCTTACAGGCCCCACCACTGCCTCCGCCATCTCTCTAGAAATATAGCCAGGCCTGAGAATCACCGGTATTTCTCCGGTCACGTCGATAATCGTAGATTCCAGCCCGATGCCCACAGGGCCGCCGTCCAGGATACAATCGATCTTTCCATCCATATCCTCCAGCACATGGGCTGCTGTCGTTGGGCTGGGCCGTCCGGAGGTATTCGCGCTGGGCGCCGCTACCGGCACGCCCGCCGCCCGGATCAGGGCTCTGGCCGTCTCATGAGAAGGCATCCGTACCGCCACCGTCTCCAGCCCGCCAGTCGTGCCTCTGGGAACCGCTTCTGTTTTCCGGAAAATCAGCGTCAGCGGCCCCGGCCAGAAAGCATCCATCAGCTTTACCGCGCTGTCCGGGATATCCGCCGCCAGCCCTGCCAGCTGCTCCCGGTCTGCGATATGGGCGATCAGGGGATTGTCAGAAGGCCGCCCTTTTGCCGCGTAGATTTTCGCGGCGGCCTCCTCATGAAGGGCGTCCGCACCCAGCCCATATACCGTTTCTGTAGGGAAAGCCACCAGCCCTCCCTCCCGGAGAATCCGCCCTGCCCTGGCGATCTTCTCCTCTTCCTGCCCCTGGGAGAGGCAGAGTACTTCTGTTTTCATCCTCACTCACCTGCGAATCATCTGATTAATTTTCATAAAGTCTGTCACTGCCTGCCTTCCAATCCTGGCGATTTTCGGAATATTAATAGAATTTACGCCGCCCTGGCGGGGCCGGAAGGTAATCGGTATGTACTTTGTCCGGTAATACTTTTCATAAAGAACGGACAGTACCACATTGGACAGATTATAATTTTTCGGAATCTTCCGGATATTAGCCGCCAGGCTTTCCCGGCTCATCAGCCGGAAGGGCGTGTTGGCGTCAGGCACATATACATGAAAACAGGCCAGTACCGTCAGCTTCAGCACCTTCGTCACGATCACCCTGGACAGCCCGTCCTCCCGGTGATTTCTCAATCCGATAATCATATCGTACTTTTTCCGCCGCTTCCAGAAGGGCCAGAACTCGGAGGCCACTGTCTGACCATCCGAATCTGTCTGAAAGATATAATCCGCACCGGCCCGCAGGGCGTACCGATACCCGTAAAGCACCGTAGCGCCGTGTCCCTGGTTCGCCTTCGTCACCGGCTTCAGCCTGGGTCTGGTCTGCGCCAGCCGGGTCAGAATCCGGAATGTTCCATCCCGGCTCCCATCGTCCACAATCAGCAGACGGCTCTTCCCTCCTGCCCGTTCCACGACAGGATACCAGTCATTTACCACGCTCTCGATGTTTTCCTCTTCATTATAAGCCGGTATCACCACATACAAGCAGTCTCCCATCTCTGTTCCTTCTTTCTGTATTTTATCATTTGCAGCGTATATTCTCTGACACTCGCCTCGCGAAAGCCACAGGGCGGGCGCATCTGGATCAAAGGGAGCCGTCCTCCACCTGATACACCTGGGACAGATGCTCTGCCATCTGCTCCGCCGCCCGGTTCCCGTCTCTGCGCTTCAGCGCCTCCAGAATCTCCCCATGATAACGGATTGCCCGGCTGACGCCAGCCTCCGTATTCAGCAGCTCCTGCTGCCGCTGAATCTCCTGGATCACATGCTCCATACTGCGGACAACGATCCCGTTTTTTGTTGCCCGCAGTATTTCCATATGAAACTCCATGTCATATTTAATAAACTCATCGCTGAACCTGGGCACCTCCTTCATCCTGGAATAATAAAACTCCAGATTGTGAAGCCCCTCCCCGGTAATCCGCTCCGCAGCCAGCCTGCAGCTGGCCTCCTCCAGAATGGTACGAAACTCCATCAGCTGCAGAATTTCTGTATTCACATACAGATGGTCAAAATTTTCATTAAGCGTCTCGATGGGCAGGGTCTTCACATAAGTTCCCTTTCCCTGATAGCTTTCCAGAACGCCCACCGCGATCAGCTGCTGAATCGCATGGCGGACGCTGGCCCGGCTCACGGAAAGAACAGCGGTCAGCTCATTCTCCGATGCGATTCTGTCCCCCGGCTTCCAGATCCCTCTCTGTATATTGGATTTCAGATACTCAATGACCTGTTCCGTCACATTTACCCGTTCTACTGTCAAATTGGCCATTGCCGCCGCCCCTTCCTGTTTGCCGCCTGACAAATCATGCGAATCCTTTTCATCTGCTTTATTGCTTCCCGGACGCAATGCTCAGTTAAAGCCATGGAAACCCTTGCCCACGATTTCGCTGCTGTTGCAGATCATCAGGAAGGCTCCCGGCTCTGTCCGTTTAATAAAATTGCGAAGCTGTACCGCCTGGTACCGGTTCATCACTGTCAGAATAATCTCCTTTTCCGCATGGGTATAGGAGCCTTCCGCCCGGAACACCGTGGCGCTCCGGTTCAGCGTATGATGGATAAAATAGCAGATCGGCTGAGGATCTTCGGTAATAATGGTAAAATACTTGCACAGGTTAATGCTCTCGATCACATTGTCGATCACCAGGGATTTGGCCATAAGGCCGCAGAAGGAAAAAAGCCCGGTCTGGATGTCGAACACAAAGCAGGCGGAAACCGTCACCGCCACGTCCACCAGAAAGAGAGCGGAGCCGATGTCAATGCTGGTATATTTTCTCAGAATCATCGCTGCAATATCTGTCCCTCCGCTGGAAGCGCCGATATTAAACAGCACCGCCGAACTGAGGGCCGGCATCACTACGGCAAAAATCAGCTCCAGCAGCGGCTGATCCGTCAGCGGGCCCGACATGGGAAAGGCCCACTCCATAAAGCTGAGAGCGACCGAAGTCAGCAGGCTGACATACACCGTCTTAATGCCGAAGCCTCTTCCCAGGAAGAGAAAGCCCAGGATCAGCAGCGCCACATTAATGATAAAAGTATAAGTGCCGGCCGACAGGGAAAAAACCCTGCTCAGCACCACAGCCAGGCCAGTTACCCCGCCGAAGGAAAAGTTATTGGGAAACTTAAATATATAGATTCCCACCACCATAAATAAGGTCGCCAGAGTCAAAACCCCATAGTCCCGCGCATTTTTCTGCCATTGCTTCAGTGCGTCTGTCTCTTTCATCTCTCATTCACCCTCACTGTCAAGCAAATCTTTCCCATCTGCTTCCCTGCCTGCTCATGGCTGAACAGCCGCAAAGCCTGTGTCCCTTACTCCTTTCCATTCCAGCAGTAGGTGCACAGCTTGCAGGGATCTACGCCGGTAGCCTCCAGCATATCGTCCAGCCGGTTATACCGCAGAGAAGTGAAGTTCAGCTCCTTCCGGATCTCCTCCTGCATTTTCTCATATTTGGGTGATTCCGGATCCGCGTATTCCTGCAGCACCTCATCGCTGACGTCCTCTCCCTCCAGCCGTCTGATCACCCGGCGGGCAATCAGATCCATCTCCGAAGAGGATCTGGAGAAGTTCAGATACTTGCAGCCGTACAGGATCGGCGGACATGCCGGGCGGATATGAACCTCCTTCGCCCCGCTCTGATAAAGAAATTCTGTGGTTTCCCGCAGCTGTGTTCCCCGGACGATGGAATCATCAATAAGCAGCAGGCTTTTTCCCTTAATCAGATCGTGGATAGGAATCAGCTTCATCTTTGCGATCAGATTTCTCTTGCTCTGCACCGTCGGCATAAATGAGCGGGGCCAGGTAGGGGTATATTTTACAAAAGGACGGGAGAACGGAATCCCTGACGCATTGGCATAGCCTACCGCATGGGCGATACCGGAATCCGGCACCCCGGCCACGGTGTCCGGCCGCACATGATCCCGCTGGGCCATCTTTACCCCGCAGTTATACCGCATCTGCTCCACGCTGATCCCCTCATAGGAGCTGGAAGGGTACCCATAATATACCCAGAGGAAGGTGCAGATCTTCATATCCTTTCCCGGCTGCACCAGCGTTTTCACGCCATCAGGCGTTATTACCGCAATCTCGCCGGGGCCCAGCTCCTTGTAATCAGTATAGCCCAGGTTCAGGTAAGAAAAGTTTTCAAAGGCTACGCAGTAAGCATCCTCCTTCTGCCCGATTACCACAGGAGTCCTGCCCATCTTATCCCTGGCAGCGTAAATTCCCTTCGGCGTCATCAGCAGCAATGTCATAGAGCCGTCGATTACCTCCAGGGCATAGCGGATTCCGTCGATCAGGTTTTCTTTCTGATTAATAATCGCCGCTGTCAGCTCTGTGGCGTTAATATCCCCGCCGCTCATCTCCAGAAAATGGGCGTGGCCTTTATCAAAGATCTGCTTCACCAGCTCAGCGCTGTTATTCACCTTCCCCACAGTAGTAATCGCATAGGTTCCATGATGGGAACGGACAATCAGCGGCTGCGGCTCATAATCTGAAATGCAGCCGATCCCCAGCTCTCCCTTCATTTCGCGCATATCTTTATCAAACTTCGTCCGGAAAGGCGAATTTTCAATATTGTGGATCGCCCGGTCGAAGCCTTTTTCTCTGCCATAAACAGCCATCCCGCCTCTTCTGGTTCCCAGATGAGAGTGGTAATCCACACCGAAAAACAAATCAAACACACAGTCGTCTTTAGAAGCAACGCCAAAAAAACCGCCCATTTTTTCCTCCTTCATCGTCAGCAATCATCGTCACAGCCGCGTGATCCCCGTATCTCACAGGTTCGCCCGCGGCTTCAGCGGGGGAATGATTTTCCCATTTCGTGCAAAAATGCCTGTAACCGCGAAAAGGAACGCTACAACCTGATGTCATATACGTTCCTTTACGGCATTTAATGATATTTTAACATATTACGGGCTTACCGTCCAGTATTTCTTCGGAAGGTTTCAGACGCACTGGCACACAGTCCCGATCTGATACCATTCGCAGGGATTAATATTGATGACCCGCACGCTGCTCCTTCTTTTCTCCAAAAGCTGATTTACTTTTCCAAAATACGCTTCATAGCTCATGTTCTGCGCCAGCTCCAGATGATGGAGATCATGGTGGGAAGGGAAGACTACCGGGGCATGGAACCGGCCAATGATATCTGCGTAATCCTCCGGTGTAAATCCGTTGCTGACCTGACGGATCACAAAATCTGGATGAAACTGCTCCGCCCATTTATAAATGTTCTGGAAACGGTATACCCGCCCGCCCAGCACCATAAAGCGGAAATTGCAGCTTTTCACTGTGATTGCCAGATCCATCTCCTCCAGACTTCCCATCTCCATAGATTCATGATATTGGGGATCCTCTCCTGCTGCCAGCGCTTTCCTTCGGCTTTCCCCCGGACGTTCAGCCACATTCACGCCTTTATCGCCAAAATGCCGGCAAGGCAGCGGCGTTACAATAATATCATCCAGTTCCAGGGTCTCATATGGATAGACCGGTATCAAATGAATCAAGGGTACATCATAAACGTCAGAAAACAGTTTTGCTGACAAAGCCGGCAGAAACACATGGCCGCCGCAGGGATCTGTCTGCTTTTTATCCAGCAGTTCCATCAGATCTGCAATATGGTCAAAGTGGGTATGTGATAAAAATATATAATCCGCTCCGGTAAAATCATCTACAGTAAATCCTGTATCCATGGAAACGCCAGGATGCATCGGATGTTCCCGTCCCACCCACGGATCCAGCACAATAACCTTCCCATTCGGCAGTACAATCTCAAAACAGGTTGTTGTAATCCATCTGATCCTGATCCCAGAACTACTCATTTTCTTCTCCTCCTCTATTGAATTGATGCAAGACTCGCCCATCCGTCATCTCATTTCTGATCTCTATTTCATTCAACGGATAAATTTTTCAGCGTTGCAGTTGCCGCATCTTTCATCTGCTCTCTGGACAAATGCGCATATTGGCAGGCCACAAAATGTCCTGGACTGACCTCCTGCAGAGTCTGGTCATGACCAGTGCATTCCGGACGCGCCATCCAGCAGCGGGGCGCAAAGCGGCAGCCCGGCTTGGGGTTCATTGGGCTGGGTACATCGCCCTTCAGCACAATCCTGTGAACCTTCTGACCAATGCTGACTTTTGGCACTGCACTTAACAATGCCAGACTGTATGGATGTCTTGTATCCTGAAAAATCGTTTCTTTATCCGCTATTTCAATAATCTGTCCCAGATACATCACCGCTACCCGGTCTGATATATGCCGTACCACACTCAGGTCATGAGAAATAAAAAGATAGGACAGATTCCGCTCTTTCTGCAGATCCTTTAACAGATTGATAATTTTTGCCTGTACAGACACATCCAGAGCCGATACCGGCTCATCGCAGATAATAAACCGGGGATTCAAAGACAAGGCCCGGGCAATTCCCACGATCTGGCGCATCCCCCCATCCAGCTCATGCGGATAATGGTTCAAAAGGCCGGGGCTTAGCCCCACGGCATCGCATAACTGAAGCAGCGCCTGATCCAGCTCTTTCCCTTTCCGGTAAATCTTCTGCACCAGCAGCGGTTCGCTTAAAATAGATTTTATGGTTTTCCTGGAGTTCAGGGAACTGTACGGATCCTGAAAAATCATCTGCACATTCCGGCAAAAATCATGACTGACCTGCTTTCCTGCCTCTACTGTTTTTCCCAAAACGGAAATGGTTCCTTCTGTTTTGGGCAGCAGCTGCATTACCACATTGCCTACTGTACTTTTTCCGCAGCCGGATTCCCCTACCAGTCCTAAGGTTTCTCCTTCTCTGATTTCAAAGCTCACATCGTCTACTGCATGCAGCTTTCCTGCCCTGGGAATATCAAAATATTTTTTCAAATGCTCTACTTTAATCAGAGGAGCTGTTTCTGTTATCTTTTCTTTCATTGCCCATCCCCTCCCTCATACATAAAACATTCCACCATATGCCTGTGATTTAAGGCAATCGGATACGGCTGTTTGGACCGGCACTGCTCCATACAATGCTCACATCTGGGATGAAATCTGCACCCTTCCGGCAGGTTCTGGGCATCTGCAACAGTGCCCGGAATTGACGTCAGACGTTCCTGATTCTTTTCCATATCCGGCAAAGCTCCCAGCAGTCCGCGGGTATATGGATGAGAAGGATGGGCAAACACCTCTTCCACACTTCCATATTCGATCACGCGCCCGGCATACATCACCGCCACATTCTCACACAGCTCAGAAATAATACCCAAATTGTGGGTGATCATCAGCAAAGAGGTCTTGTGCTGTTCCTGCAGCAGCTTCATCAGTTCCAAAATCTGTGCCTGAATCGTTACATCCAGGGCAGTTGTAGGCTCGTCCGCAATCAGCAGTTCCGGGTTGCATGCAATTCCCGCTGCAATTCCAACCCTCTGGCGCATACCGCCGCTGAACTGAACAGGATATTCGTGAAGCCGGTATGCCGGGATTCCTACAGATTCCAGAAGCTCCTTCGCCCGTTCTTCCGCCTGCTTCGGTTTCATATGGAGGTGATGGCGAAGTACCATTTCAATTTGTTCCCCTACTGTAAACACCGGATTCAGGGAAGTGAGGGGATTCTGAAAAATCATACTGATCTGATGTCCCCGCATATTCTGTAATTCCTTCTTAGACATTTTCAGGACATTTTTCCCATGAAACAAAACTTCCCCTTCCAGAATATGGCCTGCTCTTGGCAAAAGATTCAGGATACTGAGCGCGGTGGTCGTCTTTCCCGCCCCGGCTTCGCCTACCAGTCCCAAAGACTCTCCCGGTTTCAGCGTAATTGACATACCGTTCAGAGCCTGCCCTGTTGCTCTTTCCGTTTTGTAAACGACACGAAGATTTTTGATTTCCAGTAAATTTTCCATCTGCCTACCCCCTTATGTACGTTTGGGATCCAGAACGTCCCGCAGGCCGTCGCCCAGGAAATTGAAAGCCAGGACAATCAGCATAAGCGCTACGCCCGGCGCGAAGCAGACCCAGGGATCCGTCGCCAGAAATTTTCTTCCTGCGGCAATCATATTTCCCCAGGACGGCTGCGGCTGCTGGATACCCAGTCCCAAAAAGCTAAGGGAAGACTCGATCATAATATTAGAACCAAAAGCCTGGCTCAGCTGTACAATCAGCGGCGTTGTAATATTGGGAAGGATCTGGGTAAAAATAATATGCGCCCTGCCTGCGCCCATGGAACGGCTGGCCTTCACAAATTCTGCGTTTCGGTAAACCAGGGTATTGTTCCTGGCCAGCCTGCAGAACATAGGCGTTCTTCCAATTAGGAGAACGATAATCAAATTCAGGGTGCTTGGTCCTAACAAAGACAATACACAAATCGCCAGCACAATATCCGGGATCGCCTGGATTACCTCCATCGCCCGCATAATAACCATATCCACTTTCTTTCCAAAATAACCGGCGGTCAGCCCCAGCGCCGTCCCCAGCACAGCGGCAGAGCAGCACACGGCAACCGCGATCATAATAGAAATACGGGCTCCATACAGCAGGCGGGTGAAAACATCTCTGCCCAGTTCATCCGTTCCCAGAATATGGCCCGCCATACCGTGTGAAAGCCATTCCGGCGGCAGAAGACGTTCCGCAATGGAACTGGCCTCCGGATCAAACTGGCAAACCACAGGCGCCAGAAGGGATAAAGCTAAAATAAAAACCAGCACAACCGCTCCCACGATCATAAACCGGCTATGGCGGATTCTGCGTAAAATTATTTTTTTATCCATTCTTCTCTCCTCCTTAGTCCAGCGTAATCCGGGGATCAATCAACGCATTAATAATATCGATCAGCAGATAAACAACCGCACACATGCAGGCAATCAGCAGCAGAGAACTCTGTACCAGCTCATAATCCCGGTTTCCAATCGCCTGGTTCAGCAGCTGTCCGATGCCTGACCAGGAAAAAATCGTTTCCACTACGACAGAACCGCCCAGAAACAGGCCAAACTGAGAACCAACCACCGTTACAATAGGAATCAGCGCATTCTTAAAAGCGTATTTGCAATAAACCAGATAATCCGGGATTCCTTTCGCCTTCGTACAGGTAATATAATCTTCTCTTAATACATCGATCATGCCGGAACGGCCCAAGCGGCAGGTAGTGGCTGACAGCGGATAACCCAATGTCAAAGCCGGTAAAATCAGATATTCCATACCGCCCACGCCAACCGATGGCAGCCATCCCAGCCACACGGCAAAAATATAAATATTCAGCACCGCCAGCCATACATTGCTCATTGACTGGCCCAGCAAAGCAAAAATCATCGCCACAAAATCTATCACAGTGCCCTGCTTAATCCCGGCGATAATCCCCAGCGGAATACCGCAGGCCAGGCAAATCAGCATCATGGCCACTGTCAGCCGCAATGTATTCGGAAAACGGCTGAAAAAAACTTTTGTCACCGGCTGCTGGTAATTATAGGAGGTTCCCAGGTCGCCCCTGAGAACCCCTCCCATATAATTAAGGTACTGAATCACAACCGGCTTATCCAGACCCAGTTCTGCCTCTTTTTCCTGAATCTGCTCTTCTGTGGCATTGTCGGGCAACAGCAGTGTGGCAGGATTGCCCGGCGCGATACGGATCAGCGCAAAAGCAATCACTGATACAAAAAACAGTACAATCACTGTCTGAAGTATCCGTTTTCCAACAAATCTTAAAAAATACACAGCAAAGCCTCCTTTGTGACAGCAGTATGATTATTTGACTGCGCTGGCATCATAATCAATTCTGCTGAAGTTGAAATCACCGTCAGGGAACAGCTGAATCCCGGTTACACCGTAATTAATCGCATAAATTTTCGGTGAACAGAACAGATTGATATGAGGCACATCCTCCGCCAGAATTTCATTGCACTGTCTGTACAGTTCATCTCTCATTTCAATATCCAGCGTATGCCCGGATTCCTCAACCAGCTGGGTAAACGTGTCATTCACATAGTGAGACTGGTGGATATCTGATACCAGCCGCGTTTTCATATAATTATAGATTTCACCATAATTCACACCGTCTGTTGTCAGATAACAGTCATAGTCTCCCGCCTTGCGCCGATCCTGGAAGGAGGCAATCTCCGCGATTTCAGTATTTACATTCAGTCCTATCGCCTGGCAATACTCCGCAATCAGCAGTCCTATATTTTCTCCATAAGGTACATTAGAGCCAATCAGGAAGTTAATCTCTGAGCCGTCATATCCGCTTTCTTCCACCAGCCTTGCCGCCTCTTCCGGGTTGTAATGATAATAGGGAGAGTCCATATTTTCATCATATCCCAAAGTGAACGAGAAAGAGAGGCCGCCCTTAGATACTTCGATATTATCGCCGATCAGACTGGTTCCAATCGCCTCTCTGTCGAAAGCCATGGAAAAAGCACGCCGCAGATTCATATCATGAAATACTCTTCCTTCCTCACACTGAAAGCCAATAAAATGGAATAAGCTGGTTTTCATTTCAATAATTTCTGTTGTGTCCTCCGTTCCTTCGTACAGGCCAACAGAGTCTTTTGAAATACCGCCGACAGAAATATACGCGTCAATGTCGCCTGCCAGCTGGGCTGCGATCGCGGAAGATTCCTCTGTCAGGAATCTCATGTAAAATTCCTCATAATAAGGATCATACTCGTCTTTTTTCCAGTAATCCTGATTTTTCGTCAGATGCAGGTACTGGCCGTCCACCCATTCATCCCATACCCAGGGACCTGTGCCAATCATAATCTGATCCAGCCACAGCCTGTCCCCATATTCTGCATATGCTTCATCAGGGAAACAGAAAGTAGCTGTAAAATAATCCATCGCACAGGCTTCTGGTTCTGTAAAATGGAACGCAACTGTCAAATCATCTACTTTTTCCACCGTATCCAGCCGAGACCAGTAATTAACGGTTGTATTCAGCGTATTATCTGACAGAATCCGATTGTAAGTTGCCACTACATCATCTGCATTAAATACCTCTCCATTGGAAGCATAGATCCCATCATACAGATGGAAAGTAATCTCCAGTCCATCCTCTGCGATATCCCAGCTTTCTGCCAGAAGGGGGAAGAAATTCCCTTCATGGTCGGTTGTGATCAGCGGTTCCATTACCATCGCGACACCGGCACGCCCCGGCCAGCCCTGCTGATCATGCGGATCACATTTTACAATACTCTCAGAAGTCGCCACATTGATAATCTTGTCATCGCTCCCCGCCTGTGCTGCTTCCTCGGCCTGTGTGCCGCCGGCGGCCGCTGTTGTATCTGCCGCGCTGTCGTTTCCCCCGCACCCTGCGCATGACAGCACCAACATCAACACCAATACGCTGCAAATCAACTGTCGAATCCTTTTTTTCATGCAACTCTTCTCCTTTTCCTTGTATTTTTTGAAATATATATTGAAATATATTTCATAATATATTATGATAATAGCATGGATTTTGTATTTTTTCAAGTACATAATTCGACAATCCCGAAAAAAATCTAAGCGGTTTTAAATTTATTCTTTTTATGTTATGATACTTGTATATTTTGGAAATATTGACAAAGCAATGGAAAGTAGAGAAAGATATTGAAAGAAACGCTAAAAAGCAAAGCTTACCGTGAACTGTGCGATAAGATTCTGAATCTGGAATACCCTCCCAACACACTTCTCAGCGAAGAGCAGATATGCCAGGATTTAGGGATTAACCGCACCCCTGTCCGGGAAGCAATTATTAATCTTCAGCAGGATAAGCTGGTTACTGTACTTCCCAAAAAGGGACTGCTGATCACGCCGATTACCCTTACCACGGTAGATAATTTTTTTGAAATCCGGCTTCTGATCGAACCCTATCTGATCAGCCATTATGGCAGCAATGCCAAATCAGAAGACCTGCACAGACTGCATCAGCAATTTCTTGCTCTGGACAGTCAATCCTGCTCTATGGCGGATGAAGTGAATATGGATAAAGTGTTTCATAGTTATATATGGTCTTTGAATCAAAACGAAATGCTTCAGCAGCTGTTCAAACAGATGTTTTTTCAAAACCACCGCATCGGTCTGATTGTCGGAAAATCTGTCTACCGGCGCATGAGCGACAGCAAAAATGAACATTTGGAAATTATTTTGGCTTTTGAAAGCGGTGACTTCGAGCGTACCAACCAGCTGCTGATTCAGCATCTGAACAATGCCTGGGAGTCAGCAAAAAAAGTGTTTTCTTCATTGCCCTTTTAAAATGGAGTATCCAAACAGCGATGGGTAAAGGATATTTGAAAAAACAAACAGGCGCATCCATTTAAGGTGCAAATGCGGTCTGGACTGTCACAGAATCCGCTCCGGCACAAACTCCAGATAATCGGACGATACCAGCCGGTAGCGGATGCCGTTATAATATCCCCGGAGGCTGACGCCGTACTGCCGGCGGCCATGGCAGTGGGAGTACACTACCTGCTCTGCTCCGTATTCCTCCGCCATCCGGGTGAAACGGCTCTCCTGCTCATAGAAGCTGGTGGGAGGATAGTGGAGAAACACAATATATTTTCGGTATCCTGCCTCTTTCGCCGCCTCGAAGGATGCCCGCAGCCTGTTCTCTTCTCTGTCCAGCAGCTTCTCCAGATGCTCCTGTGTATCCCGCAGCTCATCGCTGTAGCCCTTTGTCCCCACCAGGGCGTAATCCTCATAAGAATAAAAATTATTCTGCAGAAATTCCAGGCGGCCGGCGAACTGTTCATTCAGCTTTCCTGTTTTCTTTGCATCCCAGAACATATCGTGGTTCCCCCGCAGCAGGATCTTCCTGCCGGGAAGAGCCATAATAAACTCCAGATCTGCCATCGCTTCGTTCAGATTTTTCCCCCAGGAATGATCGCCGGTAAGCACCGCCGTATCCTCCGGCCTTATCAGCCGCAGCCAGTTTTCTTTTATTTTTTTCGTGTGATTTTTCCACACGCTGCCAAACACATCCATTGGTTTGTCTGCTGTAATAGACAGATGAAAATCTCCGATTGCATATAATGCCATAATCTGATATCTCCCTATTTTGCCAGAAGAGGTCATCGCCGAACCATCGATTTGTCCAATGTCACTATGAGTCAATTTACCAACTATCAAATTAGGTAATTTGAGTATACTTTTATCTGTTATCCCCGTCAATCCAATTTTTAACTCTTCCCTGCAGTAAATCTTTCCTGAAAAACTTTCAATTTAGACTATCTTTTTCCCCTCCCCATTTGTTATACCTGGTAGAAAGGGAGAAACGTTTTGAACTTCACCAGACGGGAAAGGAGGCTTTTGTGGATGTAGATTTTCTCTTAATCAGAAAAATGAAACAGGGCGATGATGACGCTTTTGATACTTTTGTCCGCAAATATTACAATGACATTCTCAGGTATTGCAGTTATCATTGCTCTGACGCGGAATATGCCGAAGATCTGACACAGGAGACTTTCGCCAATTTTTTCGCAAA
>CALWQE010000115.1 GCA_944383605.1 uncultured Lachnospiraceae bacterium
GCATAATTATCTTCCAGCGTAAGGGTGCTTCGTAATCCTTTTCCTGTCATAGGCCAGGTAAGCTTTGTATTGGAAAAAGGCAGGAGAAGCCACATCAGAGACATCAGCGATACCATGGAAAACGCCATATAATTCCCCACCGTCATCTCAGAGCCTTTTACATGATTTAACAGCTGGGCATACAGCCATCCCGCTCCAGCCGCAAAAGGAACCGAGATTCCGCACGCAGCCAGAAATCCCGCCATCCCTGCCATATCATATTCACAGGCAATGGCGCCGCCCAGAAGGCCGCACAGAATCCCAATCGGCAGTCCGAAATTCAGTCCGGCGCCGCATAAAATAGATATCATCATCGCCAGCACCAGCGTTCCATTCATCCCGATCCGCGTCAGGCAGTCTCCGTAAATCAGTCCTGGATTAATCCCCAGCGGAACCACCGCCACGATCAGACACAGTAAAAACCCTCCGATTACCAGCCGGGATATGCCGATACCGGCCGCCGCTTTTTGCAATACCCTCATTCCATCGCCTCCTGTTCTTCCGCTTCCATCCCGCTCATCAGCATACCATATTGATAATCCGGCGCATCTGGAGATAAAATTCCGGCTACCCGGCCATTGGCAATGATGGCAATTCTGTCGCACATAGACCGAAGCTCGGCCAGCTCGCTTGATGTCACAATAACCGTAGCAGACTTCTCTTTATTAATACGCGTTAACGTATCCAACACAATTTTTTTCGCGCCAATATCAATTCCCCTGGTAGGCTCTGACACAAACAAAATCTCCGGCTCCATTGCCAGCGCCCTGGCGATGCAGACCTTTTGCTGGTTGCCTCCTGACAGACTGCCTACCGGCTGCTCTGGCCCCGTACAGCGAATATCCAGTTCTTCTATCATTCGCAGCGCGTATTCTCTGGCCGCTCTGGCATCATAAAAAGAAATGCCGAATCTTTTTCTGGTAAACATATTTTTTGTCTTCATCGCGGCAACCGCTATATTCACCTCAATACTTTCATCCAGCAGCAGCCCTACGCCTCTTCTGTCTTCTGATACAAAGGCCACGCCTTGCCCGATGACCGCTTTTGTTTTTGCAGTATCTATTTCCATTCCATTGATATAAACCGTTCCGGTATGAGGATACAGCCCCATAATCCCATTGGGGATTCCGATTTTTCCATGTCCTGCCAGACCCGCAATCCCAAATATCTCTCCCCGGCGGATCTGAAGGTCAATTCCGCTGGTTTTTTCTCCGGGCATATCTACTGCCAGTTCTCTGGTTTCCAGACAAACCGGGGCATCCGCGTCAGGCGCCTGCCTGTCCTCATCCCGAAGCAGCTCTACCTCCCTTCCAACCATCAGCTCCGACATTCTCTGCGCCGACAGCATATCCGCCGGATAACTTCCCACCATCTGTCCGTCCCGCAATATATAGACATAATCCGCCAGCTGTTTGATCTCATTCAGCTTATGGCTGATAAAAATAAAGGAAATCCCCTGGCGGGCTACTTTGCGCACACATTCCATAAATTCCTCGGATTCAATTTCTGTCAGCACAGCTGTCGGTTCGTCCAGCACTACCAGTCTGGCATTCTTTTTATCCAGTTCCCGGGCAATTTCAATAAATTGCTTATATCCTACCGCCATGCTTCCCGCCCTGGTCTCCGCCTTCATATGGATTCCCAGACGTTCCAGCGTTTCCGCAGATTCTCTGTGCATTGCGTCCCGGTCCAGCAGATCCCAATTTTTTCCCAGTATTGTATGTAACGGGGTCTTTTTCAGATTCTCCCGGTTCAGCTTGATATTCTCCGCTACATCATAGCCGTCGATCAGCATAAATTCCTGATGAACCATCCCGATCCCCAGCCGCATGGCCTCCAGAGGAGAACCAATCTCTGCTTCTTTCCCGTCAAACAGAATCGACCCTTCAAAACCGCCCGTCTGCCGGATCACCGGCATTCCAAACAGAATGTTCATGATCGTAGATTTCCCGGCGCCATTTTCTCCGATCAGCGCCACGATCTGTCCCGGCTTCACCCGGATGCTCACGTCATCCAATACCCGATTCCCGGAATATTCCTTGCAGATATGGTTCATCTCCAATAAATATTCGCCGTCCACTGCCATCTCTCCTTCCCTGTAAAACATTCCCGCCGTAATGGAAGAGGCAGGCGCTACGGATGAAACGCCCGCCTCCTGCTTTTGCTCAGATGATCCAAATCCTGCCTCCGCCGCCGTCAAAGCGCTTTTATGTATTAATAAACCTCATATTCACACATAAAATAGAAGCAGTTGTCATAAGTTGTCCCATTAAATTCCACATTGTAAATGTCAATATCGCCGCCTGCTGCCGCCGCCATAGCTGCCTGGAAAACTTCAGGATCCAAAAATTCTCCGTTGGTTACGCCCTGGCAATATTCGTATGCATACTGAACGCCGCCAGTTAAATACAACGTATTAATAGGCGCCGTCCAGGAACCCATATGCCCGGACATACCGATTTCCGCCAGCTTATCCTTAATCGCGTCCACTACATAATCAGGATCATAGGCATATTCCTCAGGTACTTCAATGCCCAGCGCCGCTGTAAATCCCAGGAACGGGGAAGGGTCAGAAGCCAGGAGGAAATAGGAACCAGTTTCCACAACTTCCTTGATCATCGGCTCATTCTGGCTGGTATTGGAACCTGAAAATCCGGTTTCCACACCATACAGATCTACCATTCTGGGCACATCCTCCAGAATATACTGCTGGCATCCGGATACGCCTGCGTCACCCAGAGGATCCGGCGTCGTTCCCTGTACCAGATTCAGTCCCAGCTCATCACACCGGTTCTGAAGATTTTCCCATCTGTCCGCATGTGTCTGAATCGCCAGATGTCTGGCAAATGTATAAAAGACAACCGTAGAGCACCCGTAATCATAAGCATATTCCGCCAGTTTATTGCCAAATTCCGGTATATCCAGTACATAGCATAAATCTGCATTTTCCGCGATTGTGGCGGTATCATCTGCATAATTTGCAGCGATACACAGGATATCGGGACGGATTTCCTTTACCTTCTGGAAGCAGGCTGCCGCCCCGGCTACCGCCTGGCTGAAAACAATGGCTTTTACTTTGGGATTTGCCGCAAAGCTCAGCGCTGTAGAAATCATGGTCTCCTGCTCCGCCGCAAAATTATCCGGATAAGTCGCCACTACAATATGATCCGGATCCGCATTGTACAGCCGCATTGCCGCTGCATAGGATTCCTCACTCTGGGAGACTGTACCGGTCAGAATTGCGATGATATAATCGTCATCTTCTGCCTGCTCCGCTTCCGGAGCTTCTGTGTTCTGTTCCGCCTGCTCTGTCCCGGAACCAGCCGCCGCTGTGGTTTCATTCTGGCCGCCATCCTGGCTGCATCCCCCAAGGAGACTGACCAGCATTGCCGCCATAAGCATCAGTGATATGATTCTCTTTTTCATATGCTCTTTTCCTTCCTCCTTTTTCATCCGTAATCAATCTTGGTCCATATATGTTTTCGATTTGGATCAGGTGCTGTTCTCATTATTTCACATATCATTTATCAGATAAATTTTCTAATTTATCGTTTCTGGGCATATTTTGTACTAGTTCAAAAAATATGTTAACAAACCAAAAGATGTTAACAATTTATGGCTGAATTACCGCTAAAAAGCAGCGGGACTGTTATTGACACATATTCTGGCGCCCGGATATAATGAACGATAGGTACATTTTTCATCCATTCACATTACGCCAGAAGAGGAATGATGCATATGCGGCAAAGAACAGACACCATATTCAGTAAAATGACATTTCTGTTTATCATATACAGCACCATTCTGTTTATCTTTGTATTTTCTCTGGGCGTACTGATCCTCCGCCAGCATAACCGGGAGCAAAATATGATTACCTATGAGAGTCTGATCAATACCATCATGCGCTCGATAGAAGCCACTGTTACAGAACTCCACGAAGTCAGCGTCCAGTTAAGCTGCGAGCCGAATCTGACCGCCTCCGTTACCACACAGGGACACAGCTTCAGCAAAACCAAAAGCGAGCTGGCCATTACCGCTTCCAAACACAGCATGATCCGTTCCATCCATCTGTATATACCAAAGAAAAATAAGGTCATCACCTCCGACTACAGAGAGGACAATATCAAAGAGTCTCTGTTCTCGGACGAAATTCTCCGCTATCTGGAACGTTCTGCCAGTTTATATCAGATTTACTATAACAGCTGTATTACCAAGCTGTTTTTCTATGAAGATCGGATGTACCTGGTAAGAGAATTTCCTACAAGCGGAAAGGGAAAGCTGGGGATTCTTTTTTTTGAAATGAATACAGAAATGTTTCTGGAACAGATCGATGAACTGAGAGGCCCCGGCGCCTCATTAATTATTCTGGATGCGGAAGAAAATCTGCTTGCCCGGTATTCTGACCCGTATAACAGCGAGTTATCCGCTGCCGCAAAGGAGATGAACCGCCTGAAGGAAACAGTCCGCCATGAGGAAAACCATACCGGCTTTGCCGCCGCGTCTTCTCTGCTGGGCTGGAATTTTTATTTATTTGTCGAGGATATTCCACTGTTCAGCCTCGGCGACCTGTTCCGGTATATTATTCCATTAGAATGCGGAATTATATTATGCTGTCTTTTTTTAGCATTTGCGCTGAACAAATATCTTATCCGGCCGATCCAGACGATAACCCGCCTGGCAACTGACGAAACGGAACCAGCCGCTCCGCCTGCCCCGCTGAAATCCAGGGAGCTTTCTATTTTGCAGCAGACGGTAGCCCGGTACATTACCTCCTCCCGCCAGTTCCAGAAGGCTATGGAAAATGTAATGTCTCATATTTCCAATAATTTTTTTGTTGATTTATGTGAAGGCCGGCAGATGGACGAAGCATATATCCGAACCTGCCTGGAGCATATGCACAGTTCCCTGACCGGAAATGGCTGCTATGGTATCGTGCTGTACCAGATGAGCGATCAGTGCCATTACCTTTCCTCCGGCCAGCTTCTTCAGAAAACGATCAATGAATACATGGAAATCATTGCTTCCGATGCCTGCCGCTGCCATACCCAGCTTTATCCGATGCAGCAGCTGATGCTGATTATAGAATTTGACAAAAATATATCCCTGTCACAATTTGACCTCTATATGAAGAAAATACAGCATGATACATCCTCCCGCCTCACAGAGCGCGGCCTTTCCTGCAAAATCAGCAGCAGCTCTGTCTGCTACTCGATTCAGGAAATTTATTATGGCTATAAAGAAGCGCTGAAATATCTGGACGGCAGCACGCAGCCGGAGCCTGCCTCAGCACCCGCAGGCGCCAATATGCCGGATGCCGCTTATCATTATGACCATTTATCAGAAAGCATCCAGCGGATGATTACGGCGCTGCTGGAAAAAAATCAGGATGCGTCTCTCCATATGCTGTCTTCCCAGCTTCACACATGGCAGAAAAATATTACAGAGCTGAGAGCCTTTCAGGAGCTCTGCGTGCGGTATGCTCACATTTTGTCCAGCCAGATGATCGGGCTGGACATATTAGATGCCAAAGCCTTTTTCTCCGGCAGCAGCATAGAAGAAAATATCCTGCATACCTCCAGCATACCCGAGTCTGCCGGCGCAGTATTTACTTTTTCCAAAGAGTGCTTCTCGCTGATCGAAGCAAGCCAGAAGAAAAAAAATCATAAATATATTATAGCGGCGCAAAATTACATCGCCGAGCACTATATGAATCCGAATCTGTCTCTGGATATGGTGGCGGCTCACATTCATGCCAATTCCAGTTATCTGAGCAAGCTATTTAAAAACAACTTAAATGTAAACTTTGTAAACTACTTAAATTCTTATCGGATCCGTGAGGCGCAGCAGCTGCTCCTCACGACAAATTTATCTGTCAAAGCCATATCCGCGCAAAGCGGATTTAATTCCGAACAAAATTTTATCCGCGTTTTTAAAAAGCATGTACAGATGACGCCTACTCAGTACAGAACAAACCGCCCTCCTGTCTCATGACAGAAGGACGGTCTGTTCCAGCAGCATGGAAAGCTCTTTAAACCTCTGCCTGTTCACCAGCAGCAGCCGTCCGCCGCTGTCGGCAAGACAGTAATTCTGATCCCAGGCGTAAAATGTAATATCCAGATCATCCGCCGCCATAGTAACCGTAACCTTCAGCAGCCTTTCACCCTGTTCCCGTTCCTCTCCTTTTTCCTCTCCGGTAAGACATTTTTCCCCCTTCATGCCATACAGTGCATAAAATACAGTCCGAAAAGCTTCTTCCCCCGCGGCCAGCCTGACATGCCGCCCGCCCAGCCAAATATCCAGCCCTTCCGTTTCATCCGGCTCTCTGTCTATGAGATCCAAGTCCACATAATCTGCTGCTTTCCGGGTAAGAAGAAATTCCAGAGCGGCTCCATCCGCAAGATATACTGCCTGTCCGCCTGACACCATACAATACCGGCTGTCACCGGATGCGTCCCGGTTTCCTACAATCAGCTGATAATTTTGCAAACGGCCGCCGTCCTCTTCACGATATACGAAAACCAGCCTTTCCTGGCTCTCCAGCAGTCCCCAGCTGTCCAGTTCATCCTGATCCGGCTCATAGGCAGCCATTTCCGTAAACTGGATTCCCAGGAAATCAGACACATATGTCTGGGCCAGCCAGGAGTCTGCGGTTTGTCCTTCCATATCCGCATCAGACACGATCCAGGCCTTTTTTTCTGCGTCCTGTTTTAACACAAAACGGTTTGCTCCGCTCACCGCCGAAAATTGCTCCACCTGTCCCAGCGGGATACCCGGCAGCGTTTCCATTTCTGCCAGTTCCAGTATGGTGTGGTCATAAAGGTTAAAGATCCGCTGGGCGACTGTATAAATCCCATCCTGTCCCTCTGCCATCATATAATAATCGCCGGTTGTACTGTTTTTCGCTCCAAACAGCAGGCGGCAGGTTTTTCCCTCTGCTTTCACATCAACAATACATACAGGCTGTTTCAGGCCGTATTTTATCTTGTTTTCTTCGGTCAGTTCCAGCTTTCTGATCACCTCCGGCCCTGCGGCTGTATCCGCCATCATCTGTGCCATCTGCTGATTGACTGGAAAGGAGCTGTCATCTATCCAGATCCACTGTCCATCTTTTTTCGCCAGACTGGCTCCATCTCCCTCTGACCTCTGCCATGTAATTTCTGTCACAGGTTCTTCCGTGATATGCAGAATCGTCCCTTCCTCCTGTTCCCCCTTATTCTGCTCCAATGTCACCTTCACATAAACAGCCATAAGACAAAGCAGCGCCGCAATTCCCAAAAGAATCCCTTTTCTTCTCCCCGCTGTCATTTTCTTCTTCTCCTGCGGATACAGACCGTTGCACCCGCCAGCAGAACTGCCAGCGGTACTGCGCCAATCCATACCATCCCCCATCCGGAGGCCTGCGCGGCTGTCACGGCCAGAGAGGCTTCTGTCAGCGCCTTCGGCCGTACTGTGATGCTGCGTTCCTGCTGATTCAGCCACCCCAGTCCATTTAAAACCAGATCGGTATTGGCTCCGCCTACAATCTGATCCACATCTTCCACAATCATATTATAGCACCCCAGCCATACAATCCTGGTTTCTTCGCCGGCCGCGCGCTCCGATACTGCCACTCCGGTTATAAATGGCCCGCTGAATCCTTCCTGGGTATATGCCTGCTCGGTTGCGCTGGTGATTCCCTGAATCTGAATGGTGCTCCTATATTCCTCCAGCAGACTGATCCCATGGGCCATTGGCTGAAGTACCATCTCATCTGCCTCGATCAGCGGATCTGTAATTTCATGGGAAATAAGCTCCGGAAGCAAATACGATGCATAGGAGGGCACATGATAATTGCTGTTTCCCTCTATCACCGGCCCTGCATCCCAGACCAGTCCATAATCAGCCAGTACATAATCCAAATTCGGCATATTTTCTGTTCTGACACTGGTCAGCAGCAGCAGCCTTCCGCCCGATTCCAGATACTGGATGAGCAGTTCTCTCTCCTTCTCCGTTATATCCGTCACAGGAGCAGCCATTACCAGACTGTCACAATCGTCCGGAACAGCGCCGCTTACCTTCAGATTCAGCTGCTTTGCTGTCATCCCCTCCTTCGCCATCATCCCGGCCAGCGCCTCGCTCAGTTCCTGCTCTTCATGCCCTTCCAGGATGTATATATGGGCGCCGCTTCCTGTATCCGCATAGACCAGTCCGCTGTTGATCTGTCCTTCCCCGTCAAATACGGCGGCTGTTCTTCCTGTATCATAATCATAGTCAGTCATATAAATATCAGCATAGCGAATCACCCTGGAACGTTCCCGGCCCGCTATAATCAGACTGTTGTCCTGAAGCTGGATGCCGGTATAGCGAACAATAAAATCCGGTTCCAGCGCCGGGTCAACACATTCCACTGAAATCATGGGACTGCACTGACGGTACTGTTCCAGCAGATTCAGCAGCCGTTCATCCTCTTCTCCCGATGTGCTGACCAGATAAAGCGATACAGGATTTTCGATTTTCTCTGCGATCAGACGGCTCTGTTCGGAAAGACTGTATAACCGGCTGGCTGACAGGTCAAATTTGGTATATTCTGAGGGAACAGCCAGAACAATCAGATATACCAGAATAGCGCACCCCAAAATTACGGCGCTCATGATCAAAACATACAGCTCCTTTTTCCAATGTACTGTCATCTATCCCCACCTCCTGCTTTCCAGCCGCAAAATAGTCAGTCCAATCATGGATACTGCCACGCATAAATAATAAATCAGATGGGTAACATCAAACATTCCATCTACAAAATCCGAGTATCTCTGGAAAAGAGCCAGGCCATTAATCACAGAATGCAGAAAAGGAACCCCTGACACCAACGCGCCGGCTGTATCCGCCATATAACTGAACAAAAGCAGGGCGACCGTAACAATCGCGGAAAGAACCGGCGACGCCGAAATGCTGGATATCAGAAGCCCTACGCTGCAGCAGGCCGCGCCCAATAAGAAATAAGCCAAAAAGCATCCGTAAGTTTTCAGCAGATCCACATGCCCAAACTGAGTCAGAATCAGGGGGCAAAGCATCAGAACCGCCAAAGGTACTGCAAACACCGCCAAAACCGCCATATATTTTCCCAGCACAATTTCCGCAGAAGAAACCGGAGCTGTCAGCAAAAAGAAATCTGTTTTCTGCTTTTTTTCACCGCTGAAAACACGCATTGTTAAAACCGGCGTCAGAACAATCAGCACCATTTTTGTACTGCTCAGCGCATAGCCAAATTCATTGTAGCCAAGAATCAGATTAAAAGATACAAAAAAGATACCCGACACCAGAATCAGCACCGCGCCGCACACATATCCCGTCATAGAATGATATGCCATTGCCAGTTCATTTCTGAAGATCGCTTTCATGCTCCCGCCTCCTTCTGTTCTGTCAATTTCAGGTAAGCTTCCTCCAGCGCGGACATATTTTGGTCATCCGGTTCTTTATCCTGTATGATCCTGTACAGATTTTCCGGCGTATCGGAAGCTGCCAGACGCCCCTGGAAGATAATCAGAATCTGATCGCAGACCTGCTGGATTTCCGTCATGATATGACTGCTTAAAATCACTGTATGATCTTTCTTCAGCTTTCTGATCAATCTCCGGATCTCCACCATCTGTCTGGTATCCACACCCGCCGAAGGCTCGTCCAGGATCAAAACCGGAGGATCTCCAAGGAGGGCATATGCCAGTCCTACTCTCTGCCGGTATCCCTTGGAAAGTCCGCCGATCAGCCGGCGTTCCATCCCTTCCAGGCCTGCCAGCCCGGATACCCGCCGAATTTCTTCCGTCCGCTT
>CALWQE010000116.1 GCA_944383605.1 uncultured Lachnospiraceae bacterium
AGACGGCCATGTCAGCTTCCGCCGGGAGCTGTATGTGCCCAACGGCGGGCCCGACGGCGGAGACGGCGGTCGGGGCGGCGACATTATTTTCGAGGTGGACGAAGGCTTAAATACGCTGAGCGATTTCCGCCACGTCCGGAAATATGCCGCCCAGAGCGGCCAGGAAGGCGGCAAGCGCCGGTGCCACGGCAAAGACGGCGAAGACCTGGTTATCAAAGTTCCGCCGGGAACTGTGATTAAAGATGAAGAGACCGGAAAAGTCATCATGGACATGTCCGGCGAACACCGTCGGGAAATACTCCTCAAGGGCGGCCGGGGCGGCCAGGGCAATATGCATTACGCCACAGCCACCATGCAGGTTCCCAAATACGCCCAGCCGGGACAGCCAGGCCGGGAACTGTGGGTGCGCCTGGAGCTGAAGGTAATCGCCGATGTGGGACTGGTGGGTTTCCCCAACGTTGGGAAGTCTACTTTTCTTTCCAGAGTAACCAATGCCCGGCCTAAAATCGCCAATTATCATTTTACCACACTGAACCCGGTACTGGGCGTGGTAGATATGGGAGGCGGAAACGGCTTTATCATCGCAGATATCCCCGGGCTGATCGAGGGCGCTTCTGAAGGCGTGGGACTGGGCCACTCCTTTCTGAAGCATATCGAACGGACCAGAGTTATGATCCATATGGTAGACGCCGCTTCTGTGGAAGGCCGGGATCCGGTGGAGGATATCCATACCATCAACCGGGAGCTGGCAGCCTATAACCCTCAGCTGCTGGAGCGTCCCCAGGTAATCGCAGCCAACAAGATGGACGCGCTGTATCTGGAGGAGGGCAGTCCCGATCCGGTGGAAGAGCTTCGGAAAGCCTTCGAACCGGAAGGCATTCCCGTGTTCCCGATTTCTGCCGTCAGCGGCCAGGGCGTCCGGGAGCTGCTGTATTATGTGGCGGATCTTCTGAAAAACATGGAGACAAAGCCAGTCGTATTTGATACGGAAATCGATCTGGATTTCCCGGACAATGAAAGCCTTCCCTTTACCGTAGAGCAGGTGGAAGCGGGCGTTTACAGCATCGAAGGCCCCAGAATCGACAAAATGCTGGGCTATACCAACCTGGATTCTGAAAAGGGCTTTGCCTTTTTCCAGAAGTTTTTAAAAACCTCCGGTATTTTGGACGAGCTGGAACGGCAGGGCATCCAGGAAGGCGATACCGTAAAAATGTATCAGCTGGAGTTTGATTATTACAAATAAACAGGAAATGAGGAAACCATGAACAGTAAACAGAGAGCCTATTTAAAAGGGCTGGCCATGAATATTGACCCGATTTTTCAGATCGGAAAATCCAGCCTGACGCCAGAGCTGACCGCCGCGGTAGACGAAGCGCTGGCAGCCCGGGAACTGATTAAAATCGGCGTGCTGAAAAACTGCTTCGACGATCCCGGCGTGATCGCGGCAACGCTGGCAGAACGAACCCGTTCTGAGGTGGTACAGGTCATCGGAAAAAAGATCGTATTATTCCGGCAGGCAAAAGAAAAAAGTAAAATTCAGCTGCCCTGAGCAGGCAAACGATCTGCCTGCCCGGCATACCGGCAGGGGGTGTGATAAGTGATGAATGGAAAAAAAATCGGCATTATGGGAGGAACCTTTGATCCGATCCATATCGCCCATCTGCGTCTGGCAGAGACGGCGTATGAAGATTTTCAGCTGGATCAGATTATCTTCGTGCCATCGGCAGACCCTCCCCATAAGCAGGGGAATAAAATCACCAGCTACGCCAGGCGGGCCGATATGGTAAAGGCGGCCATCGAAAATAATCCCCACTTTATCTGTTCCGATATCGAGCGGATGCGGAAAGGTTATTCCTATACCTCAGAAACGCTGGAATGGTTCCACCGGGAAATGCCTGGCAATTCCTATTATTTTATCGTGGGGGCAGATTCTCTTTTCTATATGGACGACTGGCACGACCCGGAGCGGATCTTTCAGCTGTCCATCGTGCTGGCTGCTACCAGGGGAGACGTATCCCCGGCGCAGCTGGAAGAAAAAATCCGGTTCCTGACAGAAAAATTCCAGGCCAGGATCTACCCCCTGAAATATGCCAATCTGGATATTTCCAGCCATATGATCCGGCGTCTGGCAAAGGAAAACCGTTCCATCCGTTATTACGTCCCTGATCAGGTGGCAAAATATATTTATGCAAACCAGTTATATCAGACAGGCATTCACCCGTCTGATATAAGCACCGCGGGGATTGACGGGGATTCGAAAAGGTAAGCCGGCAGCGGCAGCGGAAAACGAAACAGGAAAACAGCTCATGAATACAGAAATCATTGAAATACGAAAGAAACTGAAGAAAAAACTGAACCCGGAACGCTACGAGCATACGCTGGGCGTTTCCTATACGGCGGCCTGTCTGGCCATGCGCTACGGCTGCGATCTGCGTCAGGCTGAACTGGCCGGCCTTCTCCATGACTGCGCCCGCCAGTATCCTGCGGAGGAACTGCCGGAGCGGTGCCTGCGGCATCAGATTCCCGTTACGGAATACGAGAGAAAAAGCCCTGTTCTGCTCCATGCCAAGCTGGGAGCCTGGATGGCGGGACATAAATATCATATAGAGGATCCGGAAATTGCCGGCGCCATCTATTACCATACTACAGGGCGGGCCGGTATGACGCTGCTGGAAAAAATTATTTATACGGCAGATTATATTGAGCCTCGCCGGTTCAAAGCGGAAAACCTGGACAAAATACGCCGGCTGGCCTTTCAGGATCTGGATGAATGCATCTATCATATCATGCGGGATACGCTGGACTATCTGAAGCGTAAGGGCGGCGTTATCGATGAAACGACAAGCCAGGCATACCAGTATTACAGAGAAATACACAGCAGATATTTACAGCAGCTCCGGCAGGATCATAAAAAAGGAGAGTGAGAAATGGCAGATTCAATAGAGATGGTAAAAATCGCTTATAAAGCGCTGGATGATAAGCTGGCGGAAGATATCACGGTGATTGATATCTCCGGCGTTTCCGTACTGGCGGATTATTTTATGATTGCCAACGGCGCCAATATCAACCAGGTTCAGGCGATCGCCGATGAGGTAATGGAAAAAATGGGACGGGCGGGATATTCTCTGCGTCAGGTAGAAGGCTACGAATCAGCAGCCTGGATCCTGATGGATTATTCCGATGTCGTCATCCATGTCTTTTCCAGGGAAGACCGGAGGTTTTATGATTTGGAGCGAATCTGGAGAGACGGAACTTTGATCGATATGGAGGAATTTTCGCCTGAAAGCTGACGCCGGCAGACGGCGGCAGACGGGAAAGAAAAGAGAAAGAAGGCTGCCTGTTTCCTTTAACGGTAAACAGACAGCCTTTGTGCATCTTTTCAGCAAATATTCATTCTCAGCAGGCCGATTACCTTGCCCAATATCTCCACCTGGGATACAATAATCGGCTGCATCGTATCGTTCTCCGGCTGGAGACGGTAGTAGCCGTCTTCTTTATAAAAGCGCTTTACGGTAGCGGAATCGTCAATCAGCGCAACGACAATATCGCCGTTATCCGCCGTATTCTGCTGTTCCACGATCACATCGTCTCCATCCAGAATACCGCTGTTCACCATACTGTCTCCTTTTACATGCAGAATAAACACTTCTTTATTTGGAAGCATTTCAGCAGGCATGGGAAAATAGTCTTCTATATTTTCCACTGCCAGGATCGGCGTGCCGGCAGCCACATTTCCCACAATCGGGATCTGCACCATTTCCCTGCGGTTAAAGTTAAAATCTTCATCCAGTATCTCAATAGCCCGCGGTTTGGTAGGGTCTCTTCTGATATATCCGTTCTTTTCCAGCGTTTCCAGATGAGAGTGGACAGAGGAAGTCGATTTCAGATGGACTGCTTCGCAGATATCCCGAACAGCCGGCGGATAACCTCTGTGCAGGATTTCTTCTTTAATAAAGTCCAGAATTTCCTGCTGTTTCGGTGTGATTTTTCCAGTTGCCATAACACTTCCTCCCGTTTTTTATTCTGATAATATACTAACACACGTTCGAAAAAAAATCAAACTTTTTTTGAAACATCTGTTCGAAAACCAGTTGACAAACGTGTGTTCGCTGAATATAATAGAAATAGTTGAAACAAACGTTTGTTCGCAACATATGTTCGCTGTTGCGCGTTGCGCATGATCCTGTCTGACTGCGCCGGAAATCCGGGAATTTCACGATCCCGTCCAGCCCCGGCAGCCATCGGATACAGGAAACGGCTGGAAAAGATGGATTTCAGAAGATAAATTCAGGAGAAATGGGGATTGGATATGAATCATACGGAAGCTTTCAGAAAAGATTTTTACCGCA
>CALWQE010000117.1 GCA_944383605.1 uncultured Lachnospiraceae bacterium
TGCCCTTCCTGCGGGGCGGAAATGCTGACGGATGATTATACCACAGCTGCCGTGTGCAGCTTCTGCGGGGCGCCGGGACTGATGGAAGACCGGCTGACCGGTGAGCTGCGGCCCAGCCGGGTTCTGCCGTTTCAGATTTCGAAGGAGAAGGCGGAAGATATATTCCGGCAGTGGACGAGGAAAGGCCTGCTGACGCCCAAGGATTTCCGCTCCCGGAATACCATTGAGAAGATTTCCGGAATTTATGTTCCTTACTGGCTCTATGATTATGACGCCAGCGTGATGCTGACGGCCCACTGCACCAGAGTCAGAATCCAGAGAAGAGGGGAATGGCAGTATACATATACCGATCACTATCAGGTTCACCGGGAGGTGAACAGCGATTTTGACGGCGTGCCAGAGGATGCTTCGGAGAAAATGGACGATCAGATGATGGAGAGCGCGGAGCCCTTTGATTATTGTCAGATGAAGCCCTTCGAGCTGCCTTATCTGGCAGGCTATCTGTCGGAGAAATATCATTATACCAGCGAGGAGATGGCGCAGCGGGCGAAGAAGCGGGTGGCGGACATGGCTTTTGGCGTGGCCAGAAGCACAATTAACGGCTATGATTCTGTACAGATTACCAATCAGCGGATCCATCTGAAGGAAAAAGCGGTGGAATATGTCCTCCTGCCGGTCTGGATGCTGAATTACCGGTATCAGGGAAAAAATTATCAGTTTCTGATTAACGGCCAGTCAGGCAAAATGGTGGGCGTCCTGCCGGTGAGCAAGGGGAGGGCCGCGGCCTTTTTTGGCCTGGTGACAGCCGCAGTGTTTACACTGCTGACAATCTTTCTGTAATCCGGCGCCGCGTAAGAATAAATGAGGAAATGAATCGGAATATGGGGGACAGATGAGAAACAGGAAAGAAAAAATGTGGAAAAAGACAGGGATAACCGTTCTGGCGGCGTGTATTTTTGGCCTTTGCCTGTGGGGAAGAGCAGGCCAGGCCCGGGCGGCGCAGGTGAGGACGGCGGAAATGTTTGATCTGGCGGGGCTGTTTACGCCGGAAGAGGAGAAGAAGCTGCTGGAAAAAGCAGAAGCAGGGGCAGAGAAAACAGCAACGGAAATGGTTTTTCTGACCTATGATGACGCCGGGGGAAAGAGTACAGAGGCTTATACCGACGATTTCTGCGATGAGCAGGCGCTGGGCTATGACCCTGACGACCGGGAAGGGGCGTTTGTCATGCTGGCCTTTGACATGGATAACCGGGAGATCTTTGTAAAAACCGGCGGTACGGCCATTGACCGGATCGGGGACGATGAGGTGGAGGAGATTCTGGATGCAGTGTTTGCCCGGATGCCGGAGGAAGGAGAGCGTTACTATGAAGCGGCGGCCGCCTTTCCGGACGCGGCTGTGACAGCTCTTTCCGAAGGGTCAGGCCAGGGAAAGCCTTCTGTATGGGAGGAAAACATGGCTGTGCGGGTTCTGGTACGGCTGTCTGCGGCGGCGCTGGCAGGCGCCGGGGCGACGGCTCTGGCGCTGGCAGGCAGGAAAACCGGGAAGAGAGCGGGCGCCGCTGCCTATATGGGCTCTGAGCCGCGGGTGGTAAGGCAAAGCGACCGGTTTATCAACACGACCGTCATCAAAACCAGGATCCCGGATCAAAGCTCCGGAGGAAACCGGCCGTCGGGAGGCGGTTCCTCCCATGTCAGCAGCGGCGGCCGTTCTTATGGAGGCGGCGGGAGATCCTTCTGAGCATGATTGCAAAAACAGGCGGCATCGTGTACAATAACAGGCAGGACTTTTAACCGACGTTTGATGAAAGAGAGGAATTTGATATGGCGCAGAATCCAGTTGTAACCATTGAAATGGAAAATGGCGATATGATAAAAGCGGAGTTATATCCGGATATCGCTCCCAACACAGTCAGCAATTTTATCAGCCTGATCCAGAAAGGCTTTTATGACGGGCTGATTTTCCACAGAGTCATTCCCGGGTTTATGATCCAGGGCGGATGCCCCCAGGGGCGGGGAACCGGCGGCCCCGGCTATCAGATCAGAGGGGAATTTTCTGCCAATGGTTTTCCGAATGAACTGAAGCACACAGAGGGCGTGCTGTCTATGGCCAGAGCTATGGCTCCTGACAGCGCGGGTTCCCAGTTTTTTATTATGCATAAAACCTCTCCCCATCTGGATGGCTCCTACGCTGCATTCGGAAAGGTAACAGAGGGGCTGGACGCAGTAGACCGGATCGCCCAGACCCGGACAGACTGGTCTGACCGTCCTCTGGAGACTCAGAGGATGAAGAAAGTAACGGTGGAAACCTTCGGCGTGGAATATCCGGAACCGGAAAAATGCTGATGAAGCTGAAAAATATGTGGAGAAAACTGGCCGGGCGGCAGCTGAGGGAAAGTCAGGTTACGGCGCTGATGATGCTGGCATTTGCCGCCAGCCTGCTGCCCCTGCTGGCGATTTCTGTTTATAACCATCCGTCAGCTGACGATTACAACTATTCTATTTTAACCCGGCAGGTTTGGCTGGAAACCGGATCTGTGCTCCAGGTGCTGAAAGCGGCGGCGGAAACGGCGGTTTATTATTTTAATGAATGGGAGGGGCTGTATGCGGCCCCCTTCTTCCTGGCGCTGCAGCCGGGGATTTTCGGGGAAACCGCGTATATGCTGACGCCCTGGATGACGATCGGCAGTCTGACAGCCGGCAGCCTGCTCTTTTTCCATGTGCTGGTCAGGAGGATCCTAAAAGGCACAAAGAGCCAGTGGCTTCAGCTGTCGGCCATCGGCCTGTTTCTGATGGTCAATCTTCTTCCCAGCGCTGTGGAGGGATTTTACTGGCATAACGGTGCGTTCAAATATACCGTCTTCCACGCCCTCCTTCTGGCGCTGCTCTGCCTGGCCTGGCATCTGGAACAGCCGGAGACGAAACATAAGCCGCTGAAGCTGGCGGTTTTGGCTGCGGGAACAGCGGTTCTGGCCGGGTGCAATCATGTCACCACATTTCTGGGTATTTTGCTGTACCTGGCCTGGGGTGTGGGTTATCTGCTGGCGGGGCAGAGAAAAAAGAGCATGATCCCCTTTCTGGCCGGTTTCATTATGACGGCGGGGTTTCTTATCAATCTTACCGCTCCGGGGACTGCGGTGCGGCAGGCCACATGCCTGGACCGTCCCGGCGTGATCGGAACGATCCTGATTTCCATATCGGACACGCTGCGGTATTATCAGGAGTGGATGACGCCGCTGTTTGGGGTATGTCTGGCGGCGGCTGTCCCGGCAGCCTGGGGGACGGCCAGGAGATTCCGGAAGACGTCCGGCTTTTCTTACCCCTGTCCGCTGCTGCTGGTAACTGGCATGACAGCCCTTCAGGCGGCGATGCATTGCCCTTCTGTTTATGCCCAGGGCTTCAGCGGCAATTACAGGCTGATTAACGTATCCTATTATGTTTTTGTGATACAGGCCATATTTTTCCTGATTTATATACTGGGCTGGCTGGCTGTGAAGCTGGAGAAAAGCAGGTTTGCCGGACTGGCCGATGGGCTGGACCGGCGGCTTTCCCGGATTGCCTGGAGCAGTGCGGCGGCATTTCTGCTGGTATTCGCGGCGGCGCTCTACCCCTCGTATGAAAATGTGGCCGGCATTAACGCCCTTACCTCCCTGGTGAATGGAAAGGCGGCCCAGTACGACCGGGAAGCAGACGCCAGAAACCAGGTGCTGACAGAGGCGGGGGAGGATGATACGATAGAGCTGGAGCCGTTTACGGTGACGCCGAAGGTGCTGTTCTTCGAGGATCTGGATCCGTCGCCGGATAACTGGAAAAATCAGGCGGCGGCGGAATATTATGGCGTGAAGGCAGTGATTCTGCGGGCAGGGGAATGACAAAGGCAGTATCCTTTCAGGCCAAATAGCGGGGGATTTTATGAAGTATTCAACAAAATTAAGCGACGCAGTCCATCTGCTGGCATTTATCTGCATCAATCCAAAGCAAAATCTGAGCAGCGCCGTCATTGCGGTCAGCATTCATACCAATCCGTCTTATGTCAGGCAGCTGATGATGGCCCTGCGCAAAAGCGGGCTGCTGTCCAGCGTACAGGGGCGGGCGAAGCCGGAGCTGACCAGAAGGCCGGAACAGATCACGCTGCTGGACGTATACCGGGCGGTAGAGGGGAACAAGCCTCTGCTTCATCTGGATACCAACATTAATCCGGACTGTAACGTGGGTATCCACATCCAGTATACGCTGCGGGAATATTATGGTCAGGTGCAGGCTGCCGCAGAGGCGGAGATGGCGAAAATTACGCTGGAGGATATCCTGCAGGGATTTTACAGGCGGGCAGAAGGCGAGGAGATGATATGGGACTGAGATTTTTCCCCCTTTAAGTTGACCGGGGGATGAGAAACAGGTAAAATAAATACACACAATTACTGAAGGAGGAGAAGAAATTGTACCGCATTTTAAAGAAAAGACAGCTGTCTGACCAGATCTGGCTGATGGATGTCCTGGCGCCCCGGACTGCCCGTTCCTGTCTTCCCGGCCAGTTCGTGATCGTAAAGATAGATGAGACCGGGGAACGGATTCCGCTGACGATCTGTGATTATGACAGAGAGAAGGAGACCGTTACCATTGTATTCCAGACAGTCGGCGTTTCCACTGCCCGGATGGCACGTCTGAATGAGGGGGACAGCTTCCGGGACTTTGTAGGCCCTCTGGGATGTCCCTCTGAGCTGACTGGCCGGACGGCAGAGGAACTGAAGGAGAAACGGATTCTCTTTGTGGCCGGCGGCGTAGGCACCGCCCCTGTATATCCCCAGGTAAAATGGCTGCGGCAGCAGGGGGCGGCGGCGGACTGCATCATCGGCGCCAGAAGCAAAAATTTGATTATCCTGGAAGAAGAGATGAAAAAAGAGGCGGCGAATCTGTATATTGCCACTGACGACGGCAGCTATGGCTTTCAGGGCAATGTGAGCAACCTGCTCGGCGACCTGGTGCGCAATCAGGGAAAGGCCTATGACCTGGTGATCGCCATCGGCCCGCTGATTATGATGAAATTTGTCTGTCTGCTGACAAAGGAGCTGAATATTCCCACCATTGTCAGCATGAACCCGATTATGGTAGACGGAACCGGCATGTGCGGCGCCTGCCGTCTGAACGTGGGAGGGGAAATTAAATTTGCCTGCGTGGACGGCCCTGAGTTTGACGGACACCTGGTGAACTTTGACGAGGCCATGAAACGTCAGGCGATTTATAAAACAGAAGAGGGACGGGCAATGCTGCGGCTCCAGGAGGGAGATACCCATCATGGCGGCTGCGGCTTCTGCAGCGATGGAAAGGAGGAAGAGACAAATGGCCGGTAAATTGGAGAGAGTGCCTGTCAGAGAACAGGATCCGAAGGTAAGGGCCGCGAATTTCAGCGAGGTCTGCCTGGGCTATAATCTGGAGGAGGCAGTGGAAGAGGCACAGCGCTGCCTGACATGCAAAAATGCCAAATGTATCGAGGGCTGCCCTGTTTCCATTGATATTCCCGGTTTTATCCATCAGCTGAAGGAACAGAATGTGGAAAAAGCCTATGAAGTGATCAGCCGGTATTCCTCCCTTCCCGCCATCTGCGGCCGTGTCTGCCCCCAGGAAAGCCAGTGCGAACAGAAATGTATCCGCGGCATAAAAGGGGAACCGGTTTCCATCGGAAAGCTGGAGCGGTTTACCGCGGACTGGGCCAGAGAGCATAATATCCATCCTTCTGTATCCTGCCAGCCGAAAAATAAAAAGGTGGCGGTTATCGGTTCCGGGCCTGCCGGGCTGACCTGCGCCGGCGATCTGGCGAAAGCCGGATATGACGTAACCATTTTTGAAGCCCTCCATGAACCGGGCGGCGTGCTGGTATACGGAATCCCTGAATTTCGTCTTCCCAAGAAGGACGTGGTGGAGCCGGAAATCGAAAATGTTAAGGCGCTGGGAGTAAAAATAGAAACCAATGTCATTGTCGGAAAGTCTGTTACCATCGACCAGCTGATGGAAGAAGAAGGCTTTTCCGCCGTATTTATCGGTTCCGGCGCAGGGCTGCCCAAATTTATGGAGATTCCCGGCGAAAATGCCAACGGCGTATTTTCCGCAAATGAATACCTGACCCGGAGCAATCTGATGAAGGCTTTTGATGAAAATTATGATACGCCTATCCATGTGGGCCGTAAGGTAGCGGTGGTAGGCGGCGGCAATGTGGCTATGGACGCGGCCAGAACCGCCCTCCGGCTGGGCTCTGAGGTGCACATTGTATACCGCAGAAGCGAGGCGGAGCTGCCTGCCCGGGCTGAGGAGGTTCATCACGCCAAGGAAGAGGGAATTATCTTTAACCTGCTGACCAATCCGAAGGAGATTCTGACGGATGAGAACGGCCAGGTAACTGGCATGGTATGCGTGGAGATGGAGCTGGGCGAGCCTGACGCCTCCGGCAGAAGAAGACCGGTGGAAAAGAAGGGCTCCGAGTTCACCATCGAGGTGGATACGGTGATTATGGCTTTGGGTACCAGCCCCAACCCCCTGATTTCTTCTACCACAAAAGGGCTGGATGTGAACAAATGGAAATGCATCGTAGCAGATGAAGAAAACGGCCAGACGTCCAAGGCTGGCGTATTTGCCGGAGGCGACGCCGTAACCGGAGCCGCTACTGTAATACTGGCTATGGGAGCCGGAAAGGCTGCAGCGAAGGGAATTGATGAATATCTGAGCAGGGAGAACGCTGATGCATGAGCATTCACCGGAAGAAAATGCCCGGCTGGTGAACCGGATGGCCCGGATTATCGGCCACGCCAATTCGATTAAGACGATGATTGAAACCAACCGCAACTGCACCGAAGTCCTGATCCAGATCGCCGCCGTCCGCTCGGCGCTGAACAACCTGGGTAAAATCATACTGGCAGAGCATATTGAGGAATGTATGATGGACGCCTTCAACAGCGAGGACGAGGACGAAAAAGAAGAGGTGCTGGCTGACCTGATGGACGCGATCAATAAATTTGTCAAATAATGACATGAACAGGACGGTTTCGCTTTTTCAGCGGCCGGCACGCACAGCTGCCGTACAGATTTCGGAGGCCATGAAAGAGGGGAGTATCTCCCCCGCGGCTTTCCGGCTCTGCAGGGCAGCATTTTTGTTTCATGGGAAACTGCGTTCCCTATGAAACAAAAATGCTCCGCAGGATTCCTTTTTAACTGTGGAAAAATGAAAAATAACCGTTACTGCATTTCTCTCATGATTTCCATTGCTTCTCTGAGCAGCTCCATATCTTCTTGCGTGATCCGGAAGTTGGAGACATAGTCCTGCCCGTCTGACGTGGCGACGCTGATCTCGATGACAGTTCCTTCCCTGACCGCGTTCTGGGCAACTGCCTGAGCAAATCTGGGAAGCTTGGGATGGTTGGAGATGAAACGGTCCCACAGTCCTTTTAACTGAAATATTTTCATAGGATTTACGCTCATAGATTTTCTCCTTCTGTAAATGATGCAAACGGTTTGCCTTTGCCGCATGAGCCGGCTGACCTGTACATTATACAGCCGGCCCGGACAGAATACCAGTGTTTTCCCGCCTGAAAGGGCCAAGTTTATAAAACTTTTAAAAATAAGCGGAAGTTTTCATATTATGACGCTTGATTTATATTTTAAGAATCTCTATAATGGTTAGGTAGAATCGGGAAAATCTGTATCGATGATTCTGCATGAAAGCAGATGCCGGAGATACGGTATGGCACATATCTGCGGCATGGCGGGTGTCGATCCCCCTGCTGGATAAAATGTGACAGATAAAAGGCAAGGAGAAATTGGATGAGTTCACAGGATAATAAGAATAACGGCAATAACAAGCTTCCGAAAAACAGCCAGGGCGTGCTGATTATGGTGATTGCCGCTATTTTAACGCTGTTCAGCGTGTCGCTGCTCAGCAATATGATGGGAAGCAGCGGAACCGAGATTTCCTATACGGAATTTCTGGAAATGGTAGACGCCGGTGAGGTAAAGTCTGTCAAAATTGAGGAGACCAACTCCCGTATCGTAATCACGCCCAAAACGGAAGAAGAAATGGAGAACGAGGCGGAAGGAGAAACTGCCGGAAGCCAGGAGGCGGAAGGCAGGCCTGGGGAAGAAGAGCCGGCGTCTCCCGAGGATGAGATGGAGGATCTCTATGCCTACTATATGGGAGCCGGCGAGCGGCCTACCTATTATGTGGTAATGGTAAACGATGACCAGCTGATTCCCCGGCTGGAGGAGGCGGGCGTGGAGATTACCGGCGTTGTGCCGGATTCCAGCTCCGCTATTTTGGATTTCCTGCTGGTTTATGTATTTCCCATCCTGCTGGTGTGGGTTCTGCTGATGGTGTTTATGAAGCGGGCCGGCGGAGGCGGAGGCGTCATGGGCGTGGGAAAATCCAACGCAAAGGTTTATGTCCAGAAGGAAACAGGCGTTACGTTTAAGGACGTGGCAGGACAGGATGAGGCGAAGGAGTCGCTGACGGAAATCGTGGATTTTCTGCACAATCCTGCCAGATATGTGGAAATCGGCGCCAAGCTGCCGAAGGGAGCCCTGCTGGTGGGCCCTCCCGGAACCGGCAAAACGCTGCTGGCAAAGGCGGTGGCAGGTGAGGCCAATGTGCCGTTCTTCTCCCTTTCAGGCTCCGATTTCGTGGAGATGTTTGTGGGCGTCGGCGCTTCCAGAGTGAGGGATCTGTTTAAACAGGCCCAGCAGCACGCGCCCTGTATCGTTTTTATTGATGAGATTGACGCCATCGGAAAAAGCCGTGACAGCCGTTACGGCGGCGGAAATGACGAGCGGGAGCAGACGCTGAACCAGCTGCTGTCAGAAATGGACGGCTTTGACCCGGCTAAGGGCGTGTTCATCCTGGCGGCTACCAACCGTCCGGAGATTCTGGACAAGGCGCTGCTGCGTCCGGGACGGTTTGACCGGCGGATCATCGTAGACCGGCCTGACCTGAAGGGGCGAATCAACACGCTGAAGGTACATTCCAGAAATGTAGCGATGGACGACACGGTAGATCTGGAGGCGATTGCCCTGGCCACATCGGGAGCGGTGGGCTCAGATCTGGCGAATATGATTAATGAAGCTGCCATTAACGCGGTGAAGCATGGCCGGAAGGCCATTTCCCAGTCTGACCTGTTCGAGGCTGTGGAGCAGGTGCTGGTGGGCAAGGAAAAGAAGGACAGAGTGATGAATGCGGAGGAGCGGCGGATCGTATCCTATCATGAGGTGGGACACGCTCTGATCAGCGCCCTCCAGAAGGATTCCGAGCCGGTGCAGAAGATTACCATCATTCCCAGAACCATGGGCGCGCTGGGCTATGTGCTGAATGTGCCGGAGGAAGAAAAATATCTGAATACAAAGGCAGAGCTGGAGGCGCTGCTGGTGCAGTACCTGGGAGGCCGGGCGGCGGAGGAAATTGTCTTCGACACCGTGACCACCGGCGCTTCCAATGATATCGAAAAGGCGACCCGGATCGCCCGGGCGATGGTGACGCAGTACGGGATGTCCCAGGAGTTCGGCCTGATGGGGCTGGAGTCTATTGAGAACCGTTATCTGGACGGCCGCCCGGTGCTGAACTGTGCGGAAGCCACAGCCGCCGGCATCGATGAAGTAGTAAAGAAGATGCTGAAGGACGCTTATGAAGAGGCGAAACGTCTGCTGCTGGCAAACAGAAAGGCGCTGGATCAGATCGCAGCCTTTCTGATTGAAAAAGAAACCATTACCGGCACAGAATTTATGGATATTTTTCACCGGGTTCAGCAGGGCGAGGATGTGGCTGTCCAGGACAGAGAAAAGGAAGAGACGGATGCCGGCATTCAGGCGGATGAACCCGGCCATAGCCCTGTGCAGCTGGAAAAAGAGGAGCCCGGCCATAGTCCGGCGCATCCGGATCAAGAGTAAAACGGCGCTGCCGCTGATGGAGGCTGCAGCAGTGAGAAAGAACAGGGGCTGATAGGATGGAAAGCCGTCCGGATGGATTTCAAATCGAAGAAGAACTGAAAAAGCTGCCGGGAAAGCCGGGCGTTTATCTGATGCATGACGCCAGCGATCAGATTATTTATATCGGGAAGGCAGTCAGCCTGAAAAATCGGGTGCGGCAATATTTTCAGAGCAGCAGGAATAAATCGCCTAAGATTGTGAAAATGGTTTCCCTGATCAGCTGGTTCGAATATATTATTACTGATTCCGAGCTGGAGGCGCTGGTGCTGGAAAGCAATCTGATTAAGGAATACCGGCCCAAATATAATACCATGCTGAAGGATGACAAAAATTATCCTTATATCAGGGTGACGCTGGGAGAAGAGTATCCCCGGGTGCTTTTCGCGCATCGAATGACAAAGGACAAGTCAAAATATTACGGCCCCTACACCAGCTCGGAGGCTGTGAAGAATACGATCCGCCTGCTCCACAAGCTGTACCGGCTGCGCACCTGCAGCCGGAATCTGCCGAAGGAGCAGGGGGTGGGAAGGCCTTGCCTGAATTATTATATGAATCAGTGCCAGGCTCCCTGCCAGGGATATATTTCAAAGGAGAAATATGGAAAATCTGTGGCTCAGGCCATGGATTTTCTTAATGGAAAAAGCTTTGACCGGATCGCAGGAGAGCTGGAGGAGAAGATGAAAAAGGCTGCGGAAGAGATGGACTTTGAGGCTGCTGCCAGCTTCCGTGATCTTCTTTTTGACGTCCGGAAAATAGCGGAAAAGCAAAAAGTGACGGACAGCGGACAGGAGGACAGAGATATCATTGCCATGGCGGCGGAAGGGCAGGACGCGGTATGCCAGGTGTTCTTTGTCCGGGAAGGGCGGCTGATCGGGAGAGACCATTTTCATCTGTCTGTGGCTCAGGGAGATTCCCAGGCTCAGGTGCTGACGGATTTTGTGAAGCAGTTTTACAGCGGCACGCCCTTTGTGCCGAAGGAGCTGTTCCTGCCCTTCGAGATAGAGGAGCAGGAGCTGATTGAGAGCTGGCTTCAGAACCGCCGGGGACAGAAGGTGACGATCCGGATTCCAAAAAAAGGCGAGAAGCATAAACTGGTGGAGCTGGCCCAGAAGAATGCGGAAATGATCCTGGGGCAGAATAAGGAGAAGATGAAGCGGGAAGCGGCCAGAACCACCGGAGCTGTGAAGGAGATCGAAGAATTGCTGGGGCTGCCCTCTGTCATCCGGATAGAGGCGTATGATATTTCCAATATCAGCGGTTTCGAATCAGTAGGCTCCATGGTAGTGTTTGAACATGGCCGTCCGAAGCAGAATGACTACCGGAAGTTTCGGATCAAGTGGGTACAGGGGCCAAATGATTACGCTTCTATGGATGAGGTGCTGACGCGCCGGTTCTCCCATGGCCTGGAGGAACATCAGACCTGGCAGGAAAAGGGGATGGCGGCGGAGGCTTCCGATTACGGCAGCTTTACCCGGTTCCCTGACCTGATTATGATGGACGGAGGGAAGGGGCAGGTGAATATCGCCCAGGAGGCCCTGTCCAGGCTGGGACTGTCTATTCCGGTATGCGGCATGGTCAAGGATGACCGGCACAGAACCAGAGGGCTGTATTTTAACGGCGCAGAGGTGCCCATCGATGTCCATTCAGAGGGCTTCCGGCTGATCACCAGGATTCAGGATGAGGCCCACCGCTTTGCCATTGCATACCACCGCAGCCTGCGGGGCAGGGATCAGGTACATTCCCTTCTGGATGACATTAAGGGAATCGGCCCGGCCAGGCGGAAAGCGCTGATGCGGGCATACGCTTCCCTGGAGGAGATCAGGAAGGCTTCTCTGGAGGAGCTGGCAGGGATTCCGGGGATGAACGGGGCGGCGGCCAGAAATGTCTGGGAATTTTTCCACCGGCCGGCTGAGGAGGAAGCAAATCCGGCGGCAGACTTTCAAAGTAGGTAGCCGGAAAACAGAAAGAACCCCAGGGCCTGGGAAGCCTTCGGAACAGTTGCGGACAGCGGCATTATATGATAAAATCGGATTATCTTGATAATAGAGCCGGCTCAGGCCGGCGCCAGGGAAGGTTAGGTGCCATATATGACAGGTGTACGAGTTTCTACGCTGATCGATAAGATGAAATTAAACAATTTGCTGCCCACCATTCACACTGATGAAATTATCCTGCGCCATCCGGATATTAACAGGCCGGCGCTGCAGCTGACAGGCTATTATGACCATTTCGATCATGAACGGGTACAGCTGATCGGTTATGTGGAGCAGGAATATCTGGGCCAGCTGTCCGAGACCCAGCGGCTGGACTGCTATGATAAGCTGCTGAGCAAAAACATTCCCTGTCTGATTTTCAGCCGGAGCTACCAGCCGGAGCAGAGCCTGCTGGATATTGCCGACCACTACGGCGTGCCGATCCTGGGCTCGGACAAGACGACCACCAATCTGATGGCGGAGATTATCCGCTGGCTTCAGGTACAGCTGGCGCCTACCATCAGCATTCACGGCGTTCTGGTGGATGTATACGGCGAGGGCGTCCTGATTACCGGCGAGAGCGGCATCGGAAAAAGCGAGGCGGCGCTGGAGCTGATTAAGCGGGGGCACCGTCTGGTGAGCGACGATGTGGTAGAGATCCGGAAGGTAAGCGATGAAACTCTGGTAGGCAGCGCGCCGGATATTACCAGGCATTTTATTGAGCTGCGGGGCATAGGAATTATTGACGTCAAAGCGCTGTTCGGCGTCGGCAGCGTGAAGAATACCCAGTCCATCGATATGGTGATCCAGCTGGAGGACTGGAACCGGGAAAAGGAATATGACCGCCTGGGCCTGGAGGACCGGTATACCGAGTATCTGGGCAACCGGGTCGTATGCCATACTATCCCGATCCGGCCGGGCAGAAACCTGGCGGTGATCGTAGAGTCTGCCGCAATTAACTACCGGCAGAAAAAGATGGGCTATAACGCGGCCCAGGAGCTGTATAACCGAGTAGAATATAATATGAAAAAAGGCGCGGTGGATATTATTTAATGAATCCCTTTGATGAATTTGAGCAATGGCTGAAAGAGCATTATCCGGCGGACCGGCTTCGGTTTGGAGAGCCGATGCGCCTGCATACCACGTTCCGGGCAGGAGGGCCTGCCCGGTATATGGTGCTGCCCGCCTGTCCGGAGGAGATCGCAGATGTGATCCGCCGCTGCCGGGAAGCGGGTCTGCCCTGGTTTGTGATGGGAAACGGCAGCAATCTGCTGGTCAGCGACAGCGGCTATGACGGCGTAATCCTGAAGGTGGGACGCCAGTACAGCGAAATTTCCCGGAACGGCTGCCGGATCCGCGCCCAGGCCGGCGCAATGCTGACCAGACTGTCCCGGATGGCGGCGGAAAACGGGCTGTCCGGCCTGGCTTTTGCGGCAGGCATTCCCGGCACTCTGGGAGGGGGGCTGATGATGAATGCCGGCGCCTATGGAGGCGAGCTGAGCCAGGTGGTCAGACGGGTTCGCGTCCTGGACGAAGAAGGGCAGATCCGGGAACTGTCCGGTGAAGAAATGGCCTTTGGCTATCGTACCAGCCGGCTGGAGGCGGGCAGGCTGATCGCCCTTGAGGCAGAGCTGGAGCTGGAACCGGGAGAGCGGGAACCGCTTCTGGCGGAAATGGAGGAGCTGAACCGGAGACGCCGGGAAAAGCAGCCGCTGGAATATGCCAGCGCCGGCAGCACTTTTAAGAGGCCGGAAGGGTATTTCGCCGGCCGGCTGATCGAGGAGGCGGGCCTGAAGGGCTTTTCCATCGGCGACGCTCAGGTATCAGAGAAGCACTGCGGCTTCGTGATTAACAGAGGAAATGCCGCCGCCGGGCAGATACTGGAGCTGTGCCGGACTGTCCAGGAGCGGGTTTATGAGCAGTTTCAGGTAGAGCTTCAGCTGGAAGTGAGATTATTAGGAAAATTTTGAGGTGATGGAAATGTCCTTTTCCAGCCAGGTGAAGGAAGAGCTGGTCCAGCATATGGGCAGCGCCCGGCACTGCCAGATCGCGGAGATTGCCGCTATTGTCAGCCTGTGCGGCAGGCTGGTAGAATTTCACGACAGAAAAATATTAGTTGTCCATACAGAAAATTTTTCTGTTGCAAAAAAGTACTTTACATTAATGAAAAAAACATTTAGTATAGTATCTGATACAGCTGTCCGCAGAAACGCCTATCTGAAGAAAAGCAGGATATATACCGTGGCGGTGCAGAACCCGGCAGATGTCCTGCGGGTGACAGAGGCGCTGAAGCTGGACGGTCAGTCCGGAAATCTGAGCGAAAAGGATTTTCTGGTCAGCGGCCTGCTGGTGCAGAGTTCCTGCTGCAAGAGGGCTTTCATCCGGGGCGCGTTTCTGGCTTCCGGTTCCGTAACCGATCCCAGGAAGTCCTATCATCTGGAGATTGTTTTCACCAGTGAAAAAAAAGCCTGGGCTCTTCAGGAGATGATTGCGTCTTTTGATATTGAGGCGAAAATTGTGGTGAGAAAGAAATACTTTGTTCTCTATATCAAGGAAGGCCGTCAGATCGTGGATATTCTGAATGTCATGGAGGCCCATCTGTCCCTGATGGATCTGGAAAATGTGCGTATCCTGAAGGAGATCAGCGGCGCGGTAAACAGGCAGGTAAACTGTGAAACTGCCAATATCAATAAAACGGTATCAGCTGCCGTTGGGCAGATCAATGATATAAAACTAATCAGAAACAGAATTGGACTGGAAAAACTGCCGGAGGAGCTGGAACAGACTGCCCTGGCCCGTCTGGAGTATCCCGATGCCACCTTAAAGGAGCTGGGCAGCGCGCTGAGTCCGCCGGTTGGAAAGTCCGGAGTGAACCACAGGCTGAGAAAACTGAAAATGATAGCCGACAGCATTAGAGAAAACGAGGAGGAGCAATATGGTAACAAAGACGATCAAAATTGGCAAGCCGGCAGGTCTTGACGCGCGGCCGGTAGCATTGTTTGTACAGATTGCCAGCCAATTTGAGAGCTCGATCTACGTAGGTACTGGCAATAAGAGAGTGAATGCCAAAAGCATCATGGGCATGATGACGCTGGATCTGGGGCCGGGAGCGCAGGTTCAGGTATCCGTGGATGGTGAGGACGAGACAGCTGCCATTGAGAAAATCGAAGAGTATTTAAGTGCTGATTAAAAACACAGGGCTCACAGGGTATTGTCAAAGGCCAGACCGGAGACAATACCTTTTTTCATTTTTTGGAGATTGACGAAAAACAGGGAGGATTTCCATGGCTTTTACCCATTTACATGTCCATACGGAATACAGCCTTCTGGATGGTTCCAGCAAGATTAGGGAGCTTCCCTTCCAGGCGAAAAAGCTGGGCATGGACAGCCTGGCTATTACAGATCACGGCGTGATGTACGGCGTGGTTGATTTTTACCGCGCCTGTAAGGAGGCGGGCATCAGGCCGGTGATCGGCTGTGAGATTTATGTGGCGCCCGGCTCCCGGTTTGACCGGGAGAAAAGTACAGGCGAGGAGCGCTACCATCATATGGTGCTGCTGGCAGAAAATGACACCGGCTACCATAACCTGATGAAAATCGTATCCAGAGGGTTTACGGAAGGCTTTTATTATAAACCGCGGGTAGACGATGAGCTGCTGCAGCAATATCATGAGGGCATTATCGCCCTGAGCGCCTGTCTGGCAGGAGAGATTCCCGGCTTTCTGGCCCGGGGGATGTATGAGGAAGCAAAAAAATCAGCGGAAAAATATGAGCGGATATTCGGAAAGGGAAACTTTTTCCTGGAGCTTCAGGATCACGGCATCCCTCAGCAAAAGACCGTGAACGCCGGGCTGCTGCGGCTCCACAATGAGCTGGGCATCGAGCTGGTGGCTACCAACGATATCCATTATACTTATGCAGAGGACGCCTCCGCCCATGATATTCTGCTCTGTATCCAGACCGGGAAGAAGGTATCCGATGAAAACCGGCTGCGGTATGAAGGGGGCCAGTATTACTGCAAATCGGAGGAGGAGATGGCCGCCCTGTTTCCCTATGCGCCGGAGGCGCTGGAAAATACCCATAAAATCGCCATGCGGTGCAATGTGGAAATTGAATTTGGCGTGACCAAGCTGCCGGAATACGATGTGCCCGGCGGCCTGACCGCCTGGGAATATCTGAATCAGCTCTGCTGGGAAGGCTTTCATAAACGTTATCCGGACGATCCGGGAGAGATTGCGGACCGTCTCCGGTATGAGCTGGATGTGATCCGATCGATGGGATATGTGGATTATTTCCTGATCGTCTGGGACTTTATCCATTATGCCAGATCCCATGGTATTATGGTGGGGCCGGGGCGCGGCTCTGCCGCCGGCAGCGTGGTGGCCTACTGCCTGGGCATTACCAGTATCGACCCCATCCAGTACCAGCTGCTTTTCGAGCGGTTCCTGAACCCGGAGCGGGTTTCCATGCCGGATATTGACGTGGACTTCTGCTTCGAGCGCCGCCAGGAGGTGATCGACTATGTGGTGGAAAAGTATGGGAAGGACCGGGTGGTGCAGATCGTTACCTTCGGTACCATGGCTGCCAAGGGTGTGGTTCGGGATGTGGGCCGGGTGCTGGATTATCCCTATTCCTTCTGCGATACCATCGCCAAGCTGATTCCCCAGGAGCTGAATATGACCATCGACCGGGCTCTTCAGATGAACCCGGAGCTGCGGAAAATGTATGAAAATGATGAAAAGGTGCGCTACCTGATCGATATGTCCAAGCGTCTGGAGGGACTGCCCCGCCATACGTCCATGCACGCCGCCGGCGTGGTCATCAGCAAGGCGCCCATAGAAGAATATGTCCCTTTGTCCAGGGCGGCTGACGGTTCCATTACCACCCAGTTTACCATGACTACGCTGGAGGAACTGGGGCTGCTGAAAATGGATTTCCTGGGGCTGCGGACTCTGACCGTGATTCAGAACGCGGAGCGGCTGGTCAACCGGAACGGCCATGTGCTGTCCATCGATGAGATTCCCTATGATGATAAAAATGTGATGGACGCCATCGGCACCGGAAAGACAGAGGGCGTGTTCCAGCTGGAAAGTACAGGGATGAAAAGCTTTATGAAAGAGCTGAAGCCGCAGACGCTGGAGGACATTATCGCCGGCATCTCCCTGTACCGTCCCGGCCCCATGGACTTTATTCCCAAATATCTGAAGGGGAAAAATGATCCCTCCAGCATTACCTATGACTGCGAGGCGCTGCGGCCCATTCTGGAGCCTACCTACGGCTGTATCGTCTATCAGGAGCAGGTGATGCAGATCGTCCGCGACCTGGGCGGCTATTCCCTGGGCAGAAGCGACCTGGTGCGCCGGGCCATGTCCAAGAAAAAAGCCAGCGTCATGGAGAAAGAGCGGCATAATTTTGTGTACGGGAACCCGGAGGAAGGGGTGGAGGGCTGCATAAACCGGGGGATTCCTGAGAAAACTGCTAATACGATCTATGAAGAAATGATTGACTTCGCCAAATACGCCTTTAACAAATCCCATGCGGCGGCCTACGCGGTGGTGGCCTACCAGACGGCATACCTGAAATACTATTATCCGGTAGAGTTTATGGCGGCGCTGATGACATCGGTCATTGACTTTTCCGCGAAGGTGTCAGAATATATCCTGGCCTGCCGCCAGATGGGCATCGGCATCCTGCCGCCGGATATCAATGAAGGAGAGTGGGATTTCTCTGTAGCGGAAGGGAAGATCCGCTACGGCCTTTCCGCCATTAAAAGTGTGGGCCGGGGAGTAGTAGACGGGATCACAGAAGAACGGGCTGCCGGAGGGCCCTTCGTCAGCCTGAAGGATTTTATTTACCGGGTGAATCACAAGGAGATGAATAAGCGGATTCTGGAGAACCTGATTAAGGCCGGCGCCCTGGACAGCCTGCCCGGCACCAGGAAGCAGAAGCTGCTGGTGTACGCGGAGCTGCTGGAGCGGAAAAACCGGGAGCAGAAAACCGGGTTCGCCGGACAGATCAGCCTGTTTGACCTGGTGGCGCCGGAGGAGGCCGAGCAGTATGAGATGCCGATGCCGGACGTGGGGGAATATGACAAAGACGTGCTCCTGGCCTTTGAGAAGGAGGTGCTGGGCATCTATATCAGCGGCCATCCCATGGAAGCCTGTGAAGGGCTGTGGCGGAAAAACGTAACGGCGGTGGCCACAGACTTTTATCTGGATGAGGAGACAGGGCAGACAGAGGTCAGAGACGGTACTTACGCAGTGATCGGCGGCATGGTTACTGGCAAAACCGTCAAGGCGACCAAGCATAACCAGATGATGGCCTTTGTTACGATAGAAGATCTGGCCGGCAGCGTGGAGGTTATCGTGTTTCCGAAGGACTACGAGCAGTACCGCCCGCTGCTGGAAATGGACCGGAAGATCTTCGTCAGAGGAAGGGTATCTGCCGATGGAGAAAACCAGGCGAAGCTGGTCTGCGGAAAGATCATTCCCTTCGAGGATGTGCCCAGGGAGGTGTGGATTCAGTTCCCGGACAAGGCGGCCTATGACCGGGAGGAGGAAGAACTGTTCCGTTTCCTTTCCTTTTCTGACGGAAACAGCCCAGTCGTGATTTATCTCTCCCGGGAGAGGGGGATGAAGCGGCTGCCTCCCTCCCGAAATATCCTGCTGGACGAGGATATTTTGGCACAATTACAAAAAAAGTATGGGCAAAGCAATGTCAAAGTAGTAGAAAAGTCCATTGAAAAGATGTGGAAAATGCATTAGAATAGGGATTGATATTATAACATGCTTTGAATAAAACTGGCGTTTGCCGGAGGTCAGAATATGGCGGAACAAGTAAAAACAATCGGAGTTTTAACCAGCGGCGGAGACGCGCCGGGCATGAATGCAGCCATCCGGGCAGTGGTCAGGACGGCCATCTCCCGGGGTTTAAAGGTAAAAGGAATCCAAAGAGGCTATGCAGGACTGCTGAACGGAGAGATCGAGGATATGGACAGCCTGTCCGTAGCGGATATCATCCACAGGGGCGGTACGATTTTATATACAGCCCGCTGCCTGGAATTTTTGACAGAGGAAGGGCAGCAGAAGGGCGCGGCAATCTGTAAAGAGAACGGCATCGACGGCCTGGTAGTGATCGGCGGCGACGGTTCCTTCCGGGGGGCCCAGAGGCTGGCTGCGCTGGGCATTAACACAGTAGGCATACCCGGCACCATTGACCTGGATATTGCCTGTACAGAATATACCATTGGCTTTGACACTGCGGTGAACACGGCGATGGAGGCGATTGACAAGGTGCGGGACACTTCTACTTCCCATGAACGGTGCAGTATTATCGAAGTGATGGGCCGCAACGCGGGTTATATCGCCCTCTGGTGCGGTATCGCCAACGGCGCGGAGGATATCCTGCTGCCGGAGCGGTATGACTATGATGAGCAGAAGCTGATTGACCGGATTATTGAGAACCGGAAGAGAGGGAAGAAGCACCATATTATTGTGAATGCTGAGGGGATCGGCCACTCCACCAGCATGGCGAAGCGGATTGAGGCGGCTACCGGCATTGAGACCAGGGCGACGATCCTGGGCCATATGCAGAGAGGCGGCACGCCCACCTGCAAGGACAGGGTTTACGCTTCCATTATGGGGGCCAAGGCGGTGGAATTGCTGGCAGAGGGCAAGAGCAACCGGATCGTGGCCTATAAGAACGGAGGCTATGTGGATTTTGACATCGACGAGGCGCTGGCTATGAAAAAGGATATTTCCGAAGATCAGTTTGAGATCTTCAAGCATCTGGTGCGGTAACAGAAGGCAGGCGCGGCGGATACTGAAGAGAGTTACGGGAGTGCTGCACAGCAAAAACATGTGCGGCGCTCTTTTTTATACAAAATGATTTGATTTTTTATATAATCACAATTATAATGTTTACCATACACATTTTCTGACAGGAGGATGATGAAAGATGCCGGAACAAGATTTTTCTGAAAAAAACTGCAGTCATTTAAAAGGAACAGTAGAACCGGTAGAGCTTCCCAAGGACTGTTCCAGTCCGGAGAAGCTGTTTTCTGAGCTGATTGACCGGATCCACAGATATCATCCTTCTGATGATACTACAATGGTGGAAAAAGCCTATCAGGTAGCCAGAGAGGCCCACAAGAATCAGCTGCGCAAATCCGGGGAGCCATATATTATCCATCCGCTGTGCGTGGCCATTATCCTGGCGGAGCTGGAGCTGGATAAGGAAAGTATTATCGCCGGGATCCTTCACGATGTGGTAGAAGATACGGAAGTGACCTCTGAGGATGTGAAGGCTGCGTTCGGCGAGGAGGTGGCCCTGCTGGTAGACGGCGTCACCAAGCTGACCCAGCTGTCCTGGTCGGCTGACAAGGTAGAGATTCAGGCGGAAAATCTGCGAAAAATGTTTCTGGCTATGGCAAAGGATATCCGGGTGATCCTGATTAAGCTGGCGGACCGTCTCCACAATATGCGGACCCTCCAGTATATGAGGCCGGAGAAGCAGAAGGAAAAAGCCAGGGAGACCATGGACATCTACGCCCCCATTGCCCAGCGGCTGGGTATTTCCAAAATCAAGATTGAACTGGATGATCTGTCGCTGAAATATCTGGAGCCGGAGGTATACCGGAACCTGGTGGAAAGCGTGAACCAGAAGAAGGTGGCCAGGGAACAGTTCGTCCAGCAGATTGTGGACGAAGTCAGCGAGCATATGCGCAAGGCGTCCATTAAGGCGGAGGTATCCGGGAGGGTCAAGCATTTTTTTAGCATATACCGGAAGATGGTGAATCAGGATAAAACGCTGGATCAGATTTACGATCTGTTTGCAGTCCGGATTATCGTAGATACGGTAAAGGACTGCTACGCGGCTCTGGGCGTGATCCACGAGATGTATAAGCCGATTCCGGGACGGTTTAAAGATTATATCGCCATGCCCAAGCCCAATATGTACCAGTCTCTCCATACGACCCTGATCGGCAGCACCGGCCAGCCCTTTGAGATCCAGATCCGCACCTGGGATATGCACCGTACAGCAGAATACGGTATCGCAGCCCACTGGAAGTATAAGGAAGGGGCGTCAGGGAAAAACATTTCTGAGAGCGAGGCGGAGAAGCTGAGCTGGCTGCGCCAGATCCTGGAGTGGCAGCGGGATATGTCAGACAATAAGGAGTTTATGAGCTCCATTAAAAACGATCTGGATCTCTTCTCTGACAGCGTATATTGCTTTACGCCTTCCGGCGATGTGAAAACCCTGCCGGTGGGCTCCAGCACCATTGATTTTGCCTACAGCATTCACAGTGCGGTAGGAAACCGGATGGTAGGGGCCAGAGTCAACGGGAAGCTGGTTCCCATCGAGTACATTCTGCAGACCGGAGACCGGGTGGAGATCATCACCTCCCAAAATTCCAAAGGGCCCAGCCGGGACTGGCTGAAAATCGTAAAAAGCTCTCAGGCCAGAAATAAGATCAACCAGTGGTTCAAGTCACAGTTCAAGGAAGAAAATATCCTGAAGGGCAAGGAGCTGGTAGACAAATACTGTAAGTCCAGAAGCATCAGCTTTTCAGATATTGCAAAGCCGGAGCTGATCGATAAGGTACTGCGCAAATACGGCTTCCGGGACTGGGACGCCCTCCTGGCAGCCATCGGACACGGCGGCCTGAAGGAAGGCCAGGTTATCAATAAGCTGCAGGAGGAATATGACAAGAAAAATGCCAAGCTGACAGACGCGGCAGTCCTGGAGAGCCTGGAATCGTCCACCGCTTCGCCTGCTTCCGTAGCGTCCGTATCAGCGGCAGCCGCCAGGGCGGCCAAGGGAAAGGCCCATACCGGCATTGTGGTAAAGGGACTTCACGATCTGTCTGTCCGCTGTTCCAGATGCTGCAATCCGGTGCCGGGAGATGAAATCATCGGCTTTGTGACCAGAGGCAGAGGCATTTCCATTCACCGTACCGACTGTATTAACATTCTGAACCTGCCGGAGATGGAGCGGGCCCGGCTGATCGACGCCGAGTGGGAGCAGCCGGAATCCGGGTCAGATACAGAGCTGTTTACTGCGGAAATCGTCATCTACGCCCACAACAGAATCGGTATTTTTGTGGATGTCTCCAAGATTTTTACAGAGCGGAAGATTGACATTACTTCTATGAATGTGCGTACCAGCAAACAGGGGAAGGCCACCATTACCATGACCTTTGACACAAAAGGCGTGGAGGAGCTGAATCAGCTGATCGATAAGCTGATGAAGGTGGAGAGCGTGATTGACATTGAGCGTGCCGGCAATTAGCCGGATCAGGGAGACGGATAAGGAGGAACCAATGGGAGAATTAAAAGTAATCAGGCTGCTGGTGGGGATGGTGATGACCAACTGCTACCTGGCATACAACGATGACAGCAGAGAGGCCTTTGTCGTGGACCCGGGCGACGGGGCCAGGCAGATTTCCAGTGTGATCCGGGAGCAGAAGCTGGAGCTGAAGGGTATCCTGCTGACCCACGGCCATTTTGACCATATGCTGGCTGTGCCGGAGCTGAAACAGGAATTTGCCGTTCCGATTTATGCCCATGAAAAAGAGCGGGAGCTGCTGGCGGACAGCCAGATGAATCTGTCCGGCGCCTGGATCGGCCGTCCTACCAGCATCAGAGCGGATGTGTGGTTAAAGGACGGGGAAACCTTTGAGATGGCTGGCTTTGCGATTCAGGCTATTTTTACGCCCGGCCATACGGCAGGCGGGGTTTCCTACTACATCGAAGCGGAAAAGGCTCTGTTCTGCGGCGATACCCTGTTTTGCGAATCTTATGGGCGGACAGATCTGCCCACAGCCAGCGGACGGGAGATCGCCTGGTCGATTAATGAACAGCTGCTGCCCCTGCCGGAGGATGTGGTCGTTTATCCCGGGCATCAGGAGGAAACTACCATCGGACATGAGCGGACATATAACCCTTTGAGTAAAGGAGCCTTTTAAATGACCGGCCTGATTTTTACCAATGATGAAAATTTCGAATATGACATCCGCGGGCTGCTCACTTCCTTTTATCCGGGAGAGCCGGTTACGGTGGGAACGGAAGAGGGATGCGACAGAAGCCTGCGGTTTCTTTATGAGGCGGATGGCATTACGGTAACTTTCCGGCGGCAGGACGGGCGGGAGGAAACCCGCCGGGCAGAAACTGCCGGGATGGACAGGAGCCGGAAGAAATCGGCGCTGAAGCGGCTGCTGTATCAGATGCTTCGCCAGGATACGGGGCGGGAGCTGCCCTGGGGAACGCTGACCGGCATCCGTCCTACGAAAATTCCCATGGCCATGCTGGAAGAGGGCTGTTCGGATGAAGAGATCCGGGCCTATATGGAAGGGGAATATTATACCAGCGAGGAGAAAACCCGGCTGAGCATCCAGATCGCCCACAGGGAGAGGGAAATTCTGAAGCAGATCGACTATGACCGGGGCTACAGCCTGTATGTGGGCATTCCCTTCTGCCCCACTACCTGTCTGTACTGTTCCTTTACCTCCTTCCCTCTGTCCCGGTGGGAAGAGAGAGTAGATGAATATCTGGACAGCCTGTTTCAGGAGATTGCCTATACGGCGGAAGCCTTCCGGGACAGGAAGCTGAACGCGATTTATATTGGCGGCGGGACGCCCACCACCCTGACTCCGGCCCAGCTGGAGCGGCTGCTGGGAAAACTGGAGGCCAGCTTTTCCCTGGGGGATCTGCGGGAGTGGACGGTAGAAGCAGGAAGGCCGGACAGCATCACAGAGGAAAAGCTGGACGCCATCCGCCGGTTCCCGGTAGACCGGATCTCCATCAATCCTCAGACGATGAAGCAGTCTACCCTGGATCTGATCGGCAGGCGGCATACAGTGGAGGAAACAGAGGAAGCCTTTCATCTGGCGCGGCGGATGGGCTTTGATAATATTAATATGGATCTGATCCTGGGGCTGCCCCAGGAGACGGCCCGGGATGTGGAGGACACTCTGAAGGCTGTCCTGGCCCTGAATCCGGATAATCTGACCGTACATTCCCTGGCGCTGAAGCGGGCTTCCCGGCTGAATCTTCAGTGGGAGCAGTATGCCGGGATGCGGATGGAAAACAGCGCAGAGATGATGGAGCTGACAGCCCGGTATGCAGCGCAGATGGGCATGTCTCCCTACTATCTTTACCGGCAGAAAAATATGGCCGGAAACCTGGAGAACGTAGGCTATGCCCGCCCCGGAAAGGCCGGCGTCTACAATATTCTGATTATGGAGGAAAAACAGAGTATCTTGGCCTTAGGTGCAGGCGCGACTACCAAGCGGGTGTGGAGGCCCAAGGAGGGTCCCCATAAGGGAACGGTCAGAATCGAACGGGCAGATAATGTGAAAAATGTGGATGAATATATCCGGCGGACCGGCGAGATGATCGGGCGCAAGCAGCGGCTGTTTGGCCAGACGCCGGCAAAGGAGCTGCCGGAAAGCAGATAGCCTGTACAGGGGAAGGAGTGATTCGCGGAATCATTCCTTCCCCCTTTTTACATACATTTTACAAAAACAGCACAGACTTTACAATAGAAGGAATAAGTTAACTCAAACTTAACAAAATGCCCACTGTAAATTTTACAATGGACGGCTATGCTTATATCAGGTGAGGTGTGTATTTATGAAAATTACGATGAAGCATATCTTTAAATCTTATGATAAAGCAGAGGTGATCCGGGATCTGAACCTGGAGCTTGAGGATCAGGCGTTTACGACGCTGCTGGGCCCCTCCGGCTGCGGCAAGACAACGATCCTGCGGATGATTGCCGGGCTGGAAAATCCCACAGGCGGCGAAATCTTTTTTGACGATGTATGCGTCTTTTCCAGCGAAAAGAAAATCAATGTTCCGCCGGAGAAAAGGAATATCGGTTTTGTATTCCAGGATTTCGCCCTTTGGCCCCATTTAAGCGTTTTTGAAAATGTGGCCTTTGGCCTGCGGGCGAGAAAGGATACGGCGGATCTGGAAAAACGGGTGATGGAGGCGCTGGCGGCAGTCCAGCTGTCTGATTTCAGAAACCGGTATCCTTCGCAGCTGTCTGGCGGCCAGCAGCAGCGGGTGGGCTTTGCCAGAGCGATTGTGACGAAGCCGGACTGCATTCTTTTTGACGAGCCTTTGTCTGCCCTGGATGCGATTCTGCGGGATGAGATGCGGGTTGAGATCAAGCGGCTGACCGGAGAGATGGGTGTGACGGCGGTTTTTGTCACCCACGATCAGATGGAGGCCATGAGCATGAGCGACCGCATTATCGTGCTGAACCAGGGACTGATCGAGCAGGAGGGAGCGCCGGAGGATATCTATCAGAAACCGGCTACGCCATTTACGGCGAAATTTATCGGAAAATCCAACTGGCTGGGCAATCAGGCCATGTTCCGCCCGGAAGCGGCCAGCCTGAAAAAGACGGAAGGATGCCGGACATATCCGGCGGTAGTAACCGGCGTACAGTTCTTAGGGGAAAACTATCAGCTGTTTCTTGACGCCGACGGAAAACAGTGGACGATGGAATCGCCGGAAAAATATCAGACGGGAACCAACGTATCTGTTTATATAAATGAAGACAAAATTGTAACATTTCAGTGAGATGGAAATTTCCAAATCGACCTGGATGACGCAGCGGGTGCGTCAAGAAGGAGGAAAAAATGGGTAAGAAATTGCTTGTGACATTGTTGTCTGCCGCTATGATTATGAGCCTGACCGCTTGCGGCAGCACAGAGGAAGAAACTGCCGGAGCGCAGACGGCTGCTCAGGAGGAAAACAGCGCCGGCGCCGCAGAGGGAGCGGAAGAATCCGGCGAGGGAACAGAGCTGAGCGGCAGCGTAACCGTATATATGCCCAGCCCCACTGACCTGAACACGGCTTATATCGAGGGCTTTGAGGCAAAGACAGGGGTTAAGGTGGAGCTGTTTGAAGGCACGACCGGAGAGATCCAGGCGCGTCTGGAGGCTGAGAAGGATAACCCGATTGCAGATGTAGTCGTACTGGCTTCCTGGTCTGACGGCCTGGCAATGAAGGAAACCGGACAGCTGATGAGTTATCCCGAAGCGGAAAACGCCGATAAGCTGTATGACGGATGGGTAGACGAGGACTCGATGCTGTTCGGCACAAGTGCATCCGCTCTGGGCGTCATTTATAATACAACGCTGATTGAAAGCCTGGACGCTGACTGGTCCGACCTGGCAGATCCTCAGTATCAGGATATGCTGGCGATTCCCGATCCGGAAAAATCCGGTTCCTGCAAGGATTTTCTGGCAGGCTATATGTGCGCCACAGATAATGACTGGACTGCCTGGGAAGGAATGGCTGCCAACGGCATGATGGTAGCAGGCGCCAACAAGGCGGCGCTGGAGACGGTTACGACCGGCGAGAAGGCGATCCTGGTAGCGGGCGTGGACTACAATGCTTATTCCAATATCGAAAAGGGCGAGCCTCTGGCGATCTACTATCCGGCTTCCGGAACAGTGATTAATCCCAGACCTGCCATGATCCTCAATACCAGCCAGAACGTAGAAAACGCCAAGGCATTTGTGGATTATCTGATGTCAGATGAAGCGCAGCAGATGGTGGCGGAGGCGTACCTGCTTCCCGGAAGAAGCGACATCACCTGTGAAAACCGTACCAACGTGGCGGATATCCCCACCTTTGAAAATCTGGACTGGAATGTGATGATGGACAATTCCGGCGAGATTGCGGCGAAATTAAACGAACTCTGTCAGTAAAGAGAGGTAGCGGGAAGTGAGCAAAGCAATAAATGGAAAGCAAAGAATCGTTTATTTTACAATCTTTGTGGTGCTGTTTGCCTTAATCATACTTCCAGTTGTTACTGTATTCGGCGAAGCGGTCATTGTAGATGGCCGCTTTGATTTTAGCAATGCCCTGCAGACAATTGGAGACAGCGAAAATATTACAACGATTACCAACTCCCTGCTTCTGGGATTTCTGGTCGTGATCGTATCGACGGTAATCTCTACCCCGCTGGCTTTTCTGCTGGCCAGGACGAAATTCGCCCGATGGAAATGGCTGGATATCGTTTTGATGATTCCCTTTATGACGCCGCCTTATATTGCGTCAATGGGCTGGATTCTTTTCATGCAGAAGCGGGGGCTGTTCCAGCAGCTATTTCCCTGGACGGGAAGCTTTTCAGAGAACTTTTTCTCTCTGGGGGGCCTGGTGCTGGCAATGACCTTTAACGTTTTTCCTTTTATGACGACGATGCTGAAAAACGCGATTCTGAATATCGGCGTCAATCTGGAAGAAAGCGCCGCTGTCAGCGGAGCAGGGTTTTTCTGCCGGCTGAGAAAGGTTATGCTTCCGCTGCTGACGGGAAATTATGCCATCGCCATGCTGCTGGTGTTCGTCAAGGTGCTGTCAGAATACGGCACGCCTTCTACTCTGGGCAACCGGATTGGCTTTTATGTCTTTACGACAGATATCCATCGGTATGCCTCCACGGCGCCCATTGATTTTGGAAAGGCCTCCAGCCTGTCCAGCGTGCTGGTGCTGATCTGTATGACGATGTGGCTTTTCCAGAGCTATATCACCTCAAAGCATACTTACAGCCTGGTAGGCGGGAAAGGAAAAAAGGAAAGCCTGTACAGCTGCAGCAGGGCGGCTGAAATCATCGGCGGCGTCTATATCGCTCTGATCATATTGGTCTCTGTGGGCGTGCCCTATTTCTCTGTGCTGGCCACCTCGCTGATTAAGCTGCGGGGCTACGGGCTGGCGGCAGGCAATTTTACCTTCCAGCATTATGTGGAGCTGTTTACCAAAAACAGCAAGGGCTGGGAAGCGCTGCTGACCAGCACCACGCTGGCGGTGGTTTCGGCTACGGTGGCCAGCGTGCTGGGAACGCTGATTGTGGTAACGATCAAAAAGGCGGGAAAATGGAAAAAGATCATCGAGGGCGAAGGGCTGCTGCCGGAGATGCTGCCTAATATTGTCCTGGTAATCGGCCTGATGCTGTTCTGGAATAAGATTTATGATATTCTGCCGCTGTATAATACCATTGGATTTATGGTGCTGGTGTATGTGGTCATGTTTTTGCCCTATACGATTCAGTATGTCAGCTCGGCCTATATGCAGATGGGAGATTCCCTGGTGGAAGCGGGAACCATATGCGGCGGAAGCCGGTTTTATGTCATGCGGCATGTGACGCTGCCGCTGATTATGCGGGGCGTGATGCAGGGGTGGATGATGATTTTCATCATTGTATTTCGGGAGCTGGTAGCAGCCAGCCTGATTTCCCCTCCCAATGTCCAGACGGTATCTACCTTTATCGTGAAGGAATTTGAGCAAGGAAGCGCCTCAGTCGCCATGGCCATGGCACTGATCTGCGTGGTGATCACGGCAACGCTGCTGATTATCCTGAATTATGCCGTGGGAAGAAAGAAATATTAAAACAAGCGCTGTACACGATGCCCTGTAAGGGGCAGATTGGGAAGCCCGGCAAGGCCCCATCTGTCTCTTGCAGGGCATTTTTGTGCTTTCACAGGAAACTGCGTTCCCTATGCAACAAAAATGCTCCGCAGGATTCTTTTTTATGACACAGACAGGGCAAAGGGGGAAAAAGTAACGCAAAAAAGTGGAAAAAACTGTTCGGAAACGTTATAATATTTACAGGAGGTTACAATGGACAAAAATCATGAAGAAGGCGATTTCCTGTCTCTGGGCGCAGGCGCAGTGGCGGCGCTGGCGATTCTGGCGCTGCTGCTGAAGCTGACCGGAATCGAGGTGCAGGGCTGGGTTCGGTATGCTGTTATCCCGGTTTATGTGGGGCTGCTGATACTTTGTTCCTGGGCGGCAGACCGGATCAGAAAAAAATAAGGCGTAAAATTTGGAGGATTCGATCCAAATCGCCTGAATGACGCGGCATATGCGTCAAGAAGGAGGGAAATATGTGGTATGAAGAAAGCGTATTTTATCAGATGAATTTATTTGGCTTCTGCCAGGCGCCGGAACGCAATGACGGCGTGGTGGTTCACAGGCTTGAGAAGCTGAGCGGGTGGATTCCTCATATGGTGAAGCTGGGCGTTAACGCGGTATATTTCTGCCCGTTCTTTCAGTCGGATGCCCATGGATACGATACTAGGGACTTTCTGACGCTGGACTGCCGGCTGGGAACCAATGAGGATTTGGAGAAGGTGTGCGCCCAGCTCCATGAAGCGGGAATCCGGGTGGTGTTTGACGGCGTATTCCACCATGTGGGAAGAGGGTTCTGGGCATTTCAGGATGTGCTGAAAAACAGAGAGCATTCTCCCTATAAGGACTGGTTTTTTATAGACTTTAACGGCGACAGCGGATACCGGGACGGCCTCTGGTACGATGGCTGGGAAGGACATTATGAGCTGGTGAAGCTGAATCTCTATCACCCCCAGGTAAAGGAATACCTGTTCCGCTGCATCGGGGAGTGGATGGATCGCTATCAGATCGACGGCCTCCGGCTGGACGTGGCCTATATGGTGGCGCCGGAGTTCCTGAAGGAGCTGCATCGGTACTGTCTGGAGAAAAACCCGGAATTTTTCCTGCTGGGCGAGATGATTCACGGGGATTATAACCGGCTGGTGAATGATGAGATGCTTCACAGCGCCACCAATTATGAGTGCTATAAGGGGCTGTATTCCAGCTTTAACAGTATGAACCTGTTTGAAATCGGCCATTCTTTGCAGCGCCAGTTTGGCAGCGAGCCATGGTGCCTGTACCGGGGAAAGCATCTGCTGTCCTTTGCCGATAACCATGACGTCACCCGCGTGGCCAGCGAACTGCATAATCCGAAGCATCTGCCGCTGCTGTACGCTCTGCTTTTTGCCATGCCCGGCATTCCCTGCGTTTATTACGGGAGCGAATGGGGCGCAAAGGGGGAAAAGAGCCAGGGAGACAGCGCCCTGCGGCCTTCCTTTGAAGAGCCGGAGTGGAACAGCCTGACAGAGATGATCAGCATGTGCGCCCATGCCCACAGGAACAGCCCGGCTCTGTGCTATGGGGATTTCCGGATTGCCATGATGACCAACCGGCAGCTGATTATCGAGCGGAAATATGGAAACCAGCAGATCCTGGTGGCAGTCAATGCGGATGAAAATGATTATATGGCCCATTTTGACGCCCAGGCAGGCCGGGCCAGAGATCTGCTCAGCGGAGAAGTTCATGATTTCGGCGGCGGAAGCCTGCTGCCCGCTTACAGCGCTTTTTATTGGGAGGTGTTTTAATGGAGAAGAAAGAAACTTTTATTATGGGCAAGAGAAGCAGCGAGCCCTTTCCCGTGGTGAAACTGGATTATCCCATATCGCCGAAGGAAAATCTGAAGCTGGTGCTGGATAAGAAAAAACCGGTCTGGGCGCCGAATATGCTGCAGGAGAAGGGGATGACCTTCTGCCCCCATGACAATGACCGGCCGGCCTTTGGCCAGTCAGGGCTGGACTGGTTCGGAGTCAGCTGGACATATGTGGATGTGGTAGGCGGCCAGATGGTGACGCCGGATACGTTTATTCTGAAGGATCCGCTGGAATGGGAAGAGAAAATGATCTTTCCCGACCTGGACGCTATGGATTTTTCGGTGGGCGCGGAAGAGGCAGAGAAGATGATCGATCCGGATAAGCTGACCTTTTATCTGCTTCAGGACGGCCTGTTTGAGCGGCTGCTGTCTATCTGCAATCCTACGGATGTGCTTTGCTTCCTGATTGAAGAGCCGGAATCGGCGAAACGGTATTTTAACCGGATGGCGGATTATAAGATCGCCCTGATGGATAAAGTGATCCGGGAATGGGCGCCTTTTGACGCTTTTATCAACAGCGACGACTGGGGCACCCAGATCAGCACCTTTATCTCTCCGGAAATGTACCGGGAGTATCTGTTTGAGCCAATGAAGCGGATCACAGACTTTGCCCATTCCAGGGGAAAATATATTGATTATCATTCCTGCGGCAAAGTAGAGACGTTAGTGCCTCAGATGGTGGAGCTGGGCGCGGATATGTGGGAGGCCCAGACGATGAATGATCTGGTGAAAATCAAGGGCGAGTACGGAAACCGGCTTCCTCTTCAGATTCCGATGGATCCGATGTATGTGGCCCGGCCCGGCGTTTCCGATGAGGAAATCCTCGCTTATGTGAGAAATTACCTGGACACTTATGGGCAGGGAGGCGGCCTGATGGTATCCTATGCCGCGCAGAACGCCCATGTAAATGAAATCATTGTGAAGGAAGTCTTCCGGTACAGCATGGAGATGTACCGGTAATCCGTTTTCTGCTTCTTCTGCCCGGCTTACGGGCAAGCCCCGGTTTTGCCCGTAAGCCGCGGCAGATGAGGCTGGAAAAAGGCAAAAAGAAAATAACAGCAAAAAATAGGTGACAGATCATGAAGGTATTAATGATTAACGGGAGTCCTTTTAAAGAGGGGAATGTTTATATTGCTCTCCATGAGATGGAGAAAATTTTTCAGGAAGAAGGCATAGAGACAGAACTGCTGCAGATCGGCGGTCAGCCGGTCCGCAGCTGCGTAGGCTGCATGGGCTGCAGGAAAAAAGGAAAATGCGTTTTTGACGATGGCGTCAATGAGGCGGCGGAAAAATTTGAAGCCTGCGACGGCCTGGTGGTGGGCAGTCCGGTATATTACGGCGGGGCGAACGCCACCTTGACCGCGTTTCTGACCAGGCTGTTTTACAGCACCTCCTTTGACAAAACCATGAAGGTGGGAGCGGCTGTGGCGGCGGCCCGCCGGGGCGGCCTGACAGCCACTTTTGACGAGCTGAATAAGTTTTTTACCATTTCCGGTATGCCGGTGGCGTCCGGCCAGTACTGGAACGGCATCCATGGCGCCGCGCCGGGGGAGGCTGCCCAGGACGGGGAAGGGCTTCAGATGATGCGGACGCTGGCGAGAAATATGGCCTTCTTAATGAAGAGCATCGCTTTGGGGAAAGAAAAATATGGGCTGCCGGAGAAGGAGCCGGCGGTAAAAACCAATTTCATCAGATAAGAGAAGGGCGCAGGCGGCTCCTGAATTGGTAAAGCACCGGGAAAACAAAGCGGTTTACAGGGAAGAACCATAGGAAAGAGCATATTATGAGAAAAACCTGCATGCGCCCGGCAGCGGACGCACCACCAGAGATGAAAATCCGGCGGGCGCATTTGGCATCCCTGAATTAACGCCGCCTAATCGGCGGCGGATGTTCAGAGTAAACCTGCATGCGCCCGGCAGCTGACGTACCACCAGAGATGAAAATCTGGCGGGCGCATTTGGCATCCCTAAATGGACGCCGCCTATTCAGCGGCAGATTTTCAGAGTAAACACAGAGGAAGAAAAGGTGATAAAATGAAAAAAACTGCGAAGGCGAGCCGGGAGGAGATTTTCAGCAGTATGCCTGTGCCTGCGGCGCTGCGGACTATGGTGGTCCCTGCGGTGATCAGCCAGCTGATTGTGCTGATTTATAACATGGCAGATACATTTTATGTGGGGCAGACTGGCAATCCTTATATGGTGGCGGGGACGTCCCTGATTCTTCCGGTATTCAATATTACGCTCTGCCTGTCGGGACTGGCAGGAATCGGCGGCGGAGCCCTGATTTCCAGGCTGCTGGGACAGGGGAAAAAAGACGAGGCCAGACGGGTAAGCGCCTTTTCCCTGTATCTGGCGGTTCTGATCGCGGCGCTGTTTTCCGTAGGGATGGCTGTTTTTATGCGGCCTGTGCTCAGCTTGCTGGGAGCAGGGGAGAACACCTACCAGTATGCCAGGCAGTATGCGTTCTGCGTGATTGTGTTCGGCGGAGTCCCGACAGTTCTGTCTAATGTTCTGTCCAATCTGATCCGGAGTGTGGGCCGGTCGGGAGAAGCGGGAACCGGTATTGTGCTGGGAGGCGTTCTGAATATTATCCTGGATCCGATTTTTATGTTTCTGATTATGCCGGACGGGTATGAGGTGCTGGGCGCAGGCGTGGCCACCTGTCTGTCCAACTGTATCGCCTGCCTGTATTTTGTTGTGGTGCTGATCCGGATGGGCAGCCAGTCGGTGATTACTTTCAGCGTGAAAAACGGCATGGCCAGCAAAGCCAGCATCCTGGCGGTATTTGGCGTGGGAATCCCGTCAGCGATCTCCTCGCTCCTGTTTGACCTGGATTATGTCATTATCGATAAGCTGATGGTTTCCTACCATGACCTGGCGCTGGCGGCAATCGGCATTGTGCTGAAGGTGGAACGGTTCCCGCTGAATGTGGGGATCGGTATCTGTCAGGGTATGATGCCTCTGGTGGCCTACAATTATGCCGCCGGAAAAACAAAACGGATGAAGGATACCATACGGCTGGCCCGGGGAGTGGGCATTGGGGTGGCGGTTGTCAGCATTATTTTGTATGAGCTGTTTGCCGTTCAGTTTACCCATCTGTTTATCGCGGACGCCCAGACGGTGGAGATGGCCTCCAGCTTCCTTCGGATTCGGGTACTGGCTACGCCGCTGATGTTTCTCAGCTTTTTTACTGTGTATTTGTTCCAGGCCTTTGGAAAGGGCCATGTTTCTCTGGGACTGGGCGTGACCAGGTGGCTGGTATTTAATATCCCCATGCTGTTTATTCTGAACAGAATCTTTGGGATGTACGGCATTGTATGGTCGCAGGTAACGGCGGATACGCTGACGGTTATCATGTCCTTTATCGTATATTTCCGGTTCGGGCCGGGGAGAGAAAAAAGTAAGGCATAACGGCTGTCATTTCTTCTGACAGCTGAAGGCGCAGCCCGCAGGCGTGGCGGCGCATCCCCCGAGGGCTGTTTCGCGCAGCTCCGGGGGCATTTTTTTGCCTACTGCATACATGGCCGCCAGCATTTCATCGAAGGGGATGAGCTGGCGTATGCCGCTCAGCGCCATCTCGGCGGCGGTAAGAGCGTTGGCCGCGCCGGAGGCGTTGCGGGCCTGGCAGGGACATTCCACCAGTCCGCCTACCGGGTCGCAGACCAGCCCCAGTGTATTCATCATAACGATAGAAGCGGCACACAGGCACTGCTGGGGGCTTCCGCCCATCAGTTCTGCGGCAGCGGAGGCTGCCATGGCGGAGGCAACGCCGGTTTCAGCCTGGCAGCCGCCCACGGCGCCTGCCACGGTAGCGTTGCGCATAGCCAGATAGCCGATGGCGCCCGCGTTAAACAGCGCATTTTCGACCGCGCTGTCAGAGAAACCGTATTCCTCTTTTAATGCCAGCAGGACGCCGGGGATAATACCGGAGGAACCGGCGGTGGGAGCGGCCACGATCAGCCCCATGGAGGTATTGACCTCCAGGACGGCGCAGGCGTAGGTGATGGCCCGGGAGAGGACGCTGCCGCAGATGGATTTTCCGGCTTCCCGCCGCCGGTTCAGCAGATGGGCCTCTCCGCCGATCAGTCCGCCGATCGATTTCCGGGGCTGGCTGATGGGGGTAAGGGCGGATTCTTTCATAATATTCCAGGCTGTTTTCATTTTTGCGCTGATTTCTTCCGGCCTGGCTTCGCTCAGCTCCCACTCCCGCTTTTTCATAATTTCGGAAATGGGGCAGTGATATTGCTGGCAGAGCTCCAGAAGCTCCGCTCCGTTTTTAAAGTCCATAATCTGTCACCTCTTTGATCCGGTTTTTTTGTGACGGCTGGCCTGTCTGGGGAAGGGATGCCGGCAGCAGGGGCCTTCAGGCAGGCTGCACCAGCATCACGTCATTTACAAAGGCGTTTTCCCGTATGCGGCCGGCGATGTTTTCCGGCAGCCTGCCATCAGATTCAACGATACAGTATGCGGTCTGTCCCCGGGCCTCCCGGAAAAGCTTCATGAAAGCGATATTGATATTTTGGTCGCTGAGGCATCGGGTGATATGGGCGACTACGCCGGGCCTGTCGTGATGAATGACGATCAGGGTGCTGTATTCGCCGGAAAAGTCCACGTCGACCTGGTTGATCCTGGTGATCCGCACCTTTCCGCCGCCCAGCGATTCTCCGCGGACGGTCAGGGTTTTCCCCTCCCGTGTGACCATATGGATGTCTACTGTGTTGGGATAGATTTCTTCCTCCTCCTGGTTGACCGTAAACTGGAAAGCGAGGCCCTGTTCCCGGGCGATCCGGAAAGAATCAGGGATGCGGCGGTCATCTGTGGCAAATCCCATAATGCCGCCCAGAAGGGCCAGGTCTGTTCCATGGCCTTTATAGGTGCGGGCGAAGGAACCGTATAGTGTAAAGGCAACGGACGCCAGCGGGCCGGGAGCCATTTTCTGCGCCAGGAGGGCGATGGAACAGGCGCCGGCGGTATGAGAGCTGGAAGGCCCGATCATGTTGGGGCCGAGTACGTCAAATACGCTGATAAATGCCATATGGCAGCTCCTTTCTTGCGGCAAAGTATGATAACATTTATTATAGCATAACTGCCGGAGGGGCGACAGGCCTTTGGGGCTATTTTCTTCATCCGGGGCGGTTGACGGGCAGTTTTGCCATGGGCTATAATAAACCTGGAAAATGTGATTTAAAGGATTGGTAGGATTTTATGTGGATTGCAGACGGATGGAAAGACTATGAAGTGATTGATACCTCCCATGGGGAGAAGCTGGAGCGGTGGGGAGATTATCTGCTGGTTCGGCCGGATCCCCAGGTGATCTGGGATACGCTCAGAGTACATAGAGGATGGAAGAAGCGGAACGCCCATTATCACCGCAGCTCCAGGGGAGGGGGCGAATGGGAATTTTTTGACCTGCCCCAGCAGTGGGCCATTCATTACCGGGAGCTGACCTTTCAGCTGAAGCCCTTCAGTTTCAAGCATACAGGCCTTTTCCCGGAACAGGCGGCCAACTGGGACTGGTTTGGCGGCCTGATCGCCGGGGCGGGACGGCCGGTAAAGGTGCTGAACCTGTTTGCCTACACCGGCGGCGCTACGCTGGCGGCGGCAAAGGCAGGCGCAGCAGTAACCCATGTGGACGCTTCGAAGGGCATGGTGACCTGGGCCAGGGAAAACGCCCGCTCCTCCGGGCTGGAGGATGCGCCTGTCCGCTGGATCGTGGATGACTGCGTGAAGTTTGTGGAGCGGGAGATCCGCCGGGGCAATCATTATGACGGGATTATTATGGACCCGCCCTCCTATGGACGGGGGCCGAAGGGTGAGATCTGGAAGATTGAGGACTCTGTTTATCATCTGGTACAGCTGTGCGCTTCTCTTCTGTCTGAGGAGCCGCTGTTTTTCCTGATTAATTCCTATACGACAGGGCTGGCACCGTCGGTTCTGTCTTATATGATGTCTCTGGAAATTCAGAAGAAATATGGAGGGACGGTTCGGGCGGAAGAGCTGGGGCTTCCTGTGACCCAGACCGGATTGGTTTTGCCCTGCGGCTCCAGCGGGCGCTGGGAGCGAAGCTGAGGAATCAGAGAACGGGAATGGCCTGTATTGTGAAAGGTTTGAGAAAAGGAAATGAAGAAACACAAAGGATTAATCGCCGGAGCGGCGGCTGTGCTGCTGCTGTCCCAGGTGCTGCTGGGCGTGTTTGCGTCCAGAACCCCATCTGAGGTGTCCGTGAAGGAGCCGGACGGGAAAAAGGAACAGGAAGGGGCCGGGGAACTGACAGATACCGCAGGCAGCATACTGGCGGGCAGGGAGTTTGACCAGCTGGCTGAGGAATATCCGCCCAGCGGCCTGGCAGGGATCTTTCCGGGAGAGGGAAACGGGCTGATTTTTGAGGAAATGGACGCGCAGACGGCGGAACGGATCGTGGAATCTGTGTTCGCGCCGGCCCGGGAAGAGCCGGAGACGGAAGCGCAGACGGAGCCGGAGACATCGGCCTATGAAAACCGCGTTGTGATTACAGCCGGGGAATATCTGAATATCCGGGAGGAAAATGATCCGGAATCCAGAGTGATCGGGAAGATTTATCACGGCACATCGGCGGATCTGCTGGAGCGGGGAGAGGCCTTCAGCAAGATTGTGTCCGGTTCTGTCACCGGCTGGGTATCCAACGATTATATTCTGACCGGAGAAGAGGCGGAAGCCTATGCCCGGGAGCAGGGTTCCGTAACGATCGCTACGGTGACGGCCACATGGCTGAATGTGCGGGAAAGCCCCAGTACAGAGGCGGATGTGATCGCCACGGTGGAAGAGGGGCAGTGGTTTATCGTCACGGATCAGGGCGGCGGCTGGGTCAGAATCGACTATACCTCTGGGATCGAGGGTTTCCTGAACGCTGAGTTTGTAACGGTTAGCCAAAATTACGGACAGGCTGTGTCTATGGATGCAGAGCGGGAACTGATCCAGCTGGCTGAGAGCAGGGCGGCTCTTCAGGAGAGCCGGGAGGAAGAGGATGAGACGGCGGCTCAGACAGAAACCGCCCGAACCACTGAGGCGGAAACGGAAACAGTACGGACAACAGCTGCTCAGACAGAAGCAGCGAAAACCACTGAGGCTGAGACAGAAGCAGCGCCGCCTTCTTCGTCCGCGGCTCCTCAGACAACGGCTGCCGCAGAAACGCCGGCAGCCACTGCAGAGCCGGAGCCTGCAGAAGAGGACGGAGTGGACACATCTGTTTATGACGATCTGAACCTGCTGGCCGCGATGGCGCAGCTGGAGGCGGGCTATCATTATGATTCCTGTCTGGCGGTGTGCAATGTGATACTGAACCGTACCCGCAGCAGCGGTTATCCCAGTTCCGTCCATGATGTGATCCATCAGTCGGGCCAGTTTGCCGGAACAGGCCCTGGCGGGACGCTGGAAAAAATTTTGCTGGCCGGGCCCGGGTCTACACCGATGCAGGCGGCGGCAGACGCGCTGGCCGGAGTCAACAATGTAGGGGATTATCTGAATTTCTGTTCGGATTCCTATGCGTCTTCTGTGGGGTATCCTTACTCGGAATATGTCGTGATCGGCGGAAACTGCTTTTACAAAAGGTAAAACCATGGAGGTTTTGTACGAATATCAGGCGGCTATTTCAGATTTTTTAGTACTCTCCTGCTGTAGATTCATACATCAGATTCTGTTACAATAAATTTACAGAAAAATAATGAGATGTATGAATGCTGGAAGGGAGGGATTTTATGCCAGATTATGAAAAGCTGTATGAGGAACGGAAAAACCGGGTAGAGACGGCTGTGGCCAACCAGGAGCCGGATCGGGTGCCGAATGTATTGCGGGTGGGAACCTATCCGATTCATAAGGCGGGGATTACTGCGGCGGAAAGCATGGTGGATCATGAGCGGGCCTGCCAGGCGATGCTGGATTTTTATATCCAGTATACCTGTACAGATACTGCCAGCGTTACCAATTTTACGCCGGCGGCCAAGGTACTGGAGGCACTGGACGTGAAAACCGCCAGATGGCCGGGAGACCCGAAAGGGCTGGACGTGAACAATACCTATCAGTTTGTGGAGTTTCCCACGCTGCTGGATGATGAATACGAAGAATTTTTTGCCAGCCCGGCAGGCTTTTGGCTGACCAAGCATCTGCCCAGAACCATCGGCTTGCTGGAAGGGGCGGCGGACTTGGATTATGTAGGGCTGATCTGCGGCGGCGCGCAGCGGCTGCTGGCTTCCCCGGCTTATATTCCGATTTACCGGAAGCTGCTGGAGGCGGCGGAGGAAAACCAGAGGATGTCAGAGATCGGTGCGAAATATACCCGGAAGGTACGGGAACTGGGCTATTACAGCATTTCCGGCGGCGGGTCGGCGACAGCCTTTGATATGCTGGGCGATACCCTTCGAGGAACTTTCGGGATGATGCCGGATCTGATTCTTCAGAGAGAGAATGTAAAGCGGGCTCTGGATATGTTTGTAAAAGTACATATCCGCCAGACTCTGGACGCCTGCAAGGCTGCCGGGTTAAAATATGGCTGGGTAATGCTCCATAAGGGATTTGACAATTTCATCAGCGACCAGGATTACCGCGAGCTGTATTGGCCGTATCTGCGCCAGTGGATCGAGGCGCTGGTGGACAATGATATTACGCCTGTGGTATATACGGAGGGAGCTTATAACACCAGGCTTCCTTATCTGAAGGAAGTGCCGAAAAACAAAGTCATCTATCATTTCGAGGATGTGGATCTGCGGCTGGCGAAAAAAGAGCTGGGAGACGTAGCCTGCCTGATGGGTGGCTTCCCGGTGTATACGGTAACGTATGGGACGCCGGAGCAGATCGACCAGAAGGTGAAGGAGACCCTGGATATCGTGGCGCCGGGAGGCGGCTATCTGTTTTCTACAGGATATTCCATGGGAGACTGCCCGAAAGAAAATATGGAGGCGCTGCTGGAGGCAGTGGAGAAGTACGGCAAATATTAACGAAATCAAGGAGGTTCCGCGTTTTCTGCTGCCCAGGACGGGCAGCAGAGGCCGGAACCTGCTGCCTGCGGGCAGAGGAGAAAAGGAGAAGAACCGGGGAGGGCTTCTCCTTTTTTAACCGAATCAGAGAAGTCTGCCGCCGGACAGGCGGCATTCATTCAGGGATGCGGGTTTGCCTGGAAAGCGCAATCAGCAGAAGCAGGGACTTGCGCTCTTTCGGCTGAAAAAATCTGAAAGCTTGGCCGCCGGAACGGGGTTCTGTCCCGTATGCACAGGAGGAACTGGTATTTTATCTGAAATCTTTGTACTGTAATTCTATAGATTCACGCATTTTGCTTTGATATAATATATTTGCAGAGCAAACCTGCATGCGCCTGGCAGCCAACGCATCACCAAAGCTGAAAATCTGGCGGGCGCATGGGGCGTTGAACGCTGCCTATCCGGCGGCAGACTTTCAAAATGAAACGCGCGGAAAAGGGAGATGAGGGCCCGGCTCCGCGTTCATGTGAAAAGGAGGGGGTTAACGATGACCAATCAGGAAAAGTATCAGGAACGGTTAAAACGGATTAACGACGCCATAGCGCTGAAGGAACCGGATTCGATCCCGTTCATTCCGATCGTGCAGTGCTATCCTTTTTTGCAGGCGGGATATACCATGGCGGATATTCTGTATGATCGGGATCTGAGTAAAACAAGGAAGAGCCTGTTCCAGTATCTGGATACCTATCAGCCTGACGCCATGTTCGGCCACGGGTATGTATATGCGGGCCAGGGCCCGATCCTGGAAAAGGGAATGCCGAAAACGATGCGGTGGGCCGGTCAGCCGGGAGCGGCGATTGATAAAAATTCCATCCATCAGTTTATCGAGTTCCCGGTACTGGAAGACGATGAATTTGAACAGTTTTTCACAGACCGGAGCGGCTGGGTCATGAATGTGGGCATGCCCAGGACAAACGGCCTGCTGGAGCCGCTGGCAGGGCTGAAGGTGCGGGATATGGGGGTTTACAACAGCTATTCTCCTGTGGCTGCGGCTGTCAGCACGCCGGAATTTAAGAAAATGATGGAAACCCTGTGGGAAATTAATGAGATGAACGAGGCGCTGACGCCCCTGCTGAGGCAGCTGGATGCGGATATTGAGGCTTATGGCTATCCGGTGCTGGCTACCGGCGGCGCAGGCGTTCCCTATGATGGCTACAGCGATTTTCTGAGGGGCACGCTGGATGGGCTGGCGGATCTTTATGAGAGGCCGGATGAGGTGATGGCATATTGTAAGGAGCAGCTGGAGGGCGTCCTGGAGATGATCCGGATGCAGGGAAAGATCATGCCCGGCAAGCATGTATTTATGGCCCTTCATAAGGGCATGGACGGCTTCATGAGCGATGAGCATTACCGCACCTTCTACTGGAACCACCTTCAGAGGATTATCAACGAGATTATTGACAATGGCATGGTGCCTTATATTTACACAGAGGGCCGGTATGACAGCCGTCTGGAATGCCTGAAGGAAGTTCCCGCCGGCAAGGTGGTATACCACTTTGAAGAGGTGGATATGGCGCAGGCAAAGAAGATACTGGGCGACGTGGCCTGCATCTCCGGCGGATTTCCGGTATATCTGCTGGATTATGGCACGAAAGAGCAGGTGGTGGATGAGGCGAAGCGCCTGATTGATATCTGCGGCGCGGGAGGCGGCTTCATTTTTGAGACGTCCTGCGGCATGGATCTGGCAAAGCCGGAAAATGTAGAGGCGCTGATGGATACGGTGCGTACTTACGGGAAGAAATAAAGCGGCCTGAAAAAATGCCGGCAGCAGGCGGAAGGACGGAACGCAGAAACACAGGGAGAAACGGGGAAAACCAGAACGAGGGAGGGATATGATGATTGATTATGGGAAAAGATATGAGGAACGGAAAAAACGGGTAGAAACAGCGGCGGCGAACCAGCAGCCGGACCGGGTGCCCAATGTGCTGATGGTAGGAACCTATCCGATTCATAAGGCTGGCATCACCGCGGCGGAAAGTATGATCGACCATGAGCGGGCATGCCAGGCGATGCTGGATTTTTATACCCAGTATTCTTACACGGATACTGCCAATATCAGTAGCTTTATTCCGCCGGCAAAGGTGCTGGAGGCGCTGGATGTGAAGACCGCCAGATGGCCGGGAGATCCGAAGGGGCTGGATGTGAACAATACCTATCAGTTTGTGGAATTTCCCACGCTGCTGGATGATGAGTATGAGGAATTTTTCCAGAATCCGGCAGGCTTCTGGCTGACCAAGCATCTGCCCAGAACCATCGGTCTGCTGGAAGGCGCTGCAGATCTGGATTATGTGGCGCTGATATGCGGCGGCGCCCAGCAGCTGCTGTCGTCTCCCGCGAATATTCCGATCTATCGGAAGCTGCTGGAGGCTGCGGAGGAAAACCAGCGGATGATGGATATTATAGGAGAGTACAGCCAGAAGCTGAACGCCCTGGGATATTACAGCATTTCCGGCGGCGGCTCTGCCACAGCCTTCGATATGCTGGGAGATACGCTGCGGGGTACCTTCGGCATGATGCCGGATCTGGTGCTGGAGCGGGATAATGTAAAGCGGGCTCTGGATATGTTCGTGAAGATCCATATTCGCCAGACTCTGGATTTCTGCCAGTCTACCGGGTCGAAATACGGATGGGTAATGCTGCATAAAGGGTTTGACAATTTTATCAGCGACAAAGATTATGCGGAGCTGTACTGGCCGTATCTGCGCCAGTGGATCGAGGCGCTGATCGATCATAATATTACGCCGGTGGTTTATACCGAAGGTTCTTATAATACCCGTCTGCCTTACCTGAAGGAAGTACCGAAGAATAAGGTGATTTACCACTTCGAGGAAGTGGATCTCCAGCTGGCGAAGAAGGAGCTGGGGGATGTGGCCTGCCTGATGGGCGGCTTCCCGGCTTATACAGTCACCTATGGCACGCCGGAGCAGATCGATGAAAAGGTGAAGGAGACGCTGGATATTATGGCGCCGGGCGGCGGCTATCTGTTTACGACAGGATATTCTCTGGAGGACTGCCCGAAGGAAAATATGGAAGCGCTGCTGGAGGCAGTGGAGAAATACGGAAAATATTAACAGGCGTTTGGCCGGGGAGTGGATTGGAAAATCTGCCAGACCTTTATAGTTCATAAGACGGGCAAAAACCGCTGAAAACATATCCCGCGGAAATCAGAGATTCTTCTGATTTCCGCGGGATATATTATGTGGAAAAATGATCGGCTGTCCTTCTGCGGTGTAGGATGTGCAGACAGGTTTTGATATAAGCCTGCATGCGCCCGGCAGCCAACGCATTACCAGAGATGAAAAACTGGCGGGCGCATTTGGCGTCCCTGAATAAATGCCGCCTGTCCGGCGGCGGAATTTCAGAGTAAGCCTGCATGCGCCCGGCAGCCAGCGCATTGCTAGAGGTGAAAAACTGGCGGGCGCATTTGGCATCCCTGAATGAAAGCCGCCTGTCCGGCGGCAGATGTTCAGAGTAAATTGATTTTAGATAAATCCAAACACTATTTGATAATATTCAACAATAAAAACAGACAATTATTCAACAATAGTGCAAAAATAATATGAAAAGATTGACATTTATCCTGAGATTTCATACAATGATTTCATCTGACTGAAAGTAAGCCT